>DUZK01000001.1 GCA_013349495.1 Deltaproteobacteria bacterium
GCATCCGGGCCCTCGGTGTCTATCTTTGCGAGACCCACGGACCGGAACTCAAACGGTATTACCATCAGCTCCGGCCGGAATCGGAAGATAAGGCATCAGACGCCGGTCCGGTGATCCAGACGGCGGGTTTACACCCGGTGGCCGAACAGCCGGAAGCCGTTTCCCTGCCGGCCGTATCCGAGGAACCGGTGGCCGTCGTCGGCGCCTACGGGATCTTTCCACAATCAGAAGATCTAAGGGCTTTTTGGGACCATCTGGGGGCAAACCGGGACTTGATCACCGAAGTGCCAAAGGATCGGTGGGACTGGAGCGCCTATCACAAGGGGTCGGCAGATGAAAAAACCTATCTGAAATGGGGTGGATTCATTGCCGGTGTCGACCGGTTCGATCCGCTCTTTTTCAATATTTCACCCCGCGACGCCGAGATGATGGACCCCCAGCATCGTCTGTTCATTCAGACCGTCTGGAAAACCGTGGAAGACGCCGGGTACAGCGCCGCAACCCTGTCCGGACAATCGGTGGGGCTTTTCGTGGGTGTTCAGCACAACGATTATGTGCACCTGCTGGCAAGCCGGGCCGCGGCGCAGACGGCAACCGGAACCGGACATGCCATGCTGGCCAACCGCGTCTCCTATTTCATGAACTGGCACGGCCCCAGCGAAGCAGTGGACACCGCCTGTTCCAGCAGCCTCGTGGCGCTGCATCGGGCCGTGAGATCGATTCGAAGCGGAGAGAGTCGACTCGCTGTTGCCGGCGGCGTGAGTCTGATGCTTTATCCCGGAACCATGATCGGTGCGGGTGAACTCGGCGTGCTGTCTCCGGACGGACGATGCAAGACCTTCGACCGGAGCGCCAACGGATACGTCAAAGGAGAGGGGGTGGGGGCGGTGCTCTTAAAGCCCCTGAACAAGGCCGTTGCGGACAACGATCACATATATGCGGTCATCAAGGCGACGGCCGTCAATCACGGCGGCAAGGCGAATTCGCTGACGGCTCCCAATTCCGACGCCCAGGCCGCCCTTCTGACGGCTGCATACGAGGCGGCAGGGATAGACCCGGACACCGTGACGTATTTGGAACTGCACGGCACCGGCACCGAGCTGGGTGATCCTGTGGAAGTGGAGGGGATCAAGAAGGCCTTTTCAGATCTGGCCAAACGGACAGGCCGGCCGATCGAGCGAACCCGTTTCTGCGGACTCGGCGCAGTCAAGACCAACATCGGGCACCTGGAGCCGGCGTCCGGAATCGCCGGGGTGATAAAGGTGCTGCTTTCCATGGCGCACGGCAAACTGCCCGGAACCCCGCATTTAAAAGAGTTGAACCCCTATATCGAACTGGAAGATACCCCGTTTTACGTGGTTGAAAAAACGAAACCCTGGAACCGGTTGGAAGACGGCAACCGACGGCCGATACCGCGTCGGGCAGGGGTGAGTTCCTTCGGATTCGGCGGCGCCAACGCGCATGTGGTTCTTGAGGAATATCAAGAACCAGTGTTCAGGGTTCAGAGTTCAGAGTTCAAGGTTAAACCTCAACTTATAGTATTATCGGCCAAGAACGAAGAACGGCTTCTGGATTATGCCAAAGCGTTATTGCGGTTTATGGATGAGTCGGCAAGGATGCCGGAGCCGTCCGAAGAGAAGGCATCTCGGGAACAGACCCGGGAAGCGCTCTCAACGCTGGTGGGTGACATTTTTGAGGTGGCAGCCAAGGATCTGGATCCGGATGAAACCTTTGAGTCCCTAGGGCTGGATCAAGTCGGATCAATCACTTTGGCGGACAAGGTCAATGAGCGATATGCTTTGACCGTAAACGCGTCCCATTTCATGGAATATTCGTCTATCAACAGACTGACGCAATACATCATCACAAATCACGCATCGCACATCGAGTATCGAGAATCGAGTATCAAGAATCGAGTATCAAATATCGAGCATCGAGCATCCAGTATCGAGAACATCGCCTTCACCCTCCAGGTCGGACGCGATGCCATGGCCCATCGGATGGCCATGGTGGTTTCAGGTTTCAAAGACCTTCAGGGGAAGTTGACGCAATATATCCGGACTCAAAAAGAAGCAGAAGATCTCTTTCTGGGGAACATTAAAACGGACGAGGCAAAATCCGAAGGCCTGATCGAGGGGAAAGAAGGGAAAGCCTTTGTCGACAGCATCATAAAGGAGCGGAAGCTGAGTAAACTCGCGCGGCTGTGGGTATCCGGAACAGCCATCGATTGGATGACACTCTATCCCGACGATAAACCGCGACGGGTTTCGTTGCCCACCTACCCCTTTGCCGAAGACCGATTTTGGATACCTGAAAAAGCAGGGGGCATGGCGCATGGGGCAGAGGGGAAAAGCAGCGCCGATCGTCTCCATCCGCTACTGGGAAGCAATACCTCGACGCTGAAAGAACAACAGTATACGACCCTGTTTACGGGGGAAGAGTTTTATCTTACGGATCATGTGGTGGCCGGGCGGAAGACCCTGCCGGGGGTAGCCTATCTCGAAATGGCCCGGGCTGCCGCCGAGATGGCGGGTGAACCGGGTATGAACCGGTTGTCGAATGTGGTCTGGATCCGCCCCATCGGGGTGACCGATGCGCCGCAAACGGTCCATATCCGCTTGATGCCCCAGGGGGAGGCCATCGGCTTTTACGTCGTTACCAAAGACGATGCCGGAAAAGACCGGGTCCACGCACAGGGTAAGATCTCTTCGGTCGGTTCCGATTCAGGCCCAAGGGATCGCCTCGACATTAAAGCCGTCAAGGCAGATTCCAAGGCAACCCTAAATCGGGACGACTGCTACCGGATGTTCCGATCGGCAGGCCTTGATTACGGCCCCGGATTCCGAGTGGTCGAAAAAATATTTCTCACCGGGAAAAAAGCGCTGTCCCGGTGGGTGCTTCCCGAGGCATATCGGGAAAGCCGCGGGATGTTTGTTCTGCACCCGGCCATAATGGACGGGGCGCTCCAGACGGTGTTGGGATTGATGGGGCAAGTCGCATCCGAAACCCCTTATCTCCCCTATACCATCGGAGAAGTGAAATGGTTTAGACCCCTTGGCTATCAGGGGTATGCCCTCGCCGGTTACGCAGGTAATCCGGGTTCCGGAGAATTGACCTTTGATATCGATCTTTTGGACGAAACCGGGGCGGTGGCGGTCGGTATGAAAGATTTTACCACAAGAGCCGTTAAACAAAAGACGGCGGCTCCGGTTCGGATCTATTATAAAGCGGAATGGGAAGCGTCGCCCGTCCGGTCCCATCGCGTCGAACCGGCATCACCGATACTGCTGTTCGATACCGACACCGAGCGCCGGGATACCCTCAGTGGGCGGTTGAATACCGGCGTCATACTGGTTCTACCGGGTGAGCGGTATGAGCAGCTGGATGAAAAGACCTACACGATTTGTCCCGAAGACCGTAAAGGATACCATCAGGTACTGTCTTGCCTGGCTGAAGCGGGACGCCTTCCGGAATGCATCGTTCACCTCTGGTCCCAGGACGAATTTTCACCTGATAAACAAGCACTCGATAGACAGCTCGAACGGGGTTTTTATTCGATCTTCCATATCACACAGGCGTTTCTGGATCGGGTGCCGGCCGAATCCATCCGGCTCCTGTATCTGTTTCGGGAACCGGCCCACGGGGCCCAGCCCCAATACGCGGCCATGGCCGGATTTGTGAAGACGCTCCGTCTGGAACACCCGAAACTGGCGTGCCGGACGATCGGCGTCGCCGAATCCATGTCGATGACCGAGGCGGTGATAACAGAGATACGGGGCGACGGCGGTATGGATATCCGGTATCGGGACAACCTTCGCTGGGAGCGCCGCCTTGAGACATTCGACCTTTTAGCCGATTCTGACGGCGGCGTCGGGCTGAAAGAAAACGGGGTCTACCTGCTGACCGGCGGTGCCGGCGGGCTCGGGTTGATCTTTGCCGATTTTCTGGCCCGAAAAACAAAGGCCAGACTCGTTTTGACCGGACGATCGGAATTGGATCGAACGCAAACCCAACGGATCCAAGCGCTGAATGATGCCGGGGCCCGGGTCATCTACATTCCGACGGATATCGCCCATACCGAGGCGGTGGTTCGGTTAAAGGACCGGATAAAGGCCCGGTTCGGTGAAATCAACGGCATCCTGCACGCGGCGGGCCTGACCCGAGATGCGACCATCGTAAAAAAGAATCCGGATGAAATGGCACCCATACTGGCCCCCAAGGTTTTCGGTACGGTATGCCTGGATGAGGTCTTTCAATCGGAACCGATCGATTTCTTCATGATGTTTTCATCGGTCGCGGCCATGATCGGAAACCCGGGCCAGTGCGATTACGCCTTTGCCAACAGCTTTATGGATCATTTTGTTACCCGGCGGGAGGCGCTGCGTAAAGCCGGAAAGCGGTATGGAAAGACCCTTTCCATCAACTGGCCCCTGTGGCGGGACGGCGGCATGGGGGTGGACCGCCAGACGGAGACCTTCCTAAAAGAGACCCTGGGAATGGTTTTGCTCGATTCGTCGGAAGGCTGGGAGGCCTTTGAACAGGGGCTCGCCTCCGGTTCGACCCGGTTTATGCTGATCAAGGGACAGCGCCCGAAGCTTGAAAGATGGATGGCGTACAAACCGGATGCGTCGTCATCGGTTCAAGGGGAAAGCGATGCCCCGGGGTTACGTGAAGCGGCCGGCAGAGCGTTGCGATCGATTGTCTCTGAGATTTTGAAGATGGATTTCAATGCCATCGATGCGGATGAAGAGATCAGTACTTACGGATTCGACTCCATCAGTTTTACGGAGCTTGCCAACCGGATCAACGGCAGCTTGGGCCTTGAGGTCACACCGGCGCTCTTTTTCGAATATACGACCCTGGAGAGTCTGGCGGCGTTTCTGTGCGAAGCCTACGCCGACTCCCTGGCAGCCCATTTTCAAGGGAGACGTTCGAAATCCCCATCGATTGAAATAAAGAAATCCCCGTCCCAAAGCCGTTTCCGAATACCGGAGCCGGTTCCGGATGCCCCCCGGACAGCGGGTGAAATGCCGATTGCCGTGATCGGAATGAGTGCCGTGATGCCCGGATCCGAAAATCCGGAGAAATTCTGGCAACACCTGACAGCCGGTGACGACCTCATCAACGAGGTCCCGGCCGATCGGTGGGACTGGAAATCGTTGTATGGTGACCCTGCTACAGAGCCGAATAAAACCCGTGCCAAATGGGGCGGGTTCATTGCGGATGTGGATCGTTTCGATCCCCTCTTTTTCGGGATATCGCCGAAAGAAGCGGAACTCATGGATCCCCAGCAGCGGCTCTTTCTTGAAACCGTATGGAAAACCATTGAAGATGCGGGATACCGGGCAGCCGATGTCGCAGGGACCGATACCGGTCTGTTTGTGGGTGTGGCGGCCAATGACTACGCGGAATTGCTGGGTCGTTGCGCTTCCGAGATCGAAGCGCACACCTCCACCGGTATGTCCCATTCCATGCTGCCGAACCGGATCTCCTATCTGCTGGACCTTCACGGACCCAGCGAACCCATCGATACGGCCTGTTCCAGTTCCCTTGTGGCCATTCATCGGGCTGTCGAGGCGATCCGAAGCGGCACCTGCGAAATGGCCATTGCTGGCGGGGTGAACGTGATACTGACCCCCACGGCCACCATATCCTTTGACAAGGCCGGCATGTTGAGCCCGGACGGCCGATGCAAGACCTTTGATAAACGGGCCGACGGGTACGTGCGGGGGGAAGGCGTGGGAGCCGTAATGCTGAAGCCGATGGACCGCGCAGTGGCGGACGGAGACTGGATATATGCGGTGATCCGGGGAACCGCTGTAAATCACGGTGGAAAGGCTAACTCACTTACAGCCCCGAACCCCAAGGCTCAGACGAGCCTGATCGTCAAGGCCTATGAACGGGCGAAGATCCCGGCCCATACCGTCGGTTACATCGAAGCCCACGGCACTGGCACATCTCTGGGCGATCCCATTGAAATCAATGCCCTGAAAAATGCCTTTTCCGCACTCTATGAGAGGGAAAAAAAGCCGATTCCCGAAGCCCCCTGCTGCGGACTGGGATCGGTGAAGACCAATATCGGGCATCTGGAAACCGCAGCCGGCATTGCCGGTGTCATCAAGGTGCTCCTGGCCTTGAAACACCGGAAACTGCCGCCGAACATCCACTTTGAGGAACTCAATCCCTATATCGAACTGGTCGGAAGCCCCTTTTTCATTGTCACTGAAAATCGGGACTGGGAGCCGCCCGTGGATGAAAACGGGAACCGGCTGCCCCGTCGGGCGGGGATCAGCTCCTTTGGTTTCGGCGGCGCCAATGCGCATGTGGTTCTTGAAGAATATCAAGAACCAGAGGTCAGGGGTGAGGGGTCAGAGGGCAGAGGGCATAGTGCAGAGAGCATAGGGCAAGGGGGAAACAAAAGGGAGACCTTAGAAGAATCACAGAGGGAGTCGAGTATCGCGTCCCAGCTCATCGTGCTGTCGGCAAAGAATGAGGAACGGCTAAGAGAATATGCCAAACGAATGGCGGATTTTCTCGAAATTCAACATTCAAAACTAAAAATTAAAAATTTGAGCATAGCGGATATCGCCTATACCCTGCAGACGGGCCGGGAACCCTTTGAACGGCGGTTGGCTATTGTGGCAACCGATCTTAAAGATGCCGAAAGCAAACTGAAACAATTTGCCCAGGGCTCAGACGCCGTTGAGGGGCTGTTCCTGGGGCACACCAAAAGCAGTGGGATCCATACCGACTTGTTGACCAAAGGAGCAGCCGGGGAAGCCTTCCTGCAATTATCCATCGAGAAAAAGGAATTCCATAATCTCGGACAGCTCTGGGTGTCGGGTATCGATATCGACTGGAACCGGCTCCATGAAAACCTCGCTCCCCGGCGTATACCGCTTCCCACCTACCCTTTTGCCCGGGAACGATACTGGCTGCCGGTAGCAAAAGGCGCGCCTGCTGCGCCGCCTCCGGTGGTTTCTGCACCCCGCAAAAATGATCCCAACAGCGCGCCTGTGGGGATCTTCTTTCGGCGCTTCGGTCAGGGGGCAGCCGATATCCCCCTTGAAAAACGGGTGGAAGCGGGCATTCAAGAGATTGCCGCAGAGATCGTCAAACTCGATGCGGGACGGCTCGATCCAGAAGAAAGCCTGGGGCTCTTCGGGTTCGATTCCATCACCCTTAAACAACTGAGCAATAAAATCGGCAGGCTGGTTGAGGTGGAGTTGCCGCCGTCCATTTTTTTCGCCCACGGAACCATCCGGGGATTGAGCCGATACCTGGTCGATACCTTTGGGAACAAGATTCGGTCGATATATGGTGACGGTGGCGATTTGACTCCTGTCATACCGGGCACCGAAGACGGCGTCGAGCCCGTTGACACCAAGGCGGCATCCATCAATGACGCGACTCCGCCGGTAATGCCGGATATCCGGATTCCGGAGGCCGGCCGGTATCATGAACAAGATTTTCCGGTGGCCATCATCGGCGCCCACGGCCTGTTTCCCGAATCGCAAAACCTGACGGAATTCTGGAATCATCTGGAGGCGGCCGACCACCTCATTGGTGAAGTTCCCAAAGACCGGTGGAACTGGCAGGATTTCTCCATCGATCCCGAGACCGGCAAAGAGCGGCCCTATGTCAAGTGGGGCGGATTCATCAAGGATGTGGATAAATTCGATCCCGCGTTTTTCAAGATTTCTCCCCGGGAAGCTGAGATGATGGATCCCCAGCACCGGCTTTTTACCGAAGTCGTGTGGAAGACCATCGAAGATGCGGGATACGATGCAACCGCCCTTTCCGACCGATTTATCGGAATCTTTGCCGGGTTGCAGTTCAACGATTACCAGCAGATGCTGGTGCGGCAAAGCAGGGGGGACGCCCAGATATCCACTGGAACGGCCAACTCCATGTTGACCAATCGTATTTCATTTTTGATGAACTGGCACGGTCCCAGCGAATCGATCGACACGGCCTGTTCCGGCAGCCTGGTCGCCGTTCATCGGGCCGTCAAATCGATTCAAACCGGTGAGTGCGAGATGGCCGTTGCCGGGGGGGTGAGCCTGATGCTGTCTCCGGCATCCATGATTGGTGCCGGCAGCCTCGGCGTGCTCTCCCCCAAAGGCCGCTGCAAGGCCTTGGATAAAGATGCGGACGGATATGTCAAAGGTGAAGGGGTGGGGGCGGTTTTTTTGAAACCGCTTGATCGGGCCATTGCCGATCATGATCATATCTATGCCATAATCAGAGGGTCTGCGGTCAACCATGGCGGCAAGGCCACCTCGTTGACGGCTCCCAGCAGCGAAGCGCAGGCCGCCCTCCTGTATGCCGCCTATCGGAATGCGGGGATAGAGGCCGATACCGTTACCTTTCTGGAGTTGCACGGAACCGGAACCGAGCTGGGAGATCCGGTGGAGATCGACGGTATCAAAAAGGCGTTTGCCCATCTCCTGAACGGAAAAACGCCTGTTTCGGAAACCGATCCGTTCTGCGGGATCGGTTCGGTCAAGACCAATATCGGGCACCTGGAACCGGCGGCCGGTATTGCCGGGTTGTTTAAACTGATGCTCGCCATGGCGCACGGAAAACTTCCGGCGACGCTTCATTTAAAAGAACTCAACCCATTGATAAAATTGGAACAAACACCTTTTTACGTTGTGGATCAAACAAGGGCCTGGAAACGGCTCACCGACACCCACGGCAACCCCATCCCCAGGAGGGCCGGGGTCAGCGCCTTCGGGTTCGGCGGGACCAATGCACACATCATTTTGGAAGAATATGAACAAAATGAGGTCAGAGGTCAGGGGGCAGAGGTCAGGGATGAGCCTCAGCTCATCGTGCTGTCGGCAAAGAATGAGGAGCGCCTCAGGAAGTATGCAGAGGATATGGTCGAATTCATCGACCGTCAAAAATCGAAAACCCGCCACACGGACGGCGGACAAGTCGAGAATCGAAAACCCGCCACACATACGGCGGGCAAGTCGAGCATCGAGGACATCGCTTATACGCTGCAGGCGGGCCGGCAGCCGATGGCGGAACGACTGGCTCTGGTCGCTTCGACCCTTGAAGAATTGGCGTTAAAACTGAAACGCTTTGCCCAGGGGCATGACACCGTGGATGAACTTCATCGGGGCACCGTCCGGGTCGGTCAGAGCAGAGCAAGCCTTATGGTGGACGACAAAGAAGGGGAGTCGTATATCCTAAGCCTCATGAAGGGGTGGAAACTGGGCAAGTTGGCGAAGATGTGGGTCAACGGGGTCGATTTCGATTGGGATCTGCTCCATCCGGACAGGCACCCGTTCCGTGTTTCGCTTCCCACCTATCCCTTTGCCCGGGAGCGGTATTGGCTGCCCCAGGTTTCTGATGACAAGCGATATCAGACCGTTGAAACGCCCATGCCAGAGACAGAATCGATACCGGGGGCCGCCCCCGGATCACTCTGTTTCGAGCCCGACTGGAAGCTCTCCGCCATCGATATCGAGTCTGAATCGAAATCGCCCGGCGGCCCGCTGCTGATCCTGGGCGCCGGCGAGGCCGACAGAGACCTGTTAACGGGGCGCCTGAGCGGGGACATGGTTCTGGTTGTTTCCGGCAGTCGATTCAGAAAAATCGATCCCCAAACCTATGAAATCGATCCGGCGGATACGGCCGATTATGAACGGCTGTTTCAGGCCCTGCAACAGAAACACGGCGTTCCGAAAACCGTGGTGCATCTCTGGGCACTCGATTCGAAGGTCGGGAAAATAGATGCGGATATGGAAACCCAACTCCAAAGGGGGGTATATTCGGTTTTCCTTCTGCTTAAGGCGATCGCCAACAGTCAATCCGACCCGGATACCCGGATCTTTTTCTTTGGCCCCGATGAACCGGTAAACCCGTTTTTCGAGGCGGTATCCGGATATGGCCGGTCCATCCGGTTCGCCATGCCGAAGGTGAATTTCACGACGGTTCAGGTGAGTGAGGCCGGCAAAGACCTGGCCGACATTATCTGTGCGGAAATGACCCGCGAATCCGGGGAGGAATTTCCGGAGGTCCGCTACCGAAAGGGGCAAAGATACATACGGTCTTTCCGCCCCATCGCGTTGGGGACCGAAGGAACCGGTGTTGGGATCAGGCACAAAGGGGTCTATCTGATTACCGGCGGGGCCGGCGGGTTGGGAATGATACTGGCTCGATATTTAAAGGAAACCTACCGGGCCGTACCGATCCTTACGGGACGCTCTCCCCTGGCAGGGGAGAAGCACGCACGGCTCGAGGAGATTTTCGGGCCGGAAACGGAAGGGATCTATTTTCAAGCCGATATCTCAAACCGTGAACAGATGATAGGCGTCATTGAAACGGTTCGGAAACGGTTCGGTCCCCTAAACGGTGTGATTCATGCGGCCGGCGTATCATCCATCGCTCCGATCCACATGAAGGATGCGGCGGAGTTTGCAGCCACAGTTAAACCGAAAATCCACGGCACTCTGGTGCTCGACAGTGTCACCCGGGAAGAGCCCCTCGATTTTTTTATGCTTTTCTCCTCCACGTCGGCCCTTTTGGGAGACTTCGGACAGGGCGATTATGCGGTGGCCAATCGATTCCTGGACGGATTTGCCCGTTACCGGGAAACGCTCAAGGCTCAGGGAGCCCGCCGGGGTCGAACCCTTTCCATCAATTGGCCCCTCTGGCGGGACGGCGGTCTCCATATGAATCCTGAAATGGAGACCTTCTACTTTCAGACGTCCGGGATGACCTTTCTGGAGACGGAAACCGGCCTGACCTTTTTCGAGAGGGTGCTCAAAAGCGAGGCGTGCCAGGCAGGGGTGATTTCAGGCGATCTCGACCGGATAAGTCGATTTTTAGGGATGGACCGAATGGAAAGGGCGCCGGATGAGGCAATGGATGTTGAAAACGTCGGAACCGGAAACCTCGTTTCGGACCTCCGGCAAATCGCCGCCCGGGTCTTGAAGACCGATGCCGAAAAACTGGATGCGGACGAAAGCCTGGCCGACTTTGGATTCGATTCCATCATGCTGAAACTGTTGGCGGATGACCTGAATGCGGTCTATGGCATCGAGGTCTCTCCCTCCCTGTTTTTTGCCCACCCCACCATCAACCGATTGGCTGCATACCTGGCGGAAACATATGGCGGGCTGGTTAAGCACCCGGAGCCTAAGCCGATGAAAGCGGCCCGACCCGTTTGGAAGGTTGAGGACGAAGCCGACTTTTCCGCCACGGCCGGAGATACAACCGATTTATCCCATGAACCGATCGCCGTTGTGGGCATGCACGGCGTCTTTCCGGGCTCCCGGAATCTTAGCGAGTTTTGGAAGCATCTTGAGAACGGAATAAATCTTGTCAGCGAAATTCCAAAAGACCGGTGGGACTGGCGGGACTATTTCGGTGATCCCACCCTTGATCCGGGCAAGACCGATTCCAAGTGGGGCGGGTTCATCACCGATATGGACAAATTCGATCCCCGGTTTTTCAAGATCTCCCCTCGGGAAGCCGAAATGATGGATCCCCAGCACCGGCTCTTTATCGAAACCGTCTGGAAGGCGGTGGAAGACGCCGGCATTCGGGCGTCTTCATTATCCGGGGCCATTGTGGGGGTCTTTGCCGGGCTGCAATTCAAGGATTACGAGCAGTTGATGGCCAAAGGGAACCAAAGCAACGCCTATTCGGGAACCGGGATCGCCATGGCCATGCTGGCCAACCGGGTGTCCTATCTGATGAACTGGCATGGCCCCAGCGAGACCATCGACACGGCCTGTTCCAGCAGCTTGGTTGCAGTCAACCGGGCGGTCAAATCGCTGCGCAACCGGGAGTGCGATATGGCCGTTGCCGGAGGCGTGAGTCTGCTCCTGTCCCCATTGACTCTTATCGGGGCGAGTCAACTCGGTGTGTTGTCTCCGGACGGGCGATGCAGAACCCTCGATAAGCGGGCCAACGGGTACGTTAAGGGAGAAGGGGTGGGGGCGGTGCTGTTGAAACCGCTGAGCCGGGCCATGGCCGACGAAGATCCCATCCATGCGGTGATCAGGGGGGCTGCGGTGAACCATGGCGGGTCTGCGGCCTCGTTGACCGCACCGAATCCGGCAGCCCAATCGGCGCTGCTTATAAAAGCATACGCGGAAGCGGCAGTCGATCCGGACACCGTTTCCTATCTGGAGCTCCACGGAACCGGCACCGAGCTGGGGGACCCGGTGGAAATAGACGGCATCAAACAGGCCTTTGATCAGATGTCAAGCAAGCTGAACAGACCGATCCGGCCGTCTCACCGTTGCGGACTCGGATCGGTTAAGACCAACATCGGGCACCTCGAACCGGCGGCCGGTATCGCCGCCCTGGTTAAAGTGATACTTTCTTTAAAACATGGCAAGTTGCCGGGAATATTAAACTTTAAGTCGCTTAATCCTTTTATCGATTTGAAGGGAACGCCATTCTACGTGGTTGAAAAAACAAAGGCATGGGAGCGGCTAAAGGATGAAGCCGGCCGTGACGTTCCCCGCCGGGCCGGGGTGAGCTCTTTCGGGTTCGGCGGGACCAATGCGCATGTGGTTCTTGAAGAGTATCAAAAAGAAGAGTTCAGGGTTCAGGGTTCAGGGTTCAGGGTTGATCAGCAACTTATCGTTTTGTCAGCAAAGAATAAGGAACGCCTCAGGGAGTATGCGGCTTCCTTTGCAAAGTTCTTAGAACTCGAAACTCGAAACTCGAAACTCGAAAATATTGCTTATACCCTTCAGGTGGGCAGAGAAGAGATGCCTGAACGGCTGGCCATTCCAACCGACGACCTGAATGAACTGGTGGCCAAGCTGAATTTATTTGTCGACGGCCGAACGTCCATGCCCGGGGTCTATCGGGGGCGCGTCCCATCCGGTTCGGCGGTCTCGCCGGATTCCACGTTGCAGGAAATCGACCAGGGGAAACTCACTGAACTGATTCAACAACGACGATTGGATCGATTGGCCGAAGCCTGGATTCGGGGAGCCGACATCGATTGGGAGCTTCTTAACAAAGACGCAAACCCCCGCCGCACTTCCTTGCCGACCTATCCGTTTGCAAGGGAACGGTACTGGATTCCCAACAAAAAAGCGGGAACGGCGCATGGGGCAATGCGGTACGGGGGCGAAGCCGTGACCGTGCTTCATCCTTTGATCGATACCAACGAGTCGACCTTTGAGGAACAGCGGTTTAAAAAGGTTCTGCGGAAAACAGATTTCTTTTTGAAAGATCATGTGATCGGCGGTCGGCCGATACTGCCGGGGGTTGTTTATCTGGAGATGGCCAGGGCCGCCGGGGACCTGGCCTTTCAACGATCGGCGGTCACCCGGATATCCAACGCGGTATGGACGACTCCCATCATGGTTTCGGATGAACCGACAGCGGTGTACATACGCCTCAAACCGGGTGGAACGCGGGTCGCCTTCGAGGTCTATTCCGATGGTGAAAGCGGGGGAAATCCGATCCATGCCCAGGGCTGGCTCTTTTATGGGCGGCCGAAGCTTCCGGATGTGGCCCCGGTCGACATCGAAACGATGATCGAGCGGCTGCCGGAAGTTCGGCATCGCGGCGAATGCTACCGGTTGTTTCAAGCCGCAGGGCTTGATTACGGGCCCGCTTTTCAAGCCATCCACACCCTCTATTCGGACGGGAAAGAGGCCTTGTCCCGCCTCGTGCTGCCCGAATCCGTGAAAGACACGCTTCAGACATTCGTCCTCCACCCCTCCCTGATGGACGGTGCATTGCAGACCGTCAGCGGGTTAATGGGCGGAGAAACGGTCGATTCCCCATATCTCCCCTTTGTAGTAAAGGAGGTGCTGTGGCTGAGACCGCTGACCCCGGATTGCTATGCCCATGCCCTTCCGGTTGAAGGCGGAGGGGAATCGGAGATCAGACAATTCGATGTCAAGATATTCGATGGGTCCGGAAAACCGCTGGTGATCATCAACGGGTTTTCCTTAAAGGCGTTTGAAAAAGGTTCGAGTAAAATATTAAAAAAAGATCAAAACATATTGCAATTATTGGAAAAATTATCTAAAAATAAAATCAGCGCGCAAGATGTGAAACAACAAATCGGATTGATGAAATAGGGCCATGAAAACGGAAGCATTAACTCAAAATCAGATTATCGACATGGTGGAGCGCCGTCAAATCGCTCCCAAAGAGGGCCTTAAACTGCTCAAGCGATTGCAGGTAAATGGGGGGCGGGCGCTGTCGGATTCATCAGACCTATTTTTTTGCCGGCCGGTATGGAAGGAGATGGCTGATGGCTTTTCATCGGCGATGCGGCGGGTTTCCGGAGACATCCTGGTCATTTATGAAAACGAGGCCGTTGACAAAATCCTAGAGGATCGGTTGGGGTCGGATGATTTTGGGCAAGCGCGATTTATTTTTACAAAGACCGGAACCCGCTTCGAGGCAAAGGGCCCCGGCCGCTTCACGATTCGTCCCGATCACCCGGATGACTACAATCGATTGCTTCAAGCACTCAACAAGGATTCCGGACCGCCCCGGACCATTCTCCACCTCCTGTCCAACGATCCGTATACCGGGGAAGAAAACAGCTTGAAGGCTCAGATCGGTGCGGGTCTCTATTCCCTGTTTTTTCTGACTCGCGCGCTGCTCGCGTTAAAACCGACCGATAGGGTCCAGATTATATATTTTTATCAGGAACCTTCGGGCCGATCCCAACCCCAATATGCGGGGTGCAGCGGTTTTGCAAGAACCCTTGGGCTGGAAAGCAGGACGGTTGCCATAAAAACCGTTTCGATTCCGGATATTCAAAAAATTGCTGCCCTCTCGATTCCCAGAATTCTCGCGGTGGAAGATGTGGAGATTCGATTTCGCGGGGACCGATATCTGGTTCGAGCGCTTGAGGAATCGATACCGGACGACGCATCGGATCCCATCGGTCCGTTAAAGGAAAACGGCGTATATCTGCTGACCGGCGGGGCCGGCGGATTGGGGTTTGTTTTTGCGGAGCACCTGGCCAAACAGGTGAAGGCGAAATTGATACTCACCGGGCGATCCCCTCTCGGTGATGAAAAAGCTTTGAAAATAGAAGCCTTGAGGGGTTTGGGTTCGGAAGTGATCTACATTCAGGCGGATGTATCCAGACAAGAGGCGGCCCACGCCCTCATCGCCCAGGCACGCTCCCGGTTCAACCGCATAAACGGCGTCATTCATTGCGCGGGGATCGTGAGGGACAATCTCATTATCAACAAGCCGGTTGACGACCTGTCCGCCGTGATAGCCGCAAAGGTGTTCGGAACCCTTCACATGGATGCGGCCACCAAAGACGAACCGCTCGATTTTTTCGTTCTCTTCTCCTCTGTTTCGGCCGTTACCGGAAACATGGGACAGGCCGACTACGCCTATGCCAACAGCTTCATGGATCATTTTGTTTCCGTTCGGGAGCAGTCGAGACGCGAATCGAGACGGACGGGAAAAACCATATCCATCAACTGGCCCTTGTGGCGGGAAGGCGGCATGCGGGTGGATGCCCAAACCGAGATATTCCTCGCCCAGACTGCCGGCATGAAGCCGCTCAATCGGATGTCGGGCCTAAACGCCTTTTCTTTGTGCCTCGCTTCAAGCCACAATCGGTGGATGGTGGCGGCGGGAAACCGCGGACAGATCAGGCGGGCACTGATAGGTAAACCGGATCATGCCGGGCTCAACCGCCCGGATGCCGGTGTCCGTAAAAGAGACTTTCTTTCTGCCCTCGGCAACGATGTCCTCTCCATCGCTTCCGATATTTTAAAAATCGACACCCAGGATATCGACTGGAATGAGGATATTGGCGAATACGGGTTCGATTCCATCAGTTTTACGGAATTTGCCAATCGAATCAATCGGCAATTCCGTCTGGATATCACCCCTGCCGTATTTTTCGAGCTGCCCTCAATCGGCGCGTTCACCGAATTCCTTGCCGGAAATTACACCGATCAGTTATCCGATTACTATCGAGCCGATTCGACGGTATTGACGGCGCCCGAGCCGAAACGACCGGCGGTGGAAGGGGGTGAAAATCTCGAACCGTTTATTGCCGACCGGTTTCAGCTTCCGGCCGTCGAACCGGTCCACGCGGGAGCAGAAGACCGGTCCATTGCCGTCATCGGCATGAGCGGTGCCATGCCCGGATCCGAAGATCCGGAAGCCTTCTGGAAACACCTGGTCGCCGGAGACGACCTGATCACCGAAGTTCCGAAAGACCGATGGGACTGGCGGCGCTTTGAACTCGATTCGACCGTCGACACCGATCAAATCAAGTGGGGCGGGTTCATGCCGGATGTGGACAAGTTCGATTGCCTCTTTTTCGGCATTTCTCCAAGGGAGGCGGAGTTGATGGATCCCCAGCAACGGCTCTTTATGGAAACCGTGTGGAAAACCATCGAAGACGCCGGGTACGCTCCCTCGAGCCTGTCGGGCACCCGAACCGGCCTGTTTGTCGGGGTGGCCACCAGCGACTACGTGGAACTCGTCCGGGATCGTGCCGCCGAAATCGAAGCCCATGCCGCCACCGGCATGTCCCACTGCATTCTGGCCAACCGGATTTCATACCTGCTCGACATTCACGGACCCAGCGAACCCATCGATACCGCTTGCTCCAGTTCACTGGTAGCGATCCACCGGGCCGTGGAGGCCATCCGCAGCGGCAGCTGCGACGCGGCCATCGCCGGGGGGGTGAATGTGATCCTCGCACCGTCCCTTACCATCGCCTTCGGCAAGGCCGGCATGTTGAGCCCCGACGGACGCTGCAAAACCTTTGACGCCCGTGCCGACGGATACGTCCGGGGAGAGGGGGCCGGTGCGGTGTTGTTGAAACCGCTGAGCCGGGCCGTTGCTGACGGTGATCACATCTATGCCGTTATCCGGGGCACGGCCGAAAACCACGGAGGGCGGGCAAAATCCCTGACAGCCCCCAACCCCAACGCCCAGGCGGATCTCCTGGTGGATGCCTACGAGAACGCCGGCGTGGCGCCGGACAGCGTCACCTACATCGAAGCCCACGGCACCGGTACCCGGCTGGGGGATCCTATTGAAATCAACGGGCTGAAGAAGGCCTTTGAAGCGCTTTGCAAAAAACAGGGGAGGACCCTGTCGTCGGAATCCGTCTGCGGCATCGGATCGGTGAAGACCAATATCGGTCATCTGGAAACGGCCGCCGGTATCGCCAGTGTCATAAAAGTGCTGCTGGCCCTGAAACACCGGAAACTCCCTGCCAGCATCCATTTCAGAGAGCGGAACCCCTACATCGACCTGACAGGAAGCCCCTTTTATATCGTCTCCGAGACCCGTGATTGGGAGCCGCTCAAGGATGCGGCCGGCGGGTGGCTCCCCCGGCGGGCCGGTGTGAGCTCCTTCGGATACGGCGGTTCCAACGCGCACATCGTTTTAGAAGAATATCAGGAAGAAGCGTTCAGTGTTCAGCGTTCAGGGTTCAGCGTTGAGCCACAGCTCATCGTCTTATCGGCCAAGAATGAAGACCGTCTCAAAGAATATGCTGAAAGAATGGTTAAATTTCTGGATTCAACTTTGAACTCAGAACATTTAACTCTGAACCTAACCGATTTTGCATATACCCTCCAGGTTGGCCGAGAAGCCATGGAAGAGAGACTGGCGCTTGTGGTATCCGATGTTGAAGAACTTCAAGCGGAACTCGAAAAATATGCCAGAGGGGATTCTGATACAAGCAAACTCATGCGTGGAAACGCAAGGACATTGAGGGGAACATCCGAGCAATTGGTTGAAGGCAGAGCCGGTGCAGCATTTGTTCGTATATTAATGGAAGACAGGGAATTGGGCAAACTCGGTCAACTCTGGAATTCAGGATTCGATATCGACTGGACATTATTATATCCGCAAAAACCGCCCCAGCGCATATCTCTCCCTACATATCCTTTCGCAAAGGAGCGGCATTGGCTGCCGAAGATGGTAGAGAGCCCCAGTGAAATGGGGTCTGGATTTCACGGGGTAAACATAGAGCAGAGGGCAAAGGGGTTTGGATATGAGGGAAAATTTCATCCTTTGCTTGATGCAAACATATCAACGCTGAAAGAACAACGGTTTACCACACAATTCACCGGCAAAGAGTTTTTTCTTGCCGATCATGTTCTTGCTGGGCAGAAGACTCTACCCGGTGTCGCCTATCTTGAGATGGCACTGGCTTCCGGAATGGCGGCTGCTGAGGAAGAAACCCGCAAACTTATTAATATTGTTTGGGCGAGTCCCATTACCGTGCCGGATAAGCCCCAGAACGTTTTTATCAGTCTATATCCGGAGACTGCGGATGATAAAGTAGGGTTTGAGGTTACCACCTTAAAAGAAGAAGGGCAGCGGCAGGTACATGCTCAAGGAAAACTGATCTTTGAAAGCCGATCATCCATTGTTGATGAAGTGATAGATATTGATTCTATTCAAACGCGTTGTACGGAGAGAGTCAGTGGTCCGGTGTGCTATCAGGCATTCCAATCTTCCGGCCTCCATTACGGTCCCGCTTTCCAGACGATCCAGGAGTTATTCCGAAGCGATAACGAAGCCTTATCGCTTCTTGTATTACCGGAAGAACTCGGGGGGAGTTTTCGTAACTTCTGTCTTCATCCCTCATTAATGGATGGCGCCCTACAAACGGTGGGGGCATTGATGAGCAGTAGCACCATAGGAACCCCGCATGTTCCATTTGCTTTAGGTGAAGTGATATGGATAAGACCTTTAACCGAAAAGTGCTATGCCCACGTCACCTCGGCAGAATATTCCGTGGATCCGAACCTGAAAAAATTTGACATTGATATAACGAATGAAGATGGACAAGTGCTGGTCCGCATGAAAGATCTTTCCATTCGAGCACTTGGACCATCCGAGGATAAGTACGAAACAATGTATTTCTCCGGCCAATGGGAATCATCACCATCGAATACCCCGCCTGCAACACAGTTTCTCTACGGTAACCTATTGTTGTTGGATACCGATGAAACTCGACAGAATGCGCTTTGCGAACAGTTGAAAACGGATGTCCTCCTGGTGAAGCCGGGAAAAAGTTTTCGAATGATCAACCCGAACACTTTTTCAATTCATCCGGGCAATCCTGATGATTATCGAAGGTTAATGAAAGCCCTGAAAAAAAATGATCGACTGCCTGAACACATCGTTCACCTGTGGTCGCAAGAGAATTTTACAGATGATGCAGGGGTACTGAATACCCAGATTGAAAGGAGTTTCTACTCTATCCTCCACCTCAGTCAAGCCCTGTTAGAATTTAAGTCCCGTGACAAGATTCAACTTCTATACATATACCCGGAACCACCGGAAGACCCCCAACCTCATTATGCAGCAATAGCCGGATTTGCCAAAACAATTCGATTGGAGATTCCGCGGTTTCAATACAAAACCATAGCCTTACCTGATTTCTCCCATGTGGCAGATGTCGTTTCAGCTGAATTTCAAACCGATGAAGGTGTGGAGATTCGCTATCAGGATGGTCGAAGACAAATGAGACATCTGATTGAATATAAACCGATTCCGGATGATGTTTCTCCTGAATCACTGTTGAGAGAAAACGGGGTATATATACTGACAGGCGGTACCGGTGGATTGGGACTGATCTTTGCGGAATACATTGCCAGACAAGTTAAAACTAAGTTGGTGCTAACAGGCCGTAGCCCTTTAAACGAGGAAAAATCCGCTAAAATTCAGATCCTAAACGATCTCGGCGCAGAAGCCGTATATATACAAGCGGACATCTCCAATCTTGAAGATGTCAAGGGGCTCATCGCCCATGTGAAATCACGATTTAACGATATCAGGGGGATTATTCACTGTGCCGGGGTTATTCGTGATGCCAGTATCGCCAAGAAAACTCCAGAAGAGGCGGCATCCGTGTTGGCACCAAAAGTATACGGCACGCTGCATCTGGACAAGGAAACAGGATCAGAACCTCTGGATTTTTTCGTGTTGTTTTCATCCACTACTGCTGTTCTGGGAAATGCAGGGCAATCTGATTATGCTTATGCAAACAGCTTTATGGATAACTTTTCTGTGTGGCGGGAGAAATTGCGGTTAGAGAAAAGACGATTTGGGAAGACGCTTTCCATAAACTGGCCGTTGTGGCAAGACGGCGGAATGAGTATTGACCATAGGGCGGAAAAACTTCTGATACATGCGGCTGGAATTCGGCTTCTTAAAACACCTGACGGATTGGAAGCATTTTTCAGGGCTTTGGCCATGAAATTCAGCCAACTGACGGTGATAGACGGTATTCGCCGAAAAGTACGAGGTTTAGTTGTCGGCGACGGCCTTCGACGTCACGAATCCGAAGATATCGCCTCCCACTCGGTCGCACGCAAGGTTGAAGGAAAGCTGCTTCAAAATCTTCGTGAAGGATTGTTAAAAATGGCATCGGAGATCCTGAAAATCGAGGAGTCGGCCATCGATTTGGATGAAGATCTTAGTGCTTACGGTTTTGAGTCCATCACCTTCACTGAATTGGCGAATTGTATCAACGAGAAGTACAAACTTGAAATTACGCCCACACTATTTTTCGAATACCCTTCGCTCCGATCGATCTCGCAATTCCTGTGTGAAACATATCAAAACAATATCTCAGAGGACTTTAGGAATGACGCTTCATTCATTTCACGTTCTGAATCCGATGAAGATACAGTTTTCGTCGAACCGATACAGAGAAACCGATTTCAAGTCCCCCATGACTCTGTGTACAAGCATCCATTGCCGGTTAATGTCCCGATAGCGATCATAGGAATGAGCGGCGTGATGCCCCAATCCGAAAATCTTGAGATCTTCTGGCAGCATCTTTATAGAGGAAACGATCTGATCACGGAAGTGCCCAGGCATCGCTGGGATTGGGAAGCTTGGCATGACCATACGGCGGAAGAAGATATCAAGGCCATGGCCAAATGGGGTGGTTTTATACCGGATGTGGATAAGTTCGATCCTCTGTTTTTTGGAATTTTACCCAGAGAAGCAGAACTGATGGATCCTCAACAACGACTCTTTTTGCAAACGGTATGGAATACCATAGAGGATGCCGGATATAAAATATCGACGCTTTCAGGCACCAATACCGGCGTATTCGTCGGAGTGGCTTCAAGTGATTATGCCGAGATAATCCGTCAAAACGTTTCTAAGGTAGACCCCTATACATCAACCGGAATGGCGCATTCTGTTTTGGCAAATCGTATTTCCTATCTGCTCAATCTGCATGGACCGAGTGAACCGATCGATACGGCTTGTTCCAGCTCTCTGGTCGCAATTCACCGAGCAGTGGAAGCCATCCACAGTGGAAGTTGTGAAATGGCCATAGCCGGGGGGGTCAATGCCATTTTAACCCCAACGTTGAATATATCCTTTGGAAGTGCCGGCATGCTGAGTAAAGACGGCCGTTGTAAGACATTCGATAAACATGCGGATGGTTATGTCCGAGGTGAAGGGGTGGGGGCAGTGCTGCTGAAACCCTTGAACCGCGCTCAGACTGACGGTGACCATATTTATGGAGTGATTATCGGGACAGCCGTAAATCACGGAGGCCACGCCGCTTCGCTGACCGCTCCCAATCCGAAGGCGTTAGCTCAATTACTTATTCATGCATATAAAAGAGCGAATATCAAGATGGATACCGTAAGTTACATCGAAGCCCATGGAACAGGCACTGCTCTTGGGGACCCCATAGAAATCGACGGACTCAAACGTGCTTATGCTGAGTTGTGTAATGGCGAAGGAAAATCCCCAACCGTTCCCGCGCATTGCGGTCTGGGGTCGGTAAAGACAAATATCGGTCATTTGGAAACAGCAGCAGGTATCGCGGGTGTAATTAAAGTCCTGCTGTCGATGAAGCACAGGAAGCTTCCTCCCAGCATCAATTTCAAAGAACTCAATCCGTATATCCAACTTGAAGACAGCCCATTTTACATTGTTACGGCTGCCCGCAATTGGGAACAATTGAGAGAAGATATCGGTCGTCCGATTCCGCGCCGCGCAGGGGTGAGTTCCTTCGGGTTCGGAGGAGCCAATGCGCATATTGTTTTGGAAGAATATGAAGAACCAGAGGTCAGCGGTCAGGGGTCAAGGGTCAGGGGTGAGCCGCAACTCATTGTAATGTCGGCTAAAAACGAAGATAGACTTTATGCCTATGTAGAAAAGATGTTGGAATACCTGGACCAGGGGATGGACGTATCAGCTCCATCGGGTAAGGATGCACCCCGTGAAGCAGTTTTTAAAAAAGTGTTGATTCTCATCGCTGATATCTTAAGGGTGGGGGAAGAGGATATCAATCCGGAGGAGCCTTTCGAAGAATACGGATTTGATCAAATCGGATTGACGGGTTTGGCAGAAAAGATAAGCGAAAGGTATTCATTAAACATCACTTCTTCCTTATTCACGGAATATTCGTCAATCAGCAAGTTGGCACAATACCTTACCCAGCATCGAGCATCAAGTCTAGAGCATCAAGCATCCAACGCTACCGATCTTTCTCTTTCCGATCTCGCATATACCCTGCAGGTAGGTCGGGATGCCATGGAAGAGCGGCTGGCTGTTGTGGTTTCAGACCTGGAGGAGCTTAAAGAAAAGCTAAAACGATTTTCAAACGGTGAACACGATTATGAGGATTTCATTCGCGGCAATGCGAAGGCAATCAAAAGTAAATCCGATACTCTCGATCAAGGCAGTGCCGGAAGAGAATCTGTTCCCATCTTAATTAAAGACCGTGAGCTCGGCAAACTCGGTCAGTTATGGGTTAACGGTTTCGATATCGACTGGACATTACTGTATCCGAAACAACAGCCTCAGCGCATATCCATTCCCACATATCCCTTTGCAAAAAAGCGGTATTGGGTTCCAGAAAGGCAAGCGACTAAGGTAAAGCCACAAGTGGTGGATGAAACGGGTGGAATGAAGCAGATTCAAAAGCCCGCTGTTCTGGTTTTTCAACCGATATGGGAAAAAACGAGAATAGAATCGGCTCAACCGATTGCCCGAAACATACTTCTATTTGACACAGATGCCCGTCGTCGAAAAGCCTTTCAACTGCGGTTCAATGGGGATATCATCCTGGTTCGACCCGGACAGCAATTCACAAAGAAGGACAGTCTTACCTATGAGGTGAATCCTACAAACCCGAAGGATTTTATCAGCTTACTTTCGACATTGGCAAACAGGAAAAGGCCCATAGTTTCTGCAATACACCTATGGGCTCTCAGTAAAACCAGAAAGGGGGGCCTCGATTCATTTTTCCAGGGGGCAACGGGGAACCATACCGCTGGGTTGACCGAGGCAGAGAGCGACCTCCGTGCCGGTGTGTATCCGATTTATTCTTTTATCAGAGCTGTTTCCGAAACCCATTTTGACTCAATCACACAACTTTTATTCCTATACTATGGTGAAGAAGAGAAGTCGAATCCGCTTTTTGATGCGATTTCCGGATTCTCCAAATCGCTTGGCTTTGTTCTGCCGAAACTATCGATTCGGACGGTTCGAATAGCTTCAGATATCGGGAAAAGAACGGTAGCGGATATTGCTGTGCAAGAATCGAGCATTGGGGATCGGGATTTCAAGGCTGAGATCCGATATGAGCATGACGATAGATATGTAAAGGCCTTCCATCCGCTGGGTCTTATTGACAAGAAAAAGATATCGACGCTGCGGAAGGAAGGTGTGTATTTGATCACCGGCGGTGCCGGCGGATTGGGATTGATTTTCTCCCGGTATCTGGCTGAACAATACCGGGCCAGGCTGGCCCTAACCGGCCGATCGCCGTTAAAAGGGAAAAGAAAAGAGAGCATCGATGCGCTTCGGCGATCAGGCGCCGAGGTGTTGTACCTTCAGGCCGATGTATCCAGTGAGAATGAGATGCAGCAGGTTGTCCGAGAGGTCAAGAATCATTACGGGTCGTTAAACGGTGTGATTCATGCGGCTGGAATCTCTTCTGCAAACCTCATTACACAAAAAGAAATGGCCGAATTTGAATCTACCCTGAGCCCCAAGATAAAGGGGACCCTTGTCTTGGACAAAGTTACCCGGGCTGAATCGTTGGATTTCTTTGTTTTATTTTCTTCCACTTCGGCGATTCTGGGTGATTTCGGACAGTGCGATTACGCCGTGGCCAATCGATTCATAGATGGCTATGCCCATATGAGAGAGGCGCTTAGGAGAATCCGAGACCGACAGGGACGGACCGTTGCCATCAACTGGCCATTGTGGCGGGATGGCGGACTTCATATGGATTCGGAAGCGGAAGCTTTTTATTTTCAGACATCTGGGATGTCTTATCTTGAAACAACAGAGGGACTTCAAGTTTTTGAAGACATTCTCAAATCTGATCCTACCCAGGCAATATTGATATCCGGAGACAAGACCCGCATCGAGCAATTCTTGGGGATCAAGGAAAGAGGAAAAATGCCTGATTCCAGAAACGGTGATCGGTTCATTCCGACCGTTGCGTTGAATGATGCAGATCATTCCCATTACCTGGAGACAAACACCCGCAATATTGCATCGTCCATCATAAAGGATGAAACAGGCGAAATAGAACAAAAGCTTCAAATGGAGTTATTGAGCATCGTTTCGGAAATTTCAAAAATCGACGAAAATGAAATAGACCCGGGAACAAGTCTGACACAATACGGCTTCGCATCCATCAGCTTTACCGAGTTTGCCTTTCGGATCAATGATCAGTTCCAAGTGGAAGTTGGGTCGACCCTGTTTTTAGACTATCCTTCCATCCGCGCCCTTTCCAGTGTTCTGTTGGAGAAGCATGAAGATAAGATCAACTCATTTTTTCGGAGCCGATTAACCGATAATTCTTATCCATCCAAATCGCTGGTACCCATCCAATCAGGCGGAACGCGTATGCCTCTCTTCTGTGTACCCGGCGCTGGCGGAAATGGTCATTATTACTATCAGTTATCCCGGTGCTTGGGGGAAAACCAACCGTTCTTCACATTTCTATCTTTGGGATTAGACGGAAAAACCGAGCCCCATAAGAACATCCCAGAGATGGCTTCCTATTACATTGATAGTATCTTTACGATTCAGGAGAAGGGACCGTACCTTTTAGGGGGTCACTCCCTGGGAGCCAGAATCGCTTATGAAATGGCGCTTCAATTACTGAAACAAGGGCACAGAGTGGAATTGCTTGTGGTTTTTGACGAAGTCGCTCCGGTGGCCCGAGCTAAAGATGAAGAGTATATCGATGATGATGCCTATCTGATATGCGAGGCTGCCGCAGCCCCGGAAGCATTCAACGGTATCGATCTCAAAATATCTTACGATGATATTGAAAATCTGACCTGGGAAAAACAGATAAACTACATGAAGGAAAGGTATCAAAGTGCCGGCTTATTTCCTCTAAACGGTACATTGGGGCAATTCAGAGGAATGATGGATGTCTATAAAGCCCAAAGACGCTTGAATTATATCCAACCCCCCAAGGCCAATCCTTTTAGGATCGTTTTTTTCCGATCAGACGAATCCAATCGGGACATCTATGAGAAGCCGGAAATTCAAGAGGATGCGTCATGGGGTTGGAGCCGGTTTTCAGCCCATCCCGTTGAAATTTTCGAGACGCCCGGAACCCATAACACCATGTTGGCCGATCCGAATGTTCGATCCGTGGCAAAACGCTTGAAAGACGTGCTTGCAGAAGCGATAAACGAAAGCCAATCTGATGAGTACATACCGTAACCCTTTATGAGGAAGTTGATTATGAATGGCACAACAACGTCTCGTTCGGAAGATAAGACCCTTCGCCGGATTTATATTGGACACGCCAACACATTTCACGATCCGTCGATCGCCATTATAGAAGGTGACCAGATTTTTGCAGAGGGGATCGAGCGGCACATCCAGTGCAAGCGTGCCTGGGAAAACCTCCGGCTATGGTATTCCTGGCGTGCCGTTCGTAAAGCCTTGAATGACCTGGGACTTTGGCCGGTAAAGGATGCGGATGTGGTCAGCGTCACCAGTTGGGATTACGACCTGCTAAAGGAAGTGGTAGAAAACCGATTGGTGGAGTTTGACGGCCCTGGCGGTGTCTGCATGTTGTCGCATCATATGGAGATGGAACCGATATTCAATAACCAACTGGCATGGATTCTTCGGTCCTATCCGGCCAATTTCAGCGACCAGCCCCATGAACTGGCTCCCGAGATGTTTCAGGATTCGCACAATATTTCCATTCAGATAAAGATGACCAACCACCACCTGGCCCATGCGGCCACTGCCGTCTACACCTCTCCCTTTGACGAGTGTATGGTGATGATTATCGACGGCTATGGGGAATGGACCACCAACAGCTTTTATCATTTTCATGACAACCGGTTCGATCTGATCCATCAGCAGGGTATACACAGCCTGGGGTTAATGTATTCCTCTATCACCGAAATTTGTGGATTCAGCAGTCTGGAGGGGGAAGAATGGAAAATCATGGGGCTTGCCGCCTATGGGGCATTTAATAATGATATTTACCAATTCTTCAATGAGCGCATCGTCTTCGACGGCCTGAGCTTTGAGATCATATACGACCCGGAAATCTACTTTAAAACGCTCATGTCGCTGATCGGCGGAATGCGGCATCCGGATGATCCGGATGTCATGAAGATCGCCGATCTGGCCCATTGCTTCCAGCGCTTTTTCGAAGAAACGGTGGTCAAGCTGGCTAAGGCAGCCGGAGATTTGTGCCTTTCAAAGAATCTGGCCTATGCCGGCGGATGCGCACTCAACTCTTCCGCCAACGGGAAGATACTGGAGAACACGAATTTCGAACGGCTCCATATTCCCAGTGCTCCGGCCGATGACGGCTGCTCGCTCGGGGCCGCCTTTTACGAGAAATACGCCGCCCAAAAGGATGGGAATAGGTCTGTTGCGGTGATGTCGCCCTACCTGGGCAGCATGATCGATATTGAGCGGCTGGAAAAGATTCTGTCATTTAAAGGCATCAAATACCGCCACCTGTCGGATGAGAATGAATTGTGTGAGGAGGTGGCGATTCTGCTTGACGCGGGCAATATTGTGGGCTGGATACAGGGAAGGGCGGAATTCGGCCCCCGGGCGTTGGGCAACCGATCCATTATCGCAGATCCCAGACCGGCGGATATGAAGGATCGGATCAACAGCCGGGTGAAATTCCGGGAAGACTACCGGCCGCTGGCCCCCTCTATTCTCCATGAGTTCGGAGATGAATATTTCGAAGGCTATCAGGAAAGCCCCTATATGGAGCGCACCCTGAATTTCCGTGATGCGGTCAAAGACAAGGTGCCGGCCGTGGTCCATAAGAACGGGACCGGACGACTTCAGACCGTCAGAGAGGAGTGGAATCCCCGCTATTATCGATTGATTCACGCTTTTTACGAAAAAACCGGCATACCTCTGGTATTGAACACCTCCTATAATGTCATGGGCAAGCCGATTGCTCACAGTGTTGAGGATGCCATCACCGTGTTCTTCACCACCGGGTTGGATTATCTTGTGATCGGCAACTACATCTTGATGAAAGGATAGGTAGCGTGAAAATAGCACTCATCACAATGGGGACCTGGGGAGATGTGATGCCGTTTCTGGCATTGGCCCGGGGGTTGGAAAAGGCCGGTTATGACATCACTTTTGCCACGGTGATGGATTTTGAAGACCGGGTTCGGGAACTTGGCTTTGCCTATGTGCCCATTCATTTCAGTTTTCACGAATATGTGCATTCCGATGAGTGCAAGGCCTCCCTTGCCGGCAGTATCACGGCGACCCGACGGCATCAGAAGAATTTTTTCAGAAAACGGCGGCAGATGCTCGAAGACGCCTGGAAAGCAGCCCGGGGGGCCGAAGCGATCATTTTCAACCCGGTGGCGTTTCCGGCCTACCACATGGCCGAGAAACTGAAGATTCCCTGTATCATGACCTCGAGTACCCCCTGTTTGTCACCGACCCGAGCGTTTCCTTATATGTTTGTGACCTCGAATCATCTGGGCGGTTTCTTAAACCGGTTGACATACGAGTTTCATCGGCTGGGCACCAACAGCGAGCGTAAAATCGTATCTCAGTGGTGTCGGGAAACGCTGGACACGAACCCCCCTCGACCGTTTATGAATTATCTCCGGATGAATGGACGTCGCGTTCCGATCTTATATTTATACAGTCCCAAAATGGTACCGAGTCCTTCAGACTGGCCGAAAACGACCCTGGCAAGCCATTATTGGTACCTGGATCAAGAGAGCCGATGGCAGCCGCCGGCCGGGTTGGAAGCGTTTCTTTTCCGGGGACCGGCACCCGTCTACGTGGGGTTCGGGAGTATGGTGGGAACAGATCCTGAAGCGATGACCCGGATTGTGGTCTCAGCCCTTGAAACATCCGGAGAACGGGGAGTCATCTGTACCGGATCGGGAGCCATGGCCAAACCGAATAAGCCGCCGGAAACACTCTACTTCATAGATTCCATTCCCCATGACTGGATATTCCCGCGGGTCAAGGCGGTGGTTCATCATGCCGGCGCCGGTACGGTCTGGTCCGGTCTTCGATACGGCAAACCGACGCTGGCCTGCCCCATCGCCGTGGACCAATGGTTCTGGGCCAGACGCATCCATCAACTTGGGGTGGGGCCCCCTCATCTGTCCCAAAGACCCTTGAAGAAGTTTACCGCAGACAAACTGGCACAAGGCATTCAGACCATGGTGGACGACAAAGCGATGCAGCAACGGGCAGAGGCCTTGGGAAAGGAATTGGAAAAGGAAGACGGGGAAGGGAAGGCGGTTGAATTTATCAATCGTCAAATCGAAACCTGGCAGAATTATTTAACTTGAAACTCTTTGCGCTCAGCGATCTTCATCTCGATTACAAAATCAATCACGATGCCCTGGCGGCGATTCCGGAATATCCCGATGACTGGCTGGTTTTAGGGGGTGATATCTGCACCGGTTATGAAGATCTTCGGTATGCACTGACGATCCTCTCCAAACGGTTTTCCCGCCTGCTCTGGGTTCCCGGCAACCATGATCTCTGGTCCCGAATCGGCGGCATCCGGGGAAAGGGGGAGGAGAAGTATTGGAAACTGATCGGAATCTGCCGGGAATTCGGCGTCTTAACACCAGAAGACCCGTATCCCTTATGGAACGGGGAAGGGGGTGCGCATTACCTGGTTCCCCTTTTTCTGCTCTATGACTACAGTTTCAGACCCGGTCACATCCCCACGGAACAGGCCGTGGAATGGGCCAATGAGAGCGGGATCATGTGCACGGACGAGTATCTGCTGGATCCTTCGCCCCATGAATCCCGTATCGCCTGGTGCCATGAGCGCTGTGAGTATTCTGAGGAACGGATCAGGAAAATCTCGGGGGAGACACCCCTTGTCCTGATCAATCATTTTCCTTTGAGAGAGGATCTTGTCAGGCTGGTTCGTATACCGCGGTTTTCGATCTGGTGCGGAACCCGCAGGACCGAATCCTGGCACATGCAGTTCAATGCATCGGTGGTCATATCCGGGCATTTGCACATACGGAGCACGAATTACAGAGCCGACGTCCGGTTTGAAGAAGTCTCTCTGGGATATCCGAAAAACTGGAACCAGCGACGCGGGATAGCTCATTATCTGCGTCAAATATTACCGTCACCCGATCCCAGGTATTGATATGGTCAATAAGACTCAGGAGTTTAGAATTGGATTTGATACCGGAAACAGATCACAAGAGCCCCTCGCGCTTGTGTTCCCGAGCGGATTGAAGACGGTTGCCGATCTCATGCCCGCCTTTCACCAACTCTTCGATCGGATCATTGCTTTGGAAGTAAATGGTAAGCCGATTACCTGCGGTCCGGAGTGCGGAACCTGCTGTCGGCAATTGGTTCCAATTTCCCTGCCTGAAGCGTTTTATCTCAAATCCATACTGAACGAGCTGAAACCGAAGAGATGTAAACGGGTCAAACACCGGATTGCGGCAATCCTGGAAAAGGTAAAAGATGCAGGGCTTCTTTCAGCTGTCTTGAATCCCAGGGAGAACATGGAGGTGGATACCGCGTATTTTAAACTCGGGTTGCCCTGCCCCTTTTTGGAGGAGAATTCATGCAGCATTCACCCGTTTCGGCCCCTGGCTTGCAGGGAATACCTGGTCACATCGGATAAGCAGTACTGTCGTAACCCCCATGGCGATGAAGTGAACCGGATCCGGATCAAGCGAAACATGGCCGCAATGCTGGCGGTCTTTGCCTCCGGGCTATATCAGGTACCCAAGGCGCCGATTCCGCTGTTTTATTTTATGGTGTATTCCGAAAAGATTGAAAGACCGGGCCAGCTGAAATGGCCGGCCCGATCGATTCTCGATAGATTTCTAAGTGGTCTGGTGAAGTTAAATGACGAGAACCTGCAGATTTCCATTCAGGATACTTGAGATACTCAGACCATGAGACAAACATATTCGAATTCAAGCTTTGATCCCCTAACCGAAGACCTCCTCAGGTATCTGGAACGTGTCCATGATGTGTACCTGCCCCGACGACTCCTCGATTTTGCCATAGATAAAGAAATGCAGCTGGCTTTTCAGAAGACCTGCGAGCGTGCCGTTAAGGGCCGAAACCGGGTGCACAGCCTTCATATGGGTATCGGTGCCCCTTTCACCGCCATGCTGGCCGTAAGGGCCGGGGCATCTCGGGCGACCATCTGTGAGAAATGGCCTCATCTGGCCGCCGTTTATCAGACGCTCATAGACACAAACGGAATGGTTGATACGATTCGCGTCATTAACAAGACCTTGAGCGAAATGAGACTAAAGGAGGATTTTGCGTTTCCACCCAATTTGCTGATTCTGGATTCTATGGGCGCCGGATTTTCCGGAAACAGCTTCGGTGCCGCCATCCGGTTTGCCAGAAAGGAACTGCTTTCACCGGATGCCGAAATCATTCCCAAAGGCGCATCCCTGTTTGCAGTCCCCATGGAATTGCGGACCGGTTTAGTCTGTGGTTTCGATTTGAACGCTTTTAACAGGTACCGGTGGACTCCGATCTATGAGGAGATCCGGTTGGATCAGCAAGAATACAAACCCCTGGCTGACCCGTTTGTTTGCGTTGAGTTTGATTTTTTGGACCCTTTAATCCCTGAAGACAAGACCTTTGCGGTTACCCCTGAACATTCCGGTATATGGAATGCCACGGCCTGGTGGTATGATCTGGTGCTCGATGAGGAGACAGTCCTCGCCACCGATCCTCAAAGCGGGACTTCTTCTCGCCGGGTCCAGGCATTACAGTATCTGGAAAAGGAGGTTCATGTCACCAATGGGGAAGTTTTTGAAATCCGTGTCAGGCATGACGGCAGACATATCCGCTTTGAACCGGAGAGTACCCATTCGGATGATTCGGTAATATCCACGGTCCGACTGGGACCCGCTGTTCCGCACTGGCACTTTCCCATGATTGCTGATGAAACCCGTAATGACAAATATGAAGAAGCCATTGTTCGTGCCGTCCGTGGCGTGGAAAACCCCAGGGCCCTTGATATCGGCACCGGCACCGGTCTGCTTGCCATGATGGCCTCCCGGGCCGGGGCGGCCGGGGTGACCGCCTGTGAGATGATTCCGCACATGGCAAAAACCGCCGGAGAGATATTGGAGACGAACCGGTTTGGGAATAAGGTTCATCTTGTAGCCAAATCTTCTTTCGATATAGAGATACCCCTGGATATGAAGGAGAAGGCGAACATCCTGATCTCTGAAACAGTGGACCACAGCCTTCTGGGAGAAGGGTTTTTGGCAGCGCTTCAGCATGCCAGGGAGTTTCTCCTGGTAGACGACCCTGCCATCATCCCGGCAGGAGCCCTGGTTTATGCCTCAGGTGTCGAGATCAGAACGGAAGACGTCCGGGGATTCGACTTTACCCCGATAAACCTGCTCCGGTTGAATCACTACACCTGTATGGATTTGAACCGGGTGGAACACCGCAGGTTGACAAATGAAAGCGAGGTTTTCCGGTTCGATTTCTATCAGCGAGATTTTAAACCCACCCAGAAGGTGTTTGAACTTCCGGTAATCAATGACGGTAAATGCAATGCCATTGCTTTTTGGTATCGCCTGATGCTGGACAAAGAGACGTTTATCGATACCGGGCCGGATTCGGGAACCATTGCATGGCAACAGGCAGTAGTTTTCCTGGACCGTGAGGTTAACATCCAAAACGGAGATGTATTGCCCATTATTGGTTATTATGATCAACACATGCTTGGTTTCAGCATCGATACCATGGGATGCATGCTTAACGGAATTTCCATGGATTCAGGAGATCGCCCCTTCTGGTTTAAACGCCTGATGGAGGAGGAAACAGATTTTCAGTCCTATACAAAGGAGATAAGCGAGCGTGTTCGTAACGCTGGAGAAGGGGCTGCAAATCAAGCCTTGAAAAATATAGCGGACAATATGGATAAATTGGGTTTTGATCCGTTGATAGTCTCGGATTTTATTATTCAGATTGGATATCACTTGCAATGATATGGGTTCGGACAGGATAACAGAAGATTTAGAATTAATGAATATTCATTACATATTTCGGTAAAAGCCATGCAACATATGGGGAGCAAACTAAATTTAAAAACGAATGAAATCCATCTGTGGTTTGCGTTTCCGGATGAAATTCGGGACCCGAATCTGCTTTCTGAATATAAGAAACTGCTTACTCCGGAAGAGGGGAAAAAACAGCAGCGATTCTACTTTGAAAAACATCGCCATCAATATCTGGTGACCCGTGCCCTGGTTCGAACAACGCTTTCCCGGTACACGGGCATTCCGGTTTCCGATCTCAGATTTGATCGAAACAAATACGGCAGACCGGAGCTCGTGGTCGTTCCCAAAGACTTTCCCATTCGGTTCAATCTGTCTCATACAGACGGACTCATTGCCTGTGCAGTTGTGCTGAATCAGGACATAGGGGTGGATGTTGAAGACATGACGCGCAGGGAGATATCCCTTGAAACTGCGGATCGTTTTTTTTCCAAAACCGAGGTTCGTGATCTCCATCAAGTGCTTGAGAGCAAAAAACGAGATCGATTCTTTGAATATTGGACGCTTAAGGAGTCGTATATTAAAGCGCGGGGCATGGGATTGTCCTTACCGTTGGAACAATTCAGCTTTCACCTATCGGAAAATGAATCGCTGAGAATTTCTTTTGATCCAAGGTTGTCCGATGATCCGGATCGCTGGCGGTTTTGGCTGCTGAAACCCACCGGGCGTCACAAAGCAGCAGTTGCAATTTGTGGAGAAAACCGGGGCGCCTATGAATTAACGATTCGGAAAGCGGTTCCGTTGTCGGCAGCGGAAGATTTCCCATGCGCCATTGTAAAACACTCGGATATATGAACGGTGTAGCCTACCGGGCGGGTATGGTTTAAACCTTGTAATTCAGAGTTAGTTTCTCCTTGACACATATTATCAATTTGCCTACATTGACTTCACAGATTCGCTTAATATTTTGAATATCAACGGTTGACCGTAACATCTCCAGAGAATTAACCAAACAGTAAGCAGCGTAATAGGGCAAAGCCATGAAAGTAATTTCCAGGTTTTTGATTTCCGTTATATTCATTTTCTTTGCGGCCGGCCACAGTCCGTTGGCGGCTGAGAATCAACTTTTTAAGTCCGCTCCGGAAGATTATAAGGGAAAAAAATGGCGCATCGGGTATTACCAGGGGGGTGATTATAGCGATTATCAACTGGTTCTGATTTCAACCATAAAGGGATTGATGGAACTGGGCTGGATTGAAAAGGATGAAATCCCATCTCCGCCGGATGATAAAAATCGATCGATTTGGGATTGGCTTTCAACAAGGGCAAAAAGTAAATACTTAGAGTTTGTAGATGATGCATTTTATACCACAAACTGGACCGATGATCTCAGAAAAGAGATAACCGATAAGATCATCCAGAGACTCAATGAGAAAAAAGATATCGACCTCATGTTTGCGTACGGTACCTGGGCCGGACAGGATCTTGCTAACAACAGGCATCAAACCCCTACACTTGTTTTCTCAGTCAGCGAACCGATTTCAGCCGGTATTATAAAGAGTGTTGAAGATTCAGGATTTGACCATGTTCATTCAAGAATCGATCCTGAGCGATATGAAAGACAGATTCGGATTTTTCACGATATTATTAGGTTTAAGCGATTGGGCCTTGCATATGATAACACCGAGGCGGGACGAACCTATGGTGCCATCGACAAAGTCGAAAGAGTTGCCGAGGAGCTTAATTTTAAACTGGTCCGGTGTTTTGCTGAAGCCGCAGTGCCCCAAAAGCGGATTGCTGAAAATAATATGATCAATTGCTGGAAAGAACTGAAGGGCAGAGTCGATGCGATTTACGTGACCAAGCATTTGGGTGTGCAGCTCAGAAGTATCCCCAAACTTGTCAATATCGCCAATTCCGCAAGGATTCCCACGTTTTCCCAAACCGGTTCTGAAGAGGTTAAATACGGTTTTCTCTTAAGTATTGCCACCTCCAGCTTGGATCCCCTGGGCCGATTTCACGCGGAAGTTCTCGGAAAAGTATTCAATGGCGCAAAACCCCGTCAGCTCGCCCAATATTTCGAAAGCCCGCAGCGAATCGCAATTAATTTGGCAACGGCTGAAAGCATCGGGTATGAGCCGCCGGTGGATGTTTTAAGTGCGGCTGATGAGGTTTATCTTGAGACACAGACGCCGGAATCCAAGTAGGGTCATTTCAATTCAAAACTCCTTATGGTTATTTAATCACCACCTTCTGATTTAAATATCGATAGGCATCCTCCGCCAATGTTTTTTTCCAACCCGGTTGGTATGTGCCGAATCGGGCGGGGTCTGCCGCCGACAAGTTTTCAAATATTGCACCGCAGTGCGCATCGCCCACCGTGAGTTTGGCCAATCGATCAACATCGCTTGAAGTGATTCCCCCGCCAGAAAGGATTTCGAAGATACCGGCCGGCAGCAGGTAGGGTTTTAATTCCGGCTGGGTCATGATTCCTGCCATACCGGGAAGGTAGACATCTGTCTTTACATGTAAAACCGCCTGTGCGACGTCTTTCAAACCCCCATCGATCAAGGCATGGCAGACCGCACGCTGTATGACGGGCAGATAATCGGACTGGAAACATCCGCCGATACAGACAACACCCCGGGCCAAAGCAAACGATAGAAAACATGAAAAAACCGACGGCAGGAGATTGTTCTGTCGTAATTGCTCTATGATGATATCCGGAGAATGGGCGATTTCGACCGTCTTCCCGCGACCACCGATTCCTTTAAGCGTGCATTGCCCTCGGCCGCCGGGTGTTAATGTCAACGGTACTTTTTTCCCCCACTCATCGATCCACCAGAAGAAAATCGTGCCTGTGGGATCGATTGTGTTAGGGCGTTTCTTTGTGTGGTTTTCCTTTACATGTGTTTTCAGGTTCTTAAGGTGCCAGCACCCTGAGATTCCATCCAACTGAGTAATGACTTGATCCCGGACGGTCGGATTAAACAGAACATGGCTCACCAAGCTGTCCTGATTGGATAAATCCATTACCATTAAGTTTCGTACGATGCTCTCGATTTCAATATAAATCAGCTCCGGTATCGCTTGAAGATCTGCATACAGGCGTTTCCAGATGCGATTGTTTAATACGACCACCTGCTGTGAATATGACGAGAGATTCAGTATATCCTCTGATAGAAATTCTTCCCTTAAGACTTTTTTCACCGATCGATGAAACTTTTTCGATATGAGCCCGGTCTTTTCTATCTGTCCCAGAGAGGAAATGGATTGATCGATCATGGAAGAACTAAACGGAGGCGCACAACTTGAAGCCGTCCGTTTCAATCTATCGGGAAAAATAGGCAGCCTCACCGGCATCAGGTCCAGATTTTCGGGCTTAACCTTGTAGAGCAGCAATCCTCGGGGATAGGTACGATTATTCAGGGGCACGTTTCCAAAAGAAAACGCGACCACTGCTCGATTGTGTTTTCTTCCCAACAGTGCATGGAGTGCAAAGAGAATATTCCCCTGGATGAAAATGGAGTAGGACTCGATTCCGGTATGGCTGCTTGTGAGCACAATCGGCAATCGGGTCAATTCTTCCCTGGCCTGATTCGCTATGAACTCACCGAGCAGGGGCTTCAGGAAACGATATACCGTTGACAACAAATCTTCTCTTGGCTGATACGATGAATCCGGATGCTTCAGTATTGAATTCAGGTATTCCGGAAGGGGCCTGTTTTCATGTTGCAGTAAAACCCGGTGAACCGCGGGCAAATGTCGACAGATTAAATGAAGGTATTGCTGCATGAAACGTCTCCAGACCGTTTTGTTAAAATGACCAGTATACCGTCACCGTTTTTAAGGCCCAATGCCTGTGCCAGAAAATCTCTCCTTCCATCCTTTGCCCATGGGTCGAATGCGAATCGCGAAACAAACATATTTTTCCTAACCAATGTATCCGTTAAATTCGCCAAAGCGCTTTCAACCTCTGCCATGTCGCCGCCCGTGAGGTTTAAATAGATTTGCCGGAATGCTTCTTTTGCAAAGGGGACTTTTTGCCGGGATGCGGTTACCAGGGCACAGTCACTACCGATCACGTTTAAATAGGGAAACACGTCATAACCGGTTACCAGTCTTTTTCGTACGATGGAAATGCAGCAATGAAGCATATCGGATTGGGTGCATGATGAAAGGAATATATTCGGGGAGGATTCGTCAAGGATTGTTTTAACGATGGCCTTTCCGATACCATGACCTTGGTATGGGGGCAAGATGGTTATGGAGATCAAGTAGACGTTGACCCATCGATTGCTCTCAATACACACCGTACCGATATCATAAAGGGCAGCTCCGATCAGTGCACTCGTCGAATTTCTAATTGTTAACACGCGTCTTTCAGCATCTCCATCGTGCTGTTTGAAGAATCCGCAACTCCATATCTTTAGTTCATCATCGGGCATTTTTGGGTAAACAACCTCCAGCAGGACCTTGATCTCTCTTTTCAAATTGTTTTGCTCACGGTTTGACCAGTTATGGATTTGATCCGTGTTATACTCCGAAACGATGAGGGGTTCGTTTAATTTGATTAAGTCTGCGTCAAGTTTCATATTACTTCGAAGCTTTATTTTTACGTTCACGCTCAGTCGAAAGAAAAAACAGGAATATGGCAATTAAATAGATAACCCCCACTAAAGACATTTTTTTATAGGTCCCGAAGGCGACCAGAATCCAACTGAACAGAATCGGGCCGAGAACCTGGCCGAGTCGATACGTTGCGTTGACCACAGCGATGGATTTACCGCCGCCTAATTCCCGGGATGCTCTAAGCTTTAACACATACGATATTCGAGAGGAGATAAAGCTACCCGAAATGCCCAGCATCAAAGTGGTTATGGCTATTGCCCATAAACCGCCGAAGAATAGAAAAGTAAGCAGCCCTGCTGCACCGATGACTTCACCGATCACGATAAAGGCTTTTTTGTTTTCAACCGAATCAATCCGTTTGCTGATGAAGGGACCGATAAAAATCAGGCAAATACCATACAGCATAAAGACCCTACCGATATTGGATTGCGAGACCCCCATTCGGTGCAGGTAAATCGGGCTGAAATAGTTGATGAAACCAACCATGATGGTGGCTGCCGGAATAACGATAAGAAAAATCAGACTGATGATGTTCTTATTAAACAAAAAATTGATAAAATGTTTCATGCTCGGTGCCGGCGATACCGGTTTGTCACTGACTATGGCGGGCTTCTTAATGGCCTCGCGCATTGAGAGAAATGAATAGGGTATTACAAGAAAAACGATTACGGAACCGACTAAAAATACCGGATTATAACCGATTCGTTCAGCCAACATTGCACCGGCGGCACCACCGCAGATACTTCCTGTGTATACTCCGGCAAAGAAGTTGGCAATACCGCGGGCTTTTGTGTTTTCATCGGTTTGGGTGAGCACGAAACCTTGAGCGGCCATGAGGGCGAGTCCATATCCGGCTCCCACGATTCCCCTGGAAAGAATAAAATGCACTGCACTTTGTGCTAGCCATGAATCCAAAACGCCGATACCAGTGGTTAAAAGTCCCATCAAAAAAGGTTCATGCCAGCCCCGTTTATCTATCCATGCGCCGGATAAGAGGATCGATATGCCGGCGAAGAACATTTCTACGGAAATAGGTAAGCCCAAGACTAGATCTTTCGGTAAACCGAATAATGGTTCGAACAAGCTCTCCATGTGAAGGGGTACGAAAGAAATGGATATGTAGGTACCGAATAGAAACAGAAAGGCCGCAGGGCGTATGATTCCGTAATTGTTATTTGCGGATTGCCTCGGAACAGAAGCCTTTTTTTCCAGATATAGGTATATCATCAACAAAAGCTCCAGAGCAAAAAGGGCGGATATGACCAATACCGTTCCGGCGTCCAGTAAAAGCCCCTTTAGCTTCTGTTTGATCACATCCCTGTATATATTTGAAGATATGGACCCGACCACATTCCCTTCTTTTCTGACCGGCGAGGTGAAATTGTATTTGCTTTCACTGCTTGAATAGGAGTCGACGATCTCTTTGGGAAGCGTCATCGGTGTTTTAATCAGATTATAAGCGTTTTGTTGATTTGCATGATACAGGGGTTTTCCTTCATTATTAAAAAGGGTAATATTTTCGACCTCGGGAAACTGAGACAGCATTTCCCCCATCACCTTCTCAATCCCAAAGAATTTATTCAGGGGCAATCGCTTTTCCAATAAGTACTCGACGTTCTCCCGCATGAGGGTGTTCAGCGTTACGGTCATGTCTCCGTTGATCTTCAGGTAGAAGGTATTAAACGCCCTGATGCTCACAACGGAAAAACCGATCTGGCAGGCAATGATAATCAGAAATAGTCCTACGGAGATCCCGCGTTTGGGTATTTCATTGGTCTTTTTCCATTCAACCCGATCAAACAGCCATGGAAGCGCTTTTCTAATCCTGGCACGTTCCCGAGGAAGAATAACATTTAGCATGATTATCGTTAAGAAAGATCCGCACAAAAGAACAACCCACGCAACCCTCAAATTATGAAGCCAAGCAGCATTCACCAGTGCTTTTACATGCCTTTCATGAAATGCCAGAATAGCGGTTGCAACCCCGACCCCCTTATTATCCTGGACAACAAGAGGAACGAAATACGTGTTTTTAAATTTTATGAACCGTTCATTTTCAGGATCAGCGTCTTGGGAATCAATGGAAATAAAATCTTTGTATAATACTCCGGGCAGCATCGACCCGATTAATCCGTTGTCGGTACTGTACTTTATTTCACCATCCGGCATGGCAACGGCCACAAATATGTCCGAGTCTTCCTGTTTTTTCTCTCTGTTATCATTAGTTGAATGCTCTCCCTTGGTTTGTCGAACCATATGACCCAGCGGCTCTTCCATGAGTAAATCCATGCCGACGAATTTGTTGATTTTTTTCCCGTAGCGGACTGCTTTCTGCAGTTTTCGCCTAAACTCGGAACCGATCACCTGATAACTTGAGACCAGGGATCGAACATAAAGCTTTTCAAGCGACGACGAAATCAACATGGTGCTGAAACCCAGCGCCAAGACAAGTACGATGGTTCCGGCGGATAAAAGCTTTATTTTCAGGAAATTTAGTTCTTTTCGTTTTTCTGCTGGAGGAGATGTCATCATACCGGCGCTCCGTGCATTATCGATTCGATTTCCGGGTGCTCGATTCCTGTCCTTTCATATCCTGTCTTCATTTGCCCGGACTCCCTTTCATTGCAAGGCTGATGTTTCGAAGCTTGTAGGGTGAAAATGATATGAAACCATACGGTTATGATGGATTTCTTATCTGAAAAACCTTCCATTGGCAAGTTAGATCAGAGTGCTTTTTGTCCCCATCATTCACTTTCAACTTGAATATTCAATAATCAAAGGATATTAAGGAATCTATCCTGCAAAAAACCGAGCATAATCCTTTAGATTGCAATAAGGGTATTTATGAGAAGCTTGAAAATCGGTACCGTCTTGATTCTGGTTCTTATCTCACTGGGGCTCACGGATGCTCGGGGCAAATCACTCAAGAAAGCCTCTTTCATGACCCACTGGCTGCCCCATGCCCAGTTTGCCGGGTTTTATGTGGCTTATGAAAAAGGACTTTATAAAAAGCACGGTATCGATCTAACAATCATCCCCGGGAGCCCCAATCGGTCGTCATATGAATATCTAAGGGACGGCAAAGCCGATTTTGTTACGCTTTGGCTTTCCAGCGGCATCAAGATGCGGGCTGAAGGATTGAAGGTCGTCAACATTTCACAGATCGTGCAGCGATCCGGTTTCATGCTTATTGCGAAAAAGACATCCGGCATCAACACGATACTCGATATCCGTAATAAGAAGGTGGGATTGTGGGCAGCGCCTTTCGATCTCCGGCCGATGGCACTGTTCTTGAAATACGACATCAAAGTCAAGGTGGTACCTCAATCGGCCAGTTTGAACCTTTTTCTAAGGGGAGGGGTTCATATGGCCTCGGCTATGTACTACAACGAATACCACACCCTGCTCAACAGCGGTTTGGACAGCCATGAATTGACCCCATTTTTTTTTCGGGATTACGGTCTGGATTTTCCCGAAGACGGGATTTATACATTGGAAGACAGGCTGACATCCGACCCCGACCTATGCCGTGCATTCGTCAATGCGTCTCAGGAGGGCTGGCTGTATGCCTTTGCCAATCCCGATGATGCCGTTGATATTGTTATGAAGCTGTTGAGAGATGCCCACATCCCTGCCAACCGGGTTCACCAGAAATGGATGCTGGAGCAAATGCGGGACTTGACATTAAGAGATACCGGATCGGGTCCCCTGTGGAAGCTCTCAAAGGAAGGCTTTATTCGAACATGCGGTGAAATGAAGCGAATCGGTTTTGTTGAGAGGGTTCCCGATTATAATGAACTATATAAAGATTTGAGCCGATGAAAACCAGAGGCATTGCATTCAGGCTTTCTTTCTTCATTCTCTCCGTCGTAGCGTTGATATTCGTTTCGGTCTTTTCATACAATTATTACTTCTCCCGGCGCATTCTAATTAAAAACGCAGAGCAAATCGCCCGCCATTTCACTCTTGAAACGGTAAACCGGCTGGAGACCGTTCTGAGTTCCGTTGTCAAAGTTCCCCTGGGTCTTTCCAGCTTTTTGGAATACGCACAATACTACAGCGAAACTCTCAATTCCATATGCCGTTCCACCATGGCCAACAATCCGGAAATATCCGGAATTACCATCGCATTCAAACCGTTCGGATATGCTCAGGAAAAGCTCTACCATACATTCTATTATTCTAAAAAAGATGGCGAAATTGAATTACTCGAAGAGGGATCCCGAGTCTCCCACTATTTCACTTTAGACTGGTATCAGATCTCGAAAGAACTGAATCGGGCGGTCTGGAGCGAACCCTATTATGATGCGGGCGGCGGCAATATGCTGATGGCCACCTATTCGGTTCCATTTTACGGAACCCAGTCGGGCGCAAGTGAATTCATGGGCGTCGTCGCTGCAGATGTTTCCCTTACCTGGCTTCAGGATATCGTATCCGCCGTTAAAATCCTTGAGACCGGTTATGCGTTTTTGATCACGAACACCGGAACCATCGTTACCCATTTTGACCGGGATGTGATCATGAACGAGACCATTTTCAGTGTGGCCGAGGCTTTCGGCGACACCCACCTCAGAGAAGTCGGAAAAATGATGATTCGGGGCGAGTCGGGCTTTGAATACTTCAAAGGGCCGTACGCGGGAAAGGATTGGTGGATTTCTTTTGCGCCGTTGAAATCAAGCGGCTGGTCGCTGTGCACGGTATTCCCGGACGACGAACTCATGGCCGATGTCATCCGCCTGAACCGAACGGTATTGTTTATCGGTATATCCGGATTGTTCGGCCTTTTTGTCATCATCGTTCTGATCGCCCGATCCATCACACGACCATTGAGTGCCCTCTCGAAGGTCACTGAAACGATTGCAACAGGCGAATTGGATGCGCAACTCCCGGCAATAAAGACCAGAGATGAAGTGGGAAGACTTTCCGAGTCCATTGAACACATGAAGACTTCACTTAAACAGTACATAGTAGATTTGACGCGTGAATGCGCAATGAGGGAACGAATCGAAAGCGAGCTTCAGATTGCTCGGCAAATTCAAATGGGAATATTGAAAAAGACCTTCCCTGCTTTTCCGGACCGTTCGGCATTTGATATTTTTGCAATGATTGAGCCGGCCAGGGAAGTCGGTGGCGATCTCTATGATTTCTTTTTCGTGGATGATCATAATCTCTGTATGGTTATCGGCGATGTAGCCGGCAAAGGAATACCGGCCGCCCTTATGATGGCGGTCACCCGGACCTTGATAAAAGCAAGAGCGTCTACGGTTTTGTCACCCGATGAAGTATTGAGTATCGTCAACAATGAACTCGCAGAAGATAACGATTCTGCAATGTTTGTGACCTTGTTCATGGGAGTCCTGGACACCCATACCGGGGAGATGACCTATTGCAATGCCGGCCACAATTATCCGTTTCTTGTCAGCCCCAATGGCGAGGTTACAGAAATCGAAACCAGAAACGGCATGCCGCTGGGATTGGTGGAAGATTTTCCCTATGAAACAGGTAAGATAATGCTGCCCCCTGGAAATATTTTCTATCTATATACAGACGGTGTCAATGAAGCCATGAACGCCCATGATGAGCAATTTTCGGAAGATCGGATCCAGAGCGATCTTGCAAGATTAAAAAACAACTCAATCCGGCAGATTACCGACGGTGTAATGGACAGCGTGAAAGCGTTTTCCCAAGGCATGCCTCAGTCCGATGATATCACCATGTTGATCTTAAAATATTATGGAAATATGGAGAAGACTCATTGAGCACGTAGACGCTTTACGAGAACCCTGATAATCCCCCTGGCGACATCAACATAATCGGACATCAATTCATAGAATACATCCTGATCCAATCTAAGCAGCTTGGATGGCTCCAGGGCGGTTACCGAGGCCATGCGGGGTTCAGCATCAAGCAGTGCCATCTCCCCCACGATTTCCTTTTCCCCGAGTTCAGCAATGAACCTGTCTCCATCATGGACCTTCACTCTGCCCGAGGCAACGATATACATGCAATTGCCGATTTGTCCCTTTTGAATGATCCTTTGTTCGGATACAAACTCAACCTCTTCCAGGTTGGCTGCGATATCGATCAAGATTTCCTCAGACAGCGGTGTAAATATTTCAACGGTTTTCAAAAGCATGACCTTTTCTATGGTCAAAAGCATTTCCGTATCTCCTATGGTTTTAGCGAATGTATTTTTTATTGCCCCGTCAATCGCTGACTCCCTTTCTTTTAGCGGTCTTTGAATGATTTGAGCTATTCTTTGAGGATGCAATCTTGATAGCGCCCAGGCGGCGGTTTCCCGTACCACCAAGTGTTCGTTTTCCAGGTTCGACTCCAACTCTTGAAGCCATTCTGTTTCAGACCATTCAGTTACCGCATAAATAGCGCAGGCCTTGGTCCATGGGGAGATATCGGCTTCAGTCAGCTTCAAAAGCTCCTTCAACCGCTGTGTGCGATCCAGTTTTACTTGGGGAAATTTATCCAATAAATTGTTTGATAGGCGACCTGAATCCATACTCTGAAACAGAGGAAAAAGAATGGATTTTGTTTCCGGAGCAATTGTTACATCTATGAGTTCATAAGCGTAACTTTGTTTATCTTTTGATCCTTTGTTTATGGCATCATAAGCTTTTAGCATCGTTTCCGGGGTGTGTATAAATGAGAGCAACAGGAAGATGTTATATCGATTCCGCTTAATTTCACTATCCAGCGCGTTTTTTAACGCAGCCACTGCCTCATGTTCTCCCAAATCTCCTCTGACGGCGACCTTCCAAACAGCATGAGCCGCTTCTCTATATATTTGATCCTGGACTGTACGGATATCTGTATTTGGGGCCTGATATCGACGATTTCTTAATTCGTCCAGGATATGAGCTCGGATCGTTTGATTCGGGCAATTCACTTCATCCCACAAGATATTTGATCCCTGTTTGCCGGCGATCTTTCCATAAATCCGAAGGATCTGTATACGGGTCTGAATTGGCGTATTTGGAAACTTAAAGGTTTGTTTTAGATAAGGGAGTGCCGGCTTCCCGATAGCAGCAAGGGCGGATCGAGCATTGCAACGCAAAGGTCGGCTGGTTAGAATTTCCATTAAAGATGTGCAAAAATGAGAATCGCCGATTTTTCCGGCCGCATCTATAGCGACACGTCTCACCGATAGGTCCTCATCCCTCAAAAGTCGCAGCAGGAGTTCATCGAAGTCATTCATCTTGACTTCACCCAACACCAATGCGGCGATTTTACGGTCTTCAACCGATTCGGAATTTGTCATCTCGATAAGGGTTTTCTCAGCCATTGAAGCCCTACCGGTCTCCGGATTTTGAAGGAGACCGAGCAGGGCGTCTCTGCGAAGAAGAGGGCTCGGGTCCAGAAGATATTCAGAGACCATCTCAACCGCTTGGGTATCGTCTAAAGTGCAAAGTGTGCGGAGGGCTCTTCCCCGTACATCAATCGACACGTCTGATTTTGCGATGTTCGCCACAGGTTTGTAAATTTTAGAGCTGGGGAACCGTTCAATCCTTGCCAATACATCTTTCCGGACCAAAGGCGACGGATGTTGCAATAATTTATGATACGCCTTTTTCATCTGTTCAACACTATTTTTTTCCAAAAGATCGAGTGAAAAAATCACTTCTCCCGGATTTGACGAATCCAGCGATCGTCTCAAAACGGCTATACTGGATGCATCGTTCAGTGACAGGTCCGTACTTTCGCCGATCAAGACTCGTTTGGCGATGGCTTGACTCAATGCGACGGGATATTCGCGAGATACCCAAATGGATCCGATGATCCATGCGAGCATTAATATGGATAGCAAATAAGAAAAATGAACCAGTGTGAACGTTGGGAATAGTCCTGTAAAAAGTAATATTCCACCGGCCACTCCGCTGACCAGCGGCTGATATATACCCTCCAATCGGGTTTGAAATGAGATCCGTTCGTCCTTCTGCAATGGTTGATAAAGAACTCTAAAAGTGGGGTCAAATATGGATAATCGTCCCGTACGATCCATTAGCTTGGTGGCCACGATAAGATAAAAGAGCAGATTTCCGATACCGACTAATGTTCCGACTATGGCAGTTGACAGAATCCCGATGGTCAGGAATGCGGGAAGAATGACCAATCCGGCTTTTAATCCGTATCGGGTCAGAAGACGTCCCGAGACAATGGATTTTAATAGGAGTTCAACTAGCTTAACAGATCCATAGAAGAAACCGAAAAATGCCGCCAGTCGGTCTGCTTCCTGATAATGGGTGTATGCTTGGTCCAGAAAAAAATAGTGAAGAAAATAGAGACCCGAAGTCGACAGGATCATGACATTGAATATCAGTCGTAGATACCTGCTTTTGAGCGGCCGGGTCACTTGAACGTCAATCGGCCTGTCTGCCACGGTTTTTTCCTGTGGCGAGGCAATTTGAGATAAAAATTGACGATTGATATGAATGAGCAGCAATAGACTGGATAGAAGTCCACCAGCCGAGATAAGCAGTAGATTAATGGTTCCGATATGGTTCACGATGAGGGGAATGGTAAAAAAGGCCAACAGGCTAGTGACCACTTCACCTGCCCCGATCAATCCGAAAAGACGTTTAGCCTGGCGCAGATGTAAAATTCGTCCCGCCAACCCCCAAAATTCAATATTAATTAATGAAACAAACGGAGTGATTAGTATGTAAAGTCCAAGGGATAGCCAGCTTGCATGACTCCAAAACAGACCGATCCAAAACGCAAGGACTGCTACCAAGAGAAAAGAAAGATTTGCGATCAATGTGCCCGAAAAGGAAAGTATTCGGTCCGTTTTGGAATAAATCATTCCGATAACGGTACCGGCAACGGCTGCCATCATATATCCGTGGGGTATGAGATCGGTTCCGAATTCTGCAAGAAAAAGGGCGTTTGCCGGTGTGAAGAAAAACGCCATGCTGATACCCACAAAGCAGGAATGGATTAACAGCAGCCGTGTGGCATGTCTCTCTTCCGGGTGAATGTCAAGGAGTGATAACAAAAGATTGAAAGGCTGGTGTAGTAAATCTCTCAGCAAACTTGATACCCTCTAAAATGAAACACTCCCGGGTAACAGTGGCGCATTGATCGCTTATGGCCTTTTAACCACAAGTTGCAGAATGTTTCTGCCGGATTCTCTTCGGTAATCGACGCTATCCATCAGTTCTTTGATCAGAAGAATTCCTAATCCCCCAATTTGGCGATCACTGATATCCGCTTCCACATCCGGTGTTTCAATGGATTCGAAATCGAATGGTTCGCCTTCATCTATGATCTCGATGACGAATTGACGGTCATGTTCTATGCGGCATGCCACGATTGCTTCGCCGGTTTCTTCCGGGTATGCATAGTTGAAAATATTAACCAGCGCTTCTTCAACCGCAATTTTTATTTCATTAAGTCTTTCCTCACTGAAACCAACGGTTTCGGCCGCTTCGGCAATAAATTGGATGAATTCGGATAGATTCTTTTGTGAGGCTTGCCGTATGATATGTGCCGGGAGTTCCATGAGTCTAAAGTTGCGCTAAAGCGGTCTCTTCCGTGTCGAATATTTTAAATGCAGAATAGAATCCGGAAATTTTGAAAACTTTCTCTACTGAACCCTTAAGCCCAACAAACAGCAGCTCTCCGTGCAAAGCCTTAAGATTTTTTGCTGCCGCCAGCACGACCCGAAGACCCGCGCTGCTGATGTAATCGAGCCCTTCAAGGTTAACGACAATTTTTTTTTCATTTTGAGCGATTTGATTCGTAAAGCATTCCTGAAGACTGGGAGCCGTGTCGGCATCCACTTTGCCTTTAATCCGAATCACAACCGCATTTCCCTTTTTCTCAGTATCAATATCCATAATCCCTCCAGCGGTTATATCTAAACGGCATCAATGTGATGCAAACTTGCCTTTCTTTCCGCTTTATTATAAAGAACTTCAAGGGTTAGTGAACTCGATCTATCTCCATTAATCTTAAGCACTTTGGACCGGTTCAGTATTGTTCTCCACCATTTTACTTTATATTTTGATTAAATTGCAATAGAGCAAGAAGGTTTTGTATTTTTTGATCCACAACACGCGGGGAGTAAGAATGCAATCATCCACCATCCATCCTGCCGAGGACAAGAAACCATCTGTTGATTTTTCAGCCATAAAAGATAAGCTCAACACGATTCAAAGGACTTTTAAAGCGTCTGCTTCATTCGAAGAAGCCATGATCGAATCGGAAAAGGCCGTGCTTTCGCTCTTTGATGCTGAATCTCTGAGAGTTTACCGGGCTCAAAAACAGAAGCTGGTCACATGGGTCAAACGGCGTAATGATGCCAAAGAGATCCAATTTCCCCTTTCCAGCTCTTCCTTGGCCGGGTTTTCGGCATTGAGCCATAAAGTGCTTCGAGTGAATGACGTCAAAAATTATAGGGTGTTGGCCGCTTATCATCCCGAGTTAAAGTTTAACATAAAATACGATGTTTTTTCCGGTGTGCGAACCCGCTCTGTCATTTCCGCTCCCCTAGATCATGAAGACACACTGGTGGGAGTACTTCAAATTATTAACTGCAGAGACAAGGACGGGTTTGGGGAACAGTGCGAACTCATTGCAAAATCAGTTGCTCAAATCGTCGCCAAAAAACTGTCGGAAGAATTGAAAACGACAACCGGTCCCTTTGAAGATCTGATTCTCCGAGGCCTCCTGACCAGAGATCAGCTGGCGGAATTACAGGATAGAGCAAAAGCCGAAAGAACTTTTGTGAGCTATCTCATGAGAACCGAACTGGGTATCCTTTCAATCGATATCGGGGCTTCACTCGAAAAGCATTATCAGGTTCCTTTTCACAAGTATGATTCGGTCATCCGTATACCGGAGGATCTGGTTAAGGGGATTAGCAAGTACTACCTGAAGGAAAATCTCTGGGTGCCCATTGATGGCAGTAAGGACCGAACGGTCGTTGTCATGGACAATCCGAAAGATCTCAGGAAGATTCAGGATATTCAGAATGTCATTCGAGCCCATAGCTATGAGTTCATGGTGGGGTTGCCTGAAGATATTCTTAACTATTTAGGTATGGGACCTCCGCTTCCCGATACGGACACGTTAGCAGATGCAATGGCTCAGCGGTTGAGCGAGTTGGAAATCCGAACCAAAGATGAGGATGCAGCACCTGCAGATCAGTTAAAGGAAACATACTCTATCGATGTGGATAGCGATTCCACAGCTGTTTTGTATATGAATAATCTCATTCTTCAGGCCCAGCGGATGAATGCCTCGGATATTCATATCGAACCCTATAAACCCGGACGTCCGGCCGTGGTTCGGGTGCGGGTAGACGGTATTTGCCGAAGGATTGCTGAAATTCCGTCCAAAAGTGTTCAAGCGGTCATTTCCAGAATAAAAATCATGTCGGATCTCGATATTGCAGATCGGCGACTGCCCCAGGACGGCAAGGCAAGGGTAAACCTGAAAGGGAGACCGCTGGAATTGCGCATTGCAACTGTACCCACGGTTTATGGCGAAAGTGTGGTGATCAGATTATTGGCCATGGGCGGCGGTTTGCCTTTGGGCAAGCTTAACCTCTCTGCCAGAAACGAGAGCGAAATTAAACGCCTTTGTGCCCGACCTCATGGAATCTTTCTGGTGGTCGGCCCTACCGGTTCCGGCAAAACCACCACATTGCACGGTATACTGGGCCATATCAACAAACCCGAGCGTAAAATATGGACCGCGGAAGATCCTGTGGAAATTACCCAAGCCGGATTACAGCAGGTACAGGTGAGCCGCAAGATCGGATTGGATTTTGCTAGAGTCATGAGAGCATTTCTTCGTGCGGACCCGGATGTGATACTCATTGGAGAGATGCGGGATTACGAAACGGCGAATATCGGAATCGAATCGTCTCTGACCGGACATCTTGTGTTTTCAACATTGCATACCAATTCGGCGCCTGAAACCATTACCCGACTCATCGAATTGGGGATCGATCCTTTGGATTTCTCTGATGCCCTTTTGGGTATTCTGGCCCAGCGATTGGTGCGGACCTTATGCCCGGATTGCAAGGAACCGTATCACGCATCAAAAAAGGAGTCTCAAAGAATCTTAGAAGCCTACGGTGCCGAACACGCGGATGAGTTGACCGTGGATCCTAATCAGATCATGCTTCATACCGCCAAAGGGTGCGAAAAGTGTGGAAATACCGGTTACCGGGGACGGACCGGGATTCATGAACTATTGGTGAACTCCGATGCCATCAAACAGATAATCGCCAGGAAAGGGCTTGTAGAAGAGATTCGAAAAGAGGCCGTTCGTGAGGGAATGCGAACGCTGATGCAAGACGGGCTCAGCAAAATTGTTAAGGGTGATACGGATATGGTCCAGCTGCATCACGTGGCAGCGGAATGATTTGAAAGTATAAGCGTTCCTGTTTAAAGCTGATTTCTATTGACCATTTTAAAGAATGAGGAAATAAAATGTCTGACAAGCAACTTTATTTAGACACCCTGATTCATTTGCAAGCCTTTGAAACCTACTGGGCGTACTACTCAGTGAGCGATGGAAAACTTTATTTGGAAGCCAGTCGCAAATCCTCTAAAACGCTTTCAGACTCCCTCAAAGCGCTCGCAGAAAGGGATAGCGGTATTTTGGATTCGGAGGTCTTATCCGGAGAAGAAGATTTCGATGCTCAAGATCTCATCAACAGGCTTGAGTCGTGGGGGAACGGCGGCGCAACTTCTGCTCCTTTCGACAACATCACTCTCAGCATTCGAAACCTTTCGTCCTATTTTATGGCCCTGAAAAAGTACATTATTAAAGAGACGGGCTCAACCGCCAAACCGTTTTTACAGATCAACCGTGAAGAACTCCTTTTCAGAGAGGGTGTTATTCGATGGCAGGCCCATATGCCCACCATGCTGCTTGGGGGAGAGCAGAGTCCGGAAGAGTTGCTGGAAAAGGCCTCGGCAGGGCCTTCCATCGTGGTGGTCGGTAATATCAAAAGGCTTCACGATCTCATGACCTATGCAATCGATGGCAATTCCTTTTCTTCTTTTATGGTCCGTTTTATTGAAAGAACCCGAATGTTCATTGACGAGTATTTGGGGGTTTTCGATAAATTCACCGAAGACGGGTTTATCGCTTATTTCTGCAAAGCCATTTGTGAAACTTCCAATCTGGATTTCGTGGACTGTTTTCTAAATTTTGTAAAAAACGAATTGGAGTTTGCAGAAACATTGTTTCAGGAGTGGGGCAGCACCATTCGAAAGCTGCCGTCTCACCCCATCGGGTTGTCACTCGGGGCGGACATGGGATCGGTCCTGCTTCAGGATCTGGCCAGTCAATTGCTGGCGGTGGGAGAGCCCTTGGTATGGTCCAGGCGGCTTTCAGAAATCGGGGATGCCGGAGAGTTGCTGATAAACAATTTAATTAACAGCCAAATCGGAGACCGATCCGGAATACGAATTGAAAAACGGGTGTGCAGCACTTTCGCAGGAGAAGAATTTATTGCCCGTAAAGTCATATTCAGTTGAGAAGACCCGACTATGGTCTTGCAATCATAAACAGTAAAAACTCAACGCCATATCGATAACCATGGATATCTATATTATTTGGATTCCGGGGGAAGGGGAGAAGTGGGCTTACGAAGGCTCTTTAGGCGAAAAATCGCATATGATTGGATACAAAAGAAAAGCGATTCCAGTAACTATCTGAAATCGCTTTAAAAAAATGCGCTGGTGCCGAAGGCCGGACTTGAACCGGCACGGGTCTCCCCACTACCCCCTCAAGGCAACATCTTGTTAAATTCCAGTAACTTGCGGTAAATTCCATGAAGTATCAACTTGAAATATTTTCAAATACTTATAGTATATGCTGCAATAAAAGTAAAATGAATGAAATGGGATGAGAAAGGGAGGTATTTTTTGGCAAGTGTTACCTAAATGTTACCCAATCTTGACAAATGGAAAAATTCTGACCTATTATTGATAACTCAAGTTGTCATAAAAATATTGACACTGCCTCCTCTCGTTGTGTATGTATATTAGTTCCTAACAATTATTGTTTAAATTATATCAACATCATTAAGAGGTTACGCGATGTAAGATATTTGGTCTCATCCACTTTGCGAAAAGTGTTTTGAGCTCTTATTTTTTGGCATGGTACTTGAATCTGAGAATTGTATAGGGATAGATATATTGATTTTTCCAAAAGAATGCCGATATATTAGAGTAACAAAGGAGCGTAAATAATGTTTGATTACACAGACTTTTTATATGCCAGACCCACTTTTATTAGCGGTGTGTCCAGGGTTATGGATCTTGGAAACACATTAAATGAATATAATTCAACGTTTCTTCCATCTGTGGCTGACTATTATGCGATTAAATCTGATTGGATTATGGTTGGCTCGGACATCCAGGCTGGTATAAGTGCCTATGACGAAAAGGAAAAACAAGCCTAAGATAAACCTTCCTTCTCAAAAACCGACTGCTTCTGTTGAGCCGACTCCGCAGGAACGCAAATTAATTGCCAAGCTAAATGCGCAACACTTTTCGGGACCACTGCCTCCTCCTCAGATTCTTATTCAGTACAATGAAGCTGTTCCAGATGCCGCAGACAGGATCATAACAATGGCTGAAAGCCAATCGAACCACAGACAAGATCTTGAAACCAAAGTAATTGATGCTGCTGTATAAAGGCGGAATATTTAGCTCAGGACTTGATATAGATTTTTAGATTCTGTTGACAAGCGGAAAAACTATAGCGCTGGGATAAATTGCGACACTTTTGCTATGATAAAGTGATACGTTTGTTCACACTACCTGCCGTAGCCCGCAACAAGCCTACCCCGCCCGAAAGGAAAATAATATAATCCCGCCTGCCGGCGAGCCCGCCGAGTTGCAAAAAAATGAATGGATTTTGGGAAGGAGCGTTAAAAGAGTGGATAAGCTATGATGAGGATTTGGCTACTTCTTCGATACGTTGCGCTAGGCGATCAAGCTTCTGTTCCAGCGAAAGAACCCGATTGCATAAATTTTCGTCTGATCCGGATGAAGGGCCGACAGAAGCAGACTGAGTCACCAACGATTTGAGTACATTTCCGATATGCGCGGGGCTGTCGCCGCGAACCTTTAAATCGGGCTTGATCGGCAGGATTTCATTTGGATTATCTTTCTGATAATTTTTCAAAAAACCAATACTATTCACAAAATCAAATTGCTTGATCAGCATCACCAGATCAATCGCATTGAAATTTCTCTCACAATAAAAGCATCGGGCCAGATTGGTTGCCCGATTAATCGCCGTGTTAAATTCATTGCAAATCGGACAAAGAAAACGAAAGCATCCTTCCGTGTCTCGCCAAGGGATATCGAGGGCATTTTTGATCACACTGTCAATAGGGATATCGTTGCGCAGCCCGTAAAGCTCTTCGCTGGAAAAACGTTTTGCGACCATGTCAAGCAGCCGGATCGAGTTTGGGTCTTAAACTGACGCAGTTTTTCATGTTCAGCACATGGCTGTTTTCCGTCAAACGGTCAATCAGGGCGGCAGTCAGATGATCGTTTTTCAAAAACGACGTCCACTGAGAAAATCCGAGATTGGACGTAATCAGCGTCGGTTTTCGCTTGTGTCGTTTATGCATCAGGGTAAAAAACAGACCGACCTGCACCGGCTCCACCTCGACATATCCAAGTTCGTCGATCAACAAACAATCATATGCGATAAATTTCTTGATCACCTTTGCCTCCGTATGATCGGCAACGGATTGATAAAGACGTTCCACCAAGTCAGGGAAAGCGATAAAACGGCCGTTGTATCCGTTGTTGATGGCATGAATCAAAAACGACGTGGCCAAGCCGGTTTTGCCCACGCCTGTCGGGCCGATGAAGATTATATTGCGACATTTCGTCATGTAATCGAAGGCGTCATACATATCCATGGTTTTCTTTTTGTTCAATTTCGGCTGTTGGTTGAACGGGAATGTCTCAATGACCCATTTTTCGGGGATCTTGGCTCTGGTGAGTCTCATTTTTCGGGAGTTTTCCTTCTTGATTTGATACTCCTCGTCGATAATATATTGCAACATCCGCGCATGTGAGTAGTTTCCTTTTTGGGCGATTGAAAGATGCCGCTCCCAGTTGGCGAGCAATCCGCCAAGCCGAAGGTAGTTGAGCTTTTGGATCAGTTCGTCATTCATTTTCGTCCTCCATTTCATCATAGATGGAAAGATCCGCTTCATCGGCGAAACGCCCCTCGATATAGGTGTCCCTGTTTTGCAAATCCGGATCTAATTCCGGCAATGCCGTATGGAAGCCGCCGCTTCTGAGTTTTAAAATGATGATGTTTTCGATGGTTCCGATATCGGCAATGCGATATTTAAGAGCCCGCTCCACCGCTTGGATAAAGACCACCGGGGCAACCTTCCGGTGCAGGCCAAACAGCTCGCGGACAAATCGATGTTTGGACCTGCCGCTTTTGGGGACGGCAAAATTCAAATAATCATCGATGGGTTGGCCCAAAGATCGCAGGATTTTTTCTTCCCGAGCCGTAGGTTTCTTACGTTGCGTCGGTCTATGCGACGGCCGGGAGCTGCCTTCAGGAGAAATCACTTCGTTTTTAACGCCGTCGGCAGGCAAACAATAACGCCCCAGCAGTTTCCGATGATGATAAATCTTTAGATGATCGCCATATTCCAGTATTTTGACCTCATGGCGTTTGGTCCCGGGGATCCAATAAAAGTTGCCGTTTAATGATGCGTATCCATACTGGTCGGTTCCTCTTTTATGAATGCAATAGGGAGGCTCGATATACGGCGGCAATTTTTTCAAATACGGTTTTTCGTATTCAAAAGCGACAGAGGGAATCAGACGGGTTTTTCCCGTAGGCCGGTTGGCCGATCGGACCGTTGCCCATTCAATGGCCTGACGATTCATGTCCTCCAGACTTTCAAAGGAGCGGCCGGGGAAAAAATTTGTCTCAACCGTGTAAAACCCTCTTTCATTGCCGGCTTTCCGGTTTGCATGCCCTTTTTCATGGCAAATAAACGTAAAACCGTATTGTCGGGCAAATTGCTCCATCTCGGGGACGATGACCGCATTTTTGCCGGTTCCCCGCAGACAGGCCAGGTTGGTGTTGTCGATTATGCAAATTTCGGCCGCATACTCCCAATGAATCAGCGCTTCGTGCAAAAAACACTTCATTCGGAACCGATTGAAAGAACGATAAAACTTCAAATAGCGGATTTTTGAATACCGAAAATATAAAAGGCTTCCCTGCACCCGAACAGGTGCAACACCGAATCGAACCCGATAAGCAGATGTGTCATGCTGCATCTCCGCGCCGGGCATATCCGGCTCCCGACCACAGCGGTTTGAAGGTGTTTTGCTCAAGCCTTGTTCGCGTATTATTTGGGTCAGGGTGGAATAGGCGACGCTGACGCCTTGTTCCTCGGTCAGTTTTTCATACACCCGCTGCGCGTGGCCTTGGCATTCATTGTAAAGCCGAACCAAAAGATCCGGGTCGATTCGGAGCTTATCTTTACGCACAGCTTCCGGCATTTCTCCCTTTTGGCCGATAATGCCTATCACCGTATTGGGGGCGATTTTCAAACCGCGGGCGATCTCACGCACCCCCATTCCTTGCTGATGAAGAAAGTAGACGGCCTTACGCTTGTCTGGTTCGATCATGAAACGCCCTTATCGCTTTTATAAACGAATCGGTTTGTCTTAAAATGCCACCGGTCAAAAGATTGGCCTGAGCAAGAAAAGCGCTGGTTTTATATTTTGCACCGATTTTCGCGGCGACACGTTGCATATATTTGGATACGATCTCAAGATCGCGAAGCATGGCGCCTTCCGTTTGGCTGCAACCTGCGGCAGGCGTCTGCGTTTCTTTCAAACGACCCAATGCCCATGTGATGTGACCCTTTCTGATTTGCTCCCGCAAGGCATCGGGTCCCTTGAAATATCCATGGGCTAAAGCCTCTATGCTGCGAATGCTTAAACTTTTGCCGGCAATCGATCCGACAAAGTCGTCCACCTCATCGGGGCAAACAGCGTTTATACGCATAAACTGCCGCAGGGTGTACATATAGCAATAGACCGGAAAACGACCTTTAAATATCTCATCGCGCACATAATCGCTCATTTGGCCGATAATCCCGGATCTGACACTGACCCAGGCCTTGCTGCGTTCAACAAGTCCTGCGATATCTGCGGTGGACATCTTGTGAACGTTTTTAAGTTCGTCAACAAATCGGGCCTGTTCCAAAATGGAGAGACTCTTGGCGTTTGATATGCGGATCAGTTCGATAATGCCGAAGATTTCATCGGCGCCCATAGAAACATAAGGCGCCATGCCGATGCCCAGTTTTTGGGCACATCTTAATCGCTTGAATCCATCGAGCAGTATTCGGGCATCCTTTGTGTCAACGCCTTGCAACGGGTCCCGTATCCCTTTTTCCATAATCGACATCAAAAGCGCCTTCTCGGCGCCGGCAGACTTCATCCGAAAGCCTTCATATCTTAAATCCAAACTGGAAATTTCCACTTCTTCGGCCATGACGGCTCCTTATGGCGGCTTGGTATGATCAACGGCACTACGGTATGGCATAATTTTTTGCTTGTCGATGCTGTGTTGTCTCAAAACGCGATCGATCATCCGGATAACCGCCTGTAAGTCTACCGGTCCTCCGTCGATCAGGCTTGTTGTCAACTGAATGTGCAGGATAAGGTTTGGGTCAACCTCGCATTGGCAGCTGGGGGGTTCATCCGGACTTGACACCAGCACGGCAGAGCCATTGCGGCGGCAATTGAGATACTTCTTTTTGATTTTTCCCTCGGGACTACGATAATATTCATTGCTCCGATGGATTGCATTTTGTCTTCGATGGGTTTGTCGGCAGCCGAAGGGACACCGAAGATCATGGCGCCCGGCATTCCGGGGGTGGGTGAAAAACAATATCCGGCAGTGCCTGCACTGGGTGAGACACCTTCGTAAATGAGGCTTGTCTTTGAGTACCGCGCGGATAGTCCAATAATATCGAGCAACAATATCGCGAACATTGCCACGCCGATACCATGCCGGTTCAAATTGGAAAAAAGATTGAATTTGAATTATAAAAAAGCTAAATTCTCGCTTATGTCAAAGATGTATTTTGGCATGCCCTCGTTATTCCTTTTTATAAGATTTTGCCGATCTTTAGGTATAACGAGGGTTCCTCATTTGTAAAACCGTAATCGTATTTTTATAGGCGGGCGTTCTTGAAGTCTTGAACTGGAGTGTATCAATTTATCTCAGCAGGGGTGTATCAATTTTGTCCAGCGCTATAGAAGTAGTAATAAATTTTCAAATGGTAAGAGAAAAGGTGAGAACAACAAGAAAAATGGTAATAAATACTTAGCCTGGGCATATGTGGAAGCAGCCAATTTTGCTAGAAGACATTGTTTGAAGGC
>DUZK01000002.1 GCA_013349495.1 Deltaproteobacteria bacterium
CTCCTTATGTTATTTTGAGGCCAGAATAACATCCCGGTGTGTCAGATACGGTCACTCTCAGATAATTTTTTTCATAACTGGAGCTTTATAGATAACCGCGTTTGTTTTTTCTATTAAGATTGAAAATAAACCATTTTCAATAATTGATTCTGATAAAATAAAATCTATAGGTTCATCAATATCGACAGAAATAATATTAAAAAAAGTTCTGTCCCCGTTATTAGATGTAACCCCTACTACTCTGGCATCAGATGTGTCACCAAATAAACAGTTAAATTTATTTGGAATCAATCTTGAATAGTCTGCCCAGAACACTTTATCCTTAGAAGATTCAACAATATTTTTGGTAAATCTCACCCATTGAGCGCTTATTGACATTAAATTTCTGAATATGAGAGGTTTGGGATATATGTATTCATCGAGATCAATATCGTTATACAATGGTATTATTGTATTCGTGTCTTCAGATAATATGAAGCATCGTTTAGGGTGTGATCGATGATTAGCAAGTTGTATACTCATAACCGCTCCCACTTTTCGGGTTCCTTCAATAAGAACTCGAATAACTGTATCGATGGAACCAGGATACCTAAAGGGAGAAGTAGGTAATAAGATAACAATTATATCCACTCTCCAATTTAATACATCTTCATAGTATTGTATTACGTTTGAGATAACATCATCCAAACTTGATTTATCTTGACTCAAATGTTTTGGCCGGAGAAATGGTACTTCTGCCCCGAGATTTCTCGAAATATTTGCTATTTCAGGATCTTCTGTAGAAACCATTATTCTAGATAAAAACTCCGAGTTGAGTGCAGATTGAATTGTGTAGCTCACTAGTGGTATTCCGCACAAAAGTTTTTTATTTTTGGATTTAACACCTTTTGAGTTTCCCCGTGCAGGGATAATTCCTAATATATGAAGTTTTTTGATGAGGCTTGTATCAACCATAACTATTTTTTGAAGTATCTATATGTTCTTGTGGAATCCTTTGGTTTTATCAGCAATTTGTCTAAACTGGTTCTGGATATATCCGACGAATTCGTCTCTTTCGGACAGTGGGACGTCCCGGGAGAAAAAAAAGGCCGGATTCCCCTGGTGATAATTCTCCCAATCCGTTTGATCCTGCATTATCAAGCCTGCGTTTTGAAACTCGATCATAAGCTTGGTTCCTGGGAGTGGAACCGGAATGTTATATTGAAGATCGTCAAGGGCCAATGCCTCGGCAAATTTCAGTGTTTCCTCTATATCTTCCTTTGATTCCCATGGAAAACCGTACATAAAAAAACCACCGACGTTAAGGCCGGATTTTTTCAACAGTGCGACTTTTTCTCTGATCAAATCGGTAGTGATACCTTTCTGCAATTTTGATAAAATTTTGGAACTCCCGGATTCGATCCCAACCCATATGTCTGTACACCCGGCTTCCCGCATTGCCTCTGCCATAGTGGCGGTGAGCATGTCGACCCGACTCATGCACCACCAATGGATATCGAGACGCCTTTGCATGAGAAGGTCACAGAACTGAAGCACATAGTCTTTCCGCTGCGTAAAATTATCGTCCAAAAATTTAAAGTAAGTTGTCCCATACTCCCTTTGAATATGTTCTATTTCGTTAACAATGCTCTCAGGTGTCCGAAACCTGACTCGACCATTATAGATTTTGGGGGAAGAACAATATATGCAATGAAAAGCGCAACCGCGAGAAGAGATCATAAAACCGAAATCGATTGCCCTGTATTTCTCAATATTATAAAGCGTGCTTCTATCAGGAGGCGGTATGTCGGACAAAGATTTTATTATGTTTCGATCGGGGTTATGATGAACAACAGAATCGGTTCGAAATGTCAGACCGTGGATGTGAAAAAATTCTTGTCTATCAAATCCATTGAGCAGTTCCGTAAAAGTGGTTTCGCCTTCACCTCTGACCACAAAATCCACATTTTCGTTGTTGATGACATCCTGATACATAAGGGTCGGGTGGGCGCCGCCGAATACAATCGGAACATTCGGATTCCACTCTTTTGCAATTGCGGCGATATTTAATGCAGACCGAAGACTTGCGGTCATTGCTGTTATTCCGATGATATCGGGATTGACTTCGATAATGACATTTTTGATTTCCTCCCAGATGCTTTCTTGTTCGTCAAAAAGAGCGGTTAGATATTTATTATGTCTCTGGGTGAAATGGTAGTTTTGAAGTATCGTATGTTCTTGATCACAGAAGTCGGCATTATAGACAACCGGTTCATGGCCGTGTATTTTAACAACTGCGGCGATTTGGCAAAGGCCGATGGGGGCATAGTTCATCGCACCTCCGAACAACCGCATCCAGGGAGGATAAATGAGCAATGCTTTCATTGGGGGATATATTCCCCGACTCTGAGATTTGCGGTATCCATATAACAGTTGATGGTACATCCATCGCAGAAAGGATACCCCCCTTCTTTGGGTTGTATCTCTCGAACGATCTCACTGTTGTAGGTATCTGCAATGCAGCCATCAATAGGTACTCGTTTTGTCGCTTTATGATAGCATGGAAGAAGTAGATAGCCGTCCGGAGATATAACGATGTTTCTCGATATTGCCCGGCACCGGGGGGTATTTGTTTTGTTGCCACCGTCCAAAATCAGGGATATCTGTCCCTGGTTGACGTAGACGGAATTGTGGCGCGCAAAGTCCAAGAGGCGATTGATGGACTGCACCGTGAACCGTTCATTTTTGAAATATGAAAAAACCGGATTGATATTCATCTCACAACCTATCTGCTTTGCAAGGGCATAGAGGTCGGGCAATTCATCAATGTTGTCCTCATCGACTGTCACCAGAAGTGACATCTTCTGCCCTGACTGTTTTGCGGTTTCAATCCCCATGAGTACCTTGTCGAGCTCATCCACACCTCTTCGTTGCCGGTACTTTTTATGATCGAGTGTGTCTATTGAGAAGTTTATGCAGTCGACTACACCATTGATTGATTTTGAATACTCGGCATACAATATCCCGTTGGTGGCAAATACCGTTGGAAAGCCGAGGGCCTTTGCATGTTTGAGTATTTCAGGGAATCCTTCCTTAAGCAGCGGCTCACCACCCGTGAAATCTATAAACTGAATACCCATTTCTTTCAGTTGCCCCATGTGAGCTTTAATCGTCTCAATGGAAGACTCTTTATCTTCAGTTGCAGACTGCCAGATGTTACAATACGTACACCTGGAGTTGCATCGGTAGGTTAGATAATAATAGCAGCGATTTGGGTGAAGCATTTTACGATTACTGCTCATTGGATTAAAATATAAGTATCCTTTCCTCTATCGCTGTTTTCCAGATATAAAGCCGGGTGAGGGCAGCCCTTAAATAGAGGATCGGCAACATTAATAGGTCCTCGAGCCTGCGTATTTTGTACCGAAAAAATATCATGGGAAAGATTGCATCCAGAAGGAGTCGGGGTAGGGCGATTCGCCAGACCAGCGCAGAACGGTCGTTGTATTCCTTCACAAATCTGACCGTATATTTAGCCCTTTTGGCATTGTTTAACAGACTTTTGACTGTCCATTTAACATGTTGATGATACACAAGCATTGACGGATTGAACAGCAACTTGCCTTTTTTCATAACCCGGAACGCCAAATCCCTATCCTCTAAGGCATGATTGTATCTGCGCCTGAAGCCCCCAACATCTTCAAACACATCCCGGCGATATGCCATGTTACAGCAGCAATACTGCTTGCCTTCCGGGATCTCGAAATATCTGTCCGACAACGTGGGAGATTGTATCTCATAAAGCGTTCTGCCTTCGACTCCCATGCAGTTGTTGGTTTCAAAAACCGTTACGCCCTGCATGAGCCAATCTGATTCGGGGATACAGTCCGCATCCGTAAAGAATACATATTCGCCGGAGACGTTTGTAAGGCCGATGTTTCTCGCCCTGGAAACGCCGAGATTCTTTTTATTTCTTATAAGCTTGATTCTCTTGTCATTGAATTTTTTGACTGCTGCTGAAGTATGATCATCAGAGCCGTCATCGACGACTATCAGTTTAAAATCATCAAAGGATTGCTTAAGGATGGCTTCAATAGACCTCGATATTGTTTTAGCCTCATTATACGCTATGACGATTACACTTATGGCCGGCAATGTTGATTAACCTATGGACTTATTATTTGGATCTATTGTTGAGCTTTGGATTTAAAAAACATGCGTGGGTGCATGCACAGTTTTGCTTTTGCTTTCTTACTTCTTCAGAAAGGGGCGAATCCCAAATACGACTGAAGTTGTAATCATTGAGCCTGACATTTCCGACGGCTTTGGTTAATTCGCACAATCGAACCCGGCCATCAGCCTCAAGAACCCCTATCTCTTCTCCGGCTGCGCATAAAAAAGGCATTTTCTCTGTCTTCAGGATGAATTCGTATGCCCGGTTCAGGTCGTCGAGGCGATAAAGCGCCTCTTTTTTAACCTGGTTTGAAAATTTGCTTTTTTCCCAGTATTGAATGGCCCGCGGCCTCAAACAGTTGGCAAGCTCCCTCCAATCATCGCCTGAAGGCGGGAAGAGGTCGGCGTCTTTGGGTGTACCGCGGATCGGAGAGGGACCATGGTCATCCACATCAAGCTCTTCCCAGATGAAGTTCGAAAGGTCTTTGATCTCCGGGTAGTTTCGGGTTGAAACCACCGTTGTGATATAGGTTCTTAAGCCATTATATCTTTTCTTAAACTTATTAAGTCCTGAAACGGTTTCCATAATGGATCTGAAACTACCGTTTTTGCCTTTCATCCCATCATGAGTCTTTTCAAGACCATCCAGAGATAAAACCGTCACCAGCTCAATGTCATCGCAAAAAGAAAGAACCTGTTCGATCCTCTCAACTGTCCGTTCGGGAACGATCCCGTTTGATGGGAGAATAAACTTTCTGACGCCGTTATTGATGTAAAAAATATGGCAAATCTCTGCGAGGTCTTTGCGGAGTGTCGGCTCTCCGCCCGAGAGGTATAGCCTGCTCAACTTCCCAAGGGAGCTTGAAATCCGTTCTATCTCGGCGAGATCCATTTCGTGCCGGCCGTTATGCAACTCACGAAAGTAGAAACAGGTGGAACAGAGGAGGTCACATCGTGACGTAACAAAGAATATCAGTTCGCTTATGGGCATGTTCATTTCAGGGTTTCTATTATCGTCTTGCCTTCAATTTAAGCCTTGGCAGTAATAACCATGTGCCAGCCGAGTTTACCTTCCAGCCAAGAAAAGACTCTCGGTGATAAGGTCCGATAGAGAAACCTCGGCACATATCTCTTTTTCTTGTATTCCGGCTCCCGCCATTTGTATATGTAGTACTTCTTGATTTCCATTGTTTGGTAGTTAGCGAACAGCGTTCGGCATACACGATTGGTGTACGCTTTGATCAATGGGCTGCCGGGGTTGGCTTCGGAATGTTGGCCAAGAACATCTATAGGAGAACAATGGAGCAATTCGCCCTTGAGGATGCCTTTTTTAAAGAGAATGTCATAGAGGTATTTTACCGACCATTTATTGTAGAGCATAATAATAGCGGTACCGCCTGGGCGTAGAACTCGGCGGATTTCCTCGATAGCCACATCAGTGCGAGGAACGCTTAACAGAACGCCGAAGGAGTAAACAACGTCGAAACTGTTATCCTTAAATGGGAGCCTTTCCGCATCGGCGTTGCACAACCTATCCACCAGACCATAAAGTCGCAGTCTTTTCCGGGTCATCTGAACCGCCTTAGCGGTCAGATCTATGCCGATCGTTATGGCACCGTTGGCAGCGAAATGGCGGTGGTCGGTGCCCAGACCGACCCCGATCTCCAGAACCTTTTTGCCTTTATGGCGTGTGAATTGCGCCACTTCGTGGATGTGGGGCTCAACAAAATATCGATGCTCCTCAACTTCTTTGAAAAATTTTTTACTCCCTTTTGGCGCGAATGAATGGGTCCAACCGCAGGGGACATCGTTCCAATATTCCTGTATTTTTTCCTTCAGTTCATGCATTGCTTTTTCCGTGTGTAATGGCGTTTACGTGGTGCAAATGTCGGTGCGGGTTTTCTTGTTGGCGGTTTTCAGCGTTTAGCGGTTGAACCATAAACCCTCTCTCCTGGAGGAATAAAAGCAGTTCGTCGCGCAACCCTTCGATTTCTTTTCGATTCAACTGTTCCGAATCGAAGTTGATCGGCGCCTTGCCAAAGCTGCCGACCATATAGTATTCACTGAAATCGTCATTGATATTCTTGATCCCGTATTCGGACGGACGTTCCCATACAGCGCTTCCCGGCAGCGGAACGAAAGTTCCCATCAGACACTGGTCAGGGCTGACCTGATCGACCAGTTTCTTAGTCGCTTCCAGCGTATCGCGGTTGTCACCGGGCCAACCGAAACCGATATACATTTTCGTTATTAAGCCGACGTCTTTGGCGTTCCGCAAAGCAGCAATATTTTGCTCCACGGATGTGCCTTTGTTCAGCAGATCGAGAACCTCCTGAGAGCCGGATTCAATACCGAAACTGATTTCGGTACATCCGGACATCCTGAGCATTTCAAGGGTGGGTTTGTCTACTTGATCGACTCTGGTGTGGCACCGCCAGGAAATTTCCGCTCGACCAAGACGGGCGCACATCTCTTTCAGCCTTTTTTTGTGCAAGGTAAAGGTGTCATCAAGAAAGACGAAACCGTTTATGCCGAAGTTATTCCGGATGTCTTCTATTTCCGTCATTACATTTTCAGGGGATCGGAAACGCAGTTTGGGACTAAAGACTTTCTTGCAGCAAAATGCACATTTGAAGGGGCACCCCCTCGAACTGATCAGAGTGGTGACTTTGTCCGCCTGCATTGCCGGACTATAAGATAGAATATCAATCAAATCTCGTGCGGGAAGGGGCAGGGCATCCAGGTCGTCGGGGGGCTCAGCCATTATGATTCCCCGTGCCTTATCTCCTTCGACAATCTTTCGGATGGCGTTTTCACCTTCGCCGACTACCACATAGTCAAAACCGTCGGCCAGAACAGATTCGGGCAGGGCACTTGCATGGGGGCCGCCGATAATGATGGGCGTACCGGGGTTCTGCCGGCGGATCATTTTTTTTACCATACAAGCATACTTGTATTGCGGCGTGGCGGCTGTCACTCCATAATAATCGGGGTTGCCCGGTATCTGCCAGTCTTCCGGGGGGGTTGAGGCAAGGTCCACAATTTCAGTATCATGGCCCGCGTGCCGGAGGACGGCCCCGAGGTACATCAGCCCCATCGGCGGACTGGCCTTGTCATTAATCAGATACGGCATGGGAGGATTGATAAGCGTTATCTTCATGTCGCGTATAGATTCGGGGTTAATAATGAAAAGTGAAATTTATAGTATATCAGGTGTACGAAGTCACAACAGGCATTGATTGTGCCGAGAAGTGCGTGTTTTCCTGTCTGTGCAAGCTGCTATTTTTTCAATCATTTGACTGTACCGGCTGCGAATTGCTGCACGTTCGGCTGCATTTGGGTCGACTCTGTCCGACGCGGAAGCGTGGACCAGTTGCGGTCGCCAATCCTCCGGTAGAACAGGCCATGTTCTTCCAGATCCGATCTGAGGTGTTCCCATACTCCCAAATTGTCGAGGATAATCTGATCCTTGCGAAGCCGGGAAAAGAGGCGTTCGGATGGTATCTGCCTGAAAACGCGATGGTCCGGAACGATTATGATGGCATCATAAGATTTGAGGTCTTCCGGAAATGAGATTGTGGCGGCCCCGGTGATTTTCAGCAGTTCCTCTTCGGTGTAGTAAGGGTCATACACACCGACTTTGATACCATTCTCTCTGGCATGGCTGATTATTGTGAGGGCAGGAGAAAGGGTGTGTACTTTCAGGTCTCCCTTATAGGTGATTCCCAATATCGCTACGCTCCTGGCTCCGCAGCATGTCAGCAGATCGGCCACAAAAGAGGGTTGTTCCCGGTCATACTTGACCGCTTCTCTAAGAAGGCTTAATTCTTCCTGTTTTTCGGCGCCATCCAGCACGTATTTGCTAGAAAGAGGAATGCAGTATCCACCGGTTCCCATGGAAGAAAAATATTTGTTAATTCGCCAGTGGGTCGAGGCCAGATTCAGAACCTCCAACACATCCAGATTCGGATAGGCCCGAGCCAATTGCATGGCATACACGGCAGGTAGATGAAGGAGGCTGTTTTCAACAGCTTTTACCAGAGTCGCCACTTTTCGACTGCTCGCTGCAATGAGGTTGTTGCAGACAATGCTCAGGACGTCCCTGATCTTGTCGTTCGTTTCCAGGTCTGGTCCTGCATAGATGCGGGCCAAGTTCTGAAGGTTCTGTTCAGGCGAAGAGAACCAGTCCCGCCGGGGGGCAACGCCCACTGGCAGGGATCCGGTATTCAGTTCATCAATCTTGTTTGCCGTTAAGGTACTTTCTATAATTACGAGGTTGGGATTGATTTGTTTCAAACTGTCGACAACATCGATCAGGGCCGCGTCATAAGGCTCGCCGTCTTTTTCAGTTGGGACGGCAATGAAATGAACGGCCAGATCTTTATCAGCCATTTTGTTTCTTTCGTCTGTCGCATCCAGCAGACCGTCTCTGGCAAGAGGGGCGACAGGAAACCCCAGCCAGTATTCCAGGTTCGGAATATGAGATTGGCCGGATCGCAGCTGTTCCACAATGTTTCGGTCAATATCATAACACAGTGCTTTAACGCCGCGAGCGGCAAAGGCAATTGCCGTTGTCTGCCCGATGTAGCCACATCCCCATACCCCTATCCGTGCCCGTCCTTTTAAAAGCTGTTCTTTTAGCATCATATGATCTGAATTGTTGTTATACAAAAGTTTCATGTCTATCATGGGGAGAAGCGAGATATTCAAGAACCTCATTGGTTCTGTCGTACCAGCAAGGGGGGCAGGTTGAAGGATTTATCCTTTCAATCACCATGCGCCTCTGATCTCCCGACCATATTTCCTCAAAAGATTGCTCGTAGATGCTCCCAAAAGAATATTCCTCCACGTACTTCAATACACAACAGGGGTAAACCTTGCCGTCCACACCGATCTGGGTATTGAGAAGATGGATGCGGCAATACTGATAATCTCTTGCCGGTTTGGAAATGTCATCCAACCGTGCCAACAGGGCAATTACCTGAAAATCGTGGGTTTCTAATCCTTGCGCACGAACAATCTGTGATTTTATTTCTGGAAGGAAAGGTATGACATCTTCTCCCCTTTCTTCCGTATAAACCGGTTTATATTGAATATAGTTGAGACCGATACCTTTGCAAAGCGCCGCACAATGAGCGATTTCTTTGTAATTATAGGGATGAATAAGAAAACTGACACCGATATCCGTATCCGGGCATTGTTCCCTCAGTCTTTTCAAGTTAGTTATGGTTCTCTGAAAATTGTCCTTTTTCGGATTTTTGGGCTGATGCATCCGGGCATAGGTTGTTTCAGTCGCCGCATCTAGACTTACCCGGATCCAGGTCGCCGCCTTCAATGATTCTAACATGATGGGGTTCATGCGGATACTGCCGTTGGTAATTAAGCCGTATGCGATCCCTGCGGTTATAATGGCTTTCAGCACCCTTTCAGCGTGAGGATGCATCATGGGCTCGCCGCCGCCGACGAGCGTTATGGCCATTGTCCCCAATTTGCCAAGTTCCGAAATGGTGGTGAGCAGCTTATCTGTTTTTAAGCTGCGCCGACCTACCCCTTTGGCAATATTTTTCCGACGCATGCCGGTGTTGAAGGCGTCTTCCCTGAAAAAACAAAAAATACAGTTGTGGTTGCAATTTTCCGAGAGGTCCAATTGGACATGCAGGGGAGGCGTGGCGGGGTCCTCTATCGAGCGTTTCACGCTGTCCAGATTATGTAGAACCTTATACGGGCTGAATCTGTCCATTTGTGAATTCTGATATCTGTTGAATATATTTCTTTCTGATTTCCTGGGCTTTATGGCGGGTATAATCCAGACCCTGACATCTTCGTTGCCTTTCCTCATCAGACATCCCTGAAGAATGATCATGATAGGCCATCAGGACCATCTGATCCGGGATGTGCCGGATTTGATATCGGCTGGCAATTTTAAGCCAAAGGTCGTAATCCTCACCGAACTGCAGCGAGAGGTCACAGCCCTGCACCGACTCGAACACATCCCTCCGGAACATGAATGAGATGCCGATCAGCCATTGCCTGGACACATCCAGGAGCAGGTTGGGATTATAGTCCGGCCGGTGCATATTATAGAGAAACCTGCCCTTATTATCGATCAGCGCATTATCGCTGTAAACACCAGCGGCATCCTGGTAAGTATCCAGATGGCCGGCCAAAACGTCAAGCATATGGGGAAACATCACATTGTCAGACCCCGTCCAGGTAAAATAATCTCCCCTGGCCGCCTCAAAACCTGCGTTTATAGAACCCGGCAGCCCTTTTTCCCGAGTTATCACTCTGATCCGGTCACCGAATTCCTTGAGGATTTCACCGGAACTGTCTGTAGAGCCGTTGTTGACCACAATTATTTCATAAGGATCATAGGTTTGCGCCAGTGCCGCATGAATGGATCTTCTCAGGTAACCTGCCTGGTTGTGACACAAGATCACCACGCTGACCATGGTGTTGCTGCGGACGTATTTGGTGGCAGTAAAGTAAACGTTCTTGTTTCCATCAGCTCCGTTCCATATGGAGGTCCCCCGCCATTGAGGCTGACGGAATCCAAGTCTTACGGTGCAGTCAATGAGTATTTGTTCTTTGTTCGTTTGCTGTCGTTCATATTGATCGATTCTAAAGGTCGGAATATCCGGGATGCTTGTACCGACCAATCTACCCCCCGGTTTGAGCACCCTGTAACTTTCCTGAATTGCCCATGCCAGATCGGGAAGGGTCTCGAATCCGTCGGGGATGAGGATGCAGTTGAAAAAATTATTCTCAAAGGGCCATTGATGTCCGGTTGCTTCAGCACCAGTGGTGTCGGTTTCTGCTTTGGACTTTGCGGGGGAGATTCTATGGAGGACTGCGGACGGAAATATCGTGTCAATATGTGAAAAAGAATCACAACTGCGGATCTCAAGAATTCTTCCTTCCAAAGATCGAAATTCCTTGCCCCATAATTCTTTTCGATTTTTCTGATTTGGCGTCAAATCCATTTCCTTTTTTCAAATGTGTGGGTTGGTTCCCGTGACATCACTTCGATCAGGACATTGGTGATTGTTTTGGCTGCATTTCCGTTCCCATACGGTCTCGAAGCAAGGCTCATTGCTTCATAGGCGGTTTGATCCTCAAGCAATTTCTCTGTTTCCGAAACGATATTATCGGTGTCGGTTCCTATGATTTTAGTATTGCCTGACATAATACCTTCAGGCCGCTCGGTAACATTTCTCAGTATGAGTACTGGTTTTCCCAGGTTGGGGGCTTCCTCTTGTATACCGCCCGAATCCGTCATGATGAGGTGAGTTCTAGTCAGAAGGTAAACAAATTTTCCGTAATCCAATGGAGGTAGGATTTTGATATTGGGGCAAGATTTCAAGGTGTTTAGGTGTTTCTTTATGGCTTCCTGCACATTCGGATTATTGTGGGTCACATAAATAAATATAGTATCGGCATATCTCGGGCGAGTTCATTGATTGCCCGGCAAATGTTTTTTATCCCTTCTGTAAAGTTCTCCCGACGATGGCCGGTAATCAAAACATATCTGGAATGGTCGTCAGTCAAGTCAAGCTGCCAGGTATCCAGAAAATATCGAGTCAAAATTGAGTGATATGGTGGATTATTTTGTTTCCGAACAATGGCCTGAAAGGCGTCGATCCCGGTATTGCCGGTCACCCATATTCTGTTGTCCGGAATACCTTCGCCCATGAGATTAATTTTTGTCTGCTCGGTCGGGGCGAAATGGTAATCCGCCAAAATTGTAACCATTCGGCGATAAGCCTCTTCCGGATATGGATGGTAATTGTTATAGGTCCTCAACCCGGCCTCGATGTGGGCGACTGGAACTTGCTGATAATAAGAAGAAAGGGCGGCGGTATAGGTAGTCAGGGTATCGCCCTGAATTATCACCAGATCCGGCCTTTCTTTACTTAATAAAACCTGAAAATGGCTCATTGCTTTAGCGGTGGTATCGGAGAGATTTTGGTTCTCAGTCATCAGGTCGAAATTGTAATCCGGTTCAATTTGGAAGAGATCAAGCACCTGATTTAACATTTCCCGATGTTGTCCGGTTGAACAAACGACAGCTTTGTAGCTTTCCGGGAGCTTCTTCAATTCCAGTACGATCGGGGCTAACTTTATGGCTTCCGGTCTTGTGCCGAATATGACGAGCATCTTTTTCATATACTTAATCGGTGTTGTGATCTTGGAGCCGAATGAAAGTGCCATATCACGGCACTTTCATTCGGGCTAAAGAGACCTGTAAATTTCAAACAATAAATCAAGCACACAATTCTCGGTCCAATAGTTCTCCATATATATCCTGCTTTCATGGCCGATATGCTTTCTCTGCTCCTCATCCGCTGTAAGATTTTTAAGACTATATCTGAGTTCATTACGGTTTCTGGCAATGATCCAGGGCAGGTGATTAACACCGGTGAACTCTTTAATGTGCCTGATATTCCACTCATCAAGCCCGGCAATTACCGGTTTGCCTTGGCTGAGCGATTCCAATGAAGAGACTCCGTAATAGCCTTGCATGTGATCGAAGATGATGTGACAATTATTTTTTTGCCGAAGACATTCCCGGTAGGCGGTATTTTCAATAATATCGAGTGAGACTTTCACCGCCGGGTCTTTTCCCTGAAGTTCGGCTACGGCTCCCTCAAGATCCTTTGTATTTTTAAGATCTTTTCGGGTGACCGATTGTCCGATCCGCACCGGTTCGGAAGCGGAGGAGGCTTTGGGAAGAAGCATGTGATCGTAGATCGGAACCAAATTCGGTTGCCACTTTGCCTCAGGCAACAGCCGGAGCAAATCGGGTGTGCTCACCAATACCTTTCGCTTTAATCTTCGATACTTCTCCTGATATTTTTTCGGATGAGATCTGAAATCCGGATGACCATGGTGGTGGTGGAGTATTGCTTTATTTTTGATGTAGTCTTTTACGCTAATGGTTCCGAGGGATAAAGATTCATCCGATAGGATGTGGAAGTGGAAGATATCGGCCGCACGGAGTAACACAGCAATTTCGTCAAATCCGGATCCATTGAGATCCGGTACGTGGAGGTCTTTCTCAAAATCAAAATTATACCGTGTTGTTTTCGTAATCAGGCGGCAAGAGTGATCAGTATAACGGTTGATGGCATTGGTGAAAGCAATGCCCATACCCGCCGGGTCATTTTCGGTGATCATTAGAATGTTCATCTGCTCACTTTACCCTTAATCACAGGTCATAGTTTCGGAGTTTTGACAAAGCCTCGACAAACCCCTTACCCTTATGGAGGTGGCCCCTCCAGATTTCAGGCACCCACGATCCCTCGTAATCGGCAAATAGCGGCATAATTTTTTCAAAATCGATATCCCCTTCACCGATTTGAACGCCTTCACCATCCAGACCGTAGGCGTCGGCAAAGTGGATGTGATGGATAAAAGGTTTGACCGTTTGGATAAATTCTTCGAGATCTTTCTCCTTTGCGTTACAGAACAGGGCGGCATGGGAAAGATCCAGACAGATACCCGTTCCGGTTTCCTCCCAAAAGGATTTTATCTCGTCAGGGGCCATGAAATAGTTGCCCTTCCACTGCCCCCCGAAATACCAGGGGTAGGGGGGGAGGTTTTCCAAAATGAGTTCGGTTTGTTTCTGATCGATATCTTGAAGGGAACGCATCAGGGCTTTTAACAAAAGGGTTTTATTCAATTTTGAATTCAAGCTCATGGCTCCCGGGTGGATAATTACCTTGGGTTGCCCATGAAAGTGGCGGGCGAGAATCATTGTGAGATCGATACTCTTTTGCACCAAGTCTATGGAAGCCTTTCTGATTTCCTCACTTCCGCTGCAGATATCCATGAGTCGATCACCGATATATTCGGGGGCATGGACGATTAATTCCTGCAGGTTTTGGCCGTTCTGTTCGAACTTGAGTTGAAGATCTCTTTCAGTCAAATGAAATTCGATCACTTTGGGATTATACAAAAGCATTTCTTGCAGATCAGTGAACCGGGAGATGAGCCCCCACCGGCTGCGAAAGGAGTTGGAGAAATCCGATATTTTTTTCCCAGTCAGATCCTCTTCGAGGAAATATTCCCCCTTTTGGATATCTCGGTAGAGCCGCTTTCCGATAAGTTCGTCCCTTCTGCTCGGGGACAGGCCTTTACCCGGCCCTTGAACCCTTAATAAATCACCATTGATGATGGTTCCCGCTTTAATATCATCGGCGGCGATCAGGCTTTTACCAAACAATTCTCGATTAAGAATTTCTCCTCTCAGAAGAAATCTATTCGCCTTACCCATGGCCTGGTCAGCCACCCGAATGTCTCGAACCATTCGCTTCAATTCAAAGGATTCCAAACTTATTTTGTGATCCGGCCCCCGCATTTTTTTGTCCAGGGTGATATGCTTTTCGATGATGCTGGCACCCATGGAAGCCGCCACCAGTGGAATCGTGATACCGATATCATGGCCCGAGTAACCCACCGGGCAACCGAATCTGCAAAGACGGTTGATCATTTTTAAATTCACTTCCCGGGGGTAGACCGGATAGGCGCTTCGACAGTGGAGCAGCGCAAAGGAAGCATCTAAGTTTTTTAATAAATGAACGGCTTTTTCTATTTCATCCCAATAAGACATGCCGGTGGATACCAGCATGGGTTTGTTTTGATGCGCAACATGCTGCAGCAGCTCCAAATTGGTCAAATCTGCGGATGCGATTTTAAATGCATTGATATTCAATTGGGTTAAGAAATCAGCGCTGCGTACATCAAAAGGCGTACAGAGAAATTCTAGACCCTTATCCTCTGTATAAGATTTCAAATCGAAGTAGTCCGCTTCAGACAATTCCATCTCTTTTAAAATCGGGATCATGTATTGAAAGTTCTGCTCATATTTGAGGGTATTTGTCAGGATGTCTTCTTTGTAAAGACTTGGGAGATGGCGCTTTTGAAATTTTACCGCATCCACCTTAGCCTCCGCCGCAACGTCGATCAGCTGTCTGGCAAGATCCGGATTTCCATTATGGTTGATCCCGATTTCAGCAATGATATAGGTCGGGTGCTCTTTACCGATCTTTCGATTTCCGATTTGTATGGTTGGAGATGGATTCATCATTGCGTTTAAGTGAGTTCCGATAGTTTTTTCACTTTCGTTTTTTTACTGATATATTGTCTTATGGATTTTTCGATTTCTCTCTGCCGGGCAAATGATGTGATCACCACCGCATCCGGTTGGATTCGTTTGAGTTCTTCAGGGGGTTGAATCAAAAGACCATTGAAAGGTTTACCTTGTTTTTGGGGATCGCTGTCCACCACACCGATCATCACCAGTTGAGTTTTTTTAATGGCTGCATGAGCCACCTCGGCCGTTTCCGCAGCACCGAAGAGGGCGATGGTTCGAATCCCCTCTTCATAATAGCCTCCCAGGATCTTTGCGATTTCCTGCTTGACGGATCCGAAGAGCTGCACGATCTCCGTGGAATAGGAAAGGAGTGATTCACGCAGAGCCTGATGCCCTTCTCGGGTAAGATGATAGCGTTGTGTCCGATTGGTATTTCCACTTACCGTGATCAGACCTTCTCCCTTGAACTGCTTAATGTAGTTGTTCACCATGGAGCTGGACAGATGCGCGTTCTTTCCGATGGTATGCTGGCTGGTATCCGGAGTATCGTGGATGGAAAGGAGCACCGAAAACCGCCTGAACTCCTTTGTCGGTGATAAATAGTGAGTACCGAATGGTTTAATCATTTTTCTCAAATCTTTCCGCTGGTGGGAACTGTTCATTCGTTGACTGGATGATAAACAAAGAACAAACTGAAACCACTGAAGGTTTTTTGACGCACTTTGAAAATGACTGGAAAATAAAGATTTTTTTGGTCATTTTTACTTTGCCGGATACGGCTCCGCCTGGTGGGTTACATCCTGTGAAATGGATTTAACTTGCTGAATATGTTGAAAATTTAGCTTTTTTATCTCAACGGCGAGTTTCTTGTCCTCACCATTCTCTCATCGGACAGTTATCGGTATATCTTTAGGAAACCGAATGAAATTAAACTTTGAGCAAGATTTATGCCGAAATTCGCGAATGCATATTATTTGTATATATTACAGGAAGTTATATAGAGAACCTGGTGGGGAGACCGATTTCTGGGCGGAAAAAACAACTAGGAAATATTTACCATTCATTGAATGGTCGGTTGGGCGGCGCGGCCGGTTGAGCCGGGGGAATCATTGATAGACAGGCGATAATTGATCCGATATATGCCGTCATCCCTTCCTGAGCAAATTGTCAAAAGAATGACGATAACGGTTTGGATAGACATGAAAGATTCCATGAAAAGTCCACGTAACCGAAAAGAGAAGGCTTTTATTCTATGGGGGAACCGGCGGTGTGTCGGCAGGGGAGCACCGGTTCATTTATCGATGGCATGATATTGGCGTGATTTTGATTGGATGATTGAAAGCTCGTTGATTACAGATGAAATCGAGTTATACGATTTTATTTGAAAGGACATGCGCTCCGGCCAATTGATTGATGAAAGTATCCATTGCCTATCCACCCATGGATGATCATAAAGGGATTCCGCTCCTTTCCCAAAACCGTCAGTTTCAGTGGTTTCACAACCCCACCTATATCTACCCCGTGGTGCCGGCTTATGCAGCGACGCTGTTAAAGGAAGACGGATTCGAAGTTACCTGGAACGATGGTATCGCTTCGGAGCAGACGTTTGAGGGCTGGTTTGAGGAAATCAAGCGTCAGCATCCGGATCTCTTGGTCTTTGAAGTGAAAACGCCGGTCATAAAAAGATTCTGGAAGATCATCGACCGGATCAAAGAAGAATTGTCCGACATCAGGATTGTGTTAATGGGGGATCATGTCACAGCCCTTCCGGAAGAATCATTACGCAATTCAAAGGCGGACTATATTTTAATGGGAGGAGATTATGATTTCCTGCTATTAGATCTCTGCTCTGCGATTCGAAGCAAGACATCGCTTCAGGAATTAGGCTCGGGTTTCTGCTTTAGAACTAACGGGTGCATTATTTCAACGGGGCTGTATCAAACAGGACGAAGCCTGGATATACTTCCCTATATTGATCGGGAACTGACCCAATACAAACGATATGCAACTCAAAACGGGAACTTCAAATACACTCCAGGCACCTATCAGATGGCAGGAAGAGACTGCTGGTGGGGGGCCTGTGCTTTCTGCTCGTGGACTACCTTATATCCGGGTAAGACCTATCGAACAGTATCCCCTCAGCGGCATCTGGATGAAATCGAGATGCTTGTGGATCAGTATCGGATCAAGGAGATCTTCGACGATGCCGGATGCTTCCCCCGGGGGGACTGGTTGAAAGAATACTGTCGAGGGTTTTTGGATCGGGGGATCCACAAAAAAGTAACCATGGGATGCAATATGCGAATCGGAGGATTGACCGAGGCGGAATGGCGGTTGCTCGGCAAGTGCAATTTCCGGTTGGTTTTGATCGGATTGGAATCGGTCAACAACGATACCCTGAAACGATTGAATAAGAACATCCGGGTGGATCAGATTGAAAAGACCTTTCGTATGGCCAAAAAGGCCGGGTTGGAACCCCATGTCACCACCATGGTGGGGTATCCGTGGGAAACACGACAAGATGCCATTGAAACTCTCGAATTCACCGGCGATCTGTTCAGAAATGGGTTTGTAGACTCTCTTCAGGCGACCATCGTGGTGCCTTATCCGGGGACACCACTGTTTAAGATGGCTCAGGAAAATGGGTGGCTTATAACGGAAGACTGGGAGCAGTACGATATGCGAAACAGTGTTTGGAAGTCTCCTATCTCCCAGAAGGAAGTTCTCAGACAGGCACAAAATCTCTACAAGCTCGCGTTATCACCTGAATTTCTTCTCCGGAAAACCCTTTCCATTCGCTCCTTTGAAGATCTTCGATATTTCGTCCGATCCGGTGTTAAATTTTTAGGGCACCTGTTCGATTTTAACGAGAATATAGAGGATCGCGAGTCGCCATAAAGTGAGGCGGGCCGGTCCTTCTACCCCACTATTCAGACCAATCAATGAATTGAAACCCTTTGATTCCATCAAATTCTTTTATATTTGGAGGTGCACTATTCTTAAGTAAACCTACCACGCTCGGCCGGCAGGTGTCGAACCGGTTGCCGGGCAAATGTCTGAGCCCCTTAGGCCGCGTTGGTCCGCCGCACGTACATCGCGGATATATTCCGGCACGTTGTATTTTCTCAAGTTCTATGCTCAAGCAACGGCAGACCTTGTGGGGCCTTAGCAGCGAGTTTTGTCCGGCATAAGGACCGGTACCCGCCGACCGAGCGGATCCCATACCTTGAGAATAGCACATAATCGGGTTCTTTAATATTTTGAGCCACCAACTGGTCTAAATTGAAGAATCACGAAAAACATTTGCCGCACATTATGTTTGTTGTATCCTTCTCGAGGTGAGCCTTTCGCAAAGATTTATAGGCCTTGCCATTCCATTGTTTCGCTAAAGAAGAGTTGGAATGTATGGTAAACAAACCATGATATTGAGGATGCATACGTATGTTGCAGGGCGTAACTGTTCCATTGGCAGAAATAAACATCGTGCTAAAAGGGAAACTGCAATTCCCCAAGCTTCTCTTTGTTTTAATATATTTAACGATAATCCCTTTTGTTAATAATTTAGTTTGCATTTTTGTGATTATATTTGAAATTTTATGGCGATACAGAAGTTGTTCTTTGATAGCTTGTCGGGCGAGGTCATAGTTAGGTTCACCAGGGATATACCAAATCTTGAGGCCGACGATAAGGATATAATCAATCCCCAGTTTTACTGCAAGGTTACCAATTCCTTCTAAATCTTTATAATTCATATTACTTAATGTTACATTAAAGCCGAATAAAAAATTCGATCTTCCCTCGTTTCTTTCTTTTAAGAGCAACTGCACTCCTTTAATTATTCGATCGAGATTCATCCCGGGCCTGAGTTCGTAGGATAAATCTGCCCGATGTGAATCGATACTGATACTTAAATCTACTATATAATCATGAACAAGGTTTCTAATATTCTGTTTCGTTAATAAGCTGCCATTTGAAGTTGAAGTTATTTTTTTTATTCCCCTATTTTTGAATTCTTCCAAAATGAGTTCAAGACGTGGATGTAAAAAAGGTTCTCCCAGTCCCTGCAGATTTACGTATTTCAATTCCGGGAGAGAAGAAAGAATACTTCTTAATTTAGTTGTGGTTATATCCTGGATTTCAGTTTTTCTGTTCCCCATGCTGTTGGAGCAGAACCTGCACCTGAAGTTGCAGCGGTTGGTGGGTTCTATTTGAATGATTTTAGGAAGCGGAACAGTCAAACTGAGTTTGAATGTTCTAAGTGTTTGCATCACTTTTATCTTTTGCCACCATCTTGAAGCTGCTCTTAACATGCTCGCCTCCGCTTTTGCATAGTGGAATATAAAATGGAGTTTGTAACTTTGTACTGGTTCAGTGTTCAGTGATGGTAGGTTTCGGTCTCAAGTCAGAATAGTTGATACAGGAATTTTGAATTGAGTAAGTATGAAAATAGTACTATTTGAAGATATTAGGGCATTGCAATTGGCCCAAAATTAACGTGCAAGGCGTATGATCTGACAAAAAATGCCGGATTTGTTCGAGACTTCGGGCCGAAGAGTCAAATTCAGGATGCAGCTAGTTCTTCCATACACAACTATTGATTATATCTCCAAGTAAAATCTACTTACGATAAATTTCGACGACCACTTTAGTAACAATTTTAATTCTTAATAACATGTCAAGAAGAATATCCACCTTTTTTTCAATCCGCAAAAACCAAGGAATCAGTTTCGCCAAATTAAATATTCTTAACAAATGAAGCCAAGGAGTAATATAAAAATAGTCCTTTCTCAATAATTCTGAAAATATTATTGATAAATATTTTTCATCACTATGATTGAAAAAATCGTGCTTTATCTCTTGCCCGGAATCCGATTTAGTAAAAAATTCTATCAAATATTGCCCTTTCAGAGACTCTGCCAAGATAAAACAACCTCCTGACTTTAACACCCTATAAATATTATCAAAAACACACTTTTTGTCAACTTGCATCAAGGCGTTTTGCACATAAACGATATCAAACACTTCATTTTTGAAACTCAAATTTTCAGCATCCATTTGCGCCTTTGAAATATTATCCTTTCTTTCGACACACAAAGCTTGAAAACTTATATCAATTCCTACAATATTTTTATAATTACACTTTCGAAATACTTTTTCATCATTATTATCTCCGACGCAAATAATCAAAACATCACGACAGATAGGTAAACCAAATCCTCTTAGCATTTCATCTAAAAAATATTGGAAACTCCTTCCTCTATCTCGGAGCCAATCTACCAATTGAGATTTTTGCTCTCTTCGTCGCTTCCACAACACTTCATAATATTCTTTAAATTTGGTTTTGGTTTTTTCACGTTCGCTTTTCATCTGTTTCAATTTTTCCTCTAAGATCTATCGTTCGTTCAATCAATGGACAGCCAAACACATAACAACATGATGGCGCTATTGAATATTGATCAAAAATCGTTGCGGCGGTGATAGAAGGCTAATAAACATTATGTGCGATTTTCAGACCTAGCTCCGCTTTGTGGATTTTGTTCCACTTTTTATTATAACATATTGATAATATAGTAATTTAAACCAAATTGCGTCAACTTTGAATTCGTATTGATGCCATTTATTCATCGGACGCTGACTGTTCCCGCGTTAGGGATAAAATATCTAAGATTCTTTTAGCAAAAATTGTACCGAAATATTTTTCAAAGATTATTTGTGATATTTCAGGTTCTTATATTGATAATCTATATGTCATACTGATTCCGGTGAGGAAAAATCATACTGATTTCGAGGAGGAAATAACGGCCATGAAATATTTACCATTCATTGAATGGTCGGTTGGACAGAATCACTGGATTGAACGGGTCTTTAATTGATTTTAAAGCCATTATTTGTCCCGAGTATCCTGAAATCCTGGATATTTACTTGTCAAAGAATTGACAGTCTTTAGCGAGGATCGCTGTAAATTGAAAAGGAAAATTATATCTATGGCGTAGGGTTCAATAGATCCAAAAGGGGGTCAAGCTCTTTTTCATATCTTTTCCAACGTTTGATCGAACTGTTGTATATGGACTGTCGAACCTGGCTTGTACTTGCGGTCCGTACAGGTCTTTTGGTTTGATGAAACGATAAACAGGCCTCATTCCATGGCAGATCGCAGTATGCAAGCAGTTTTCTTGTTTCGCCCTCTTGGTCTCTGACAATATCTTCGTAATGAATATCGAAAATGTAACCGGGCATTATGCTGTGCCAATATTGCATGAGTTCCTGATAGAGTTTGTAATACTCTCCCAGTTCAACTAAATTATAGGCGTAATTATGAACACCGGTAAAAGACTTTTGAAAAATCGATAGGCAGGTATCCATAGGATCGCGCTTGCAGTGAATGATTTTCGCATTGGGTAATACGAGTCGAATCATTCCGACATATCGAAAATTGGTCAGCATTTTGTCTGTAATATATTCAGCACGATCCGAATACCGCCTGATCCTTTTGATATAGTCAGCACCCAGCCTTTCAAGGTTTTCGGAACTCAGTTTCGCCACACCATACGGAAATTTGTTGCCTGTCAACATCTCACAAGAATGTATGGTAATTTTTTTCAGATCTTCCAGCTCTCCTCCTCCATAAACCAGAGGGTGACTGGCAAGAATCTGTTCTAAAAGACTCGATCCTGAACGAAGCATGCCGATGATGAATATCGGCGTGTCATCACGACAGCCGGATTTTCTCCGGAGCAGTCGATCGGAAAAGACATTTTTCAAGGCCTTGAACAGTTCCCTGTCCTCAAAAATATCATAGGTGTATTCACTCCGCCTAAGCCTGTTTCCTTCCGATATGAAAACGAACGATTCTTCATAGTTCCCTAAATCGTCAAACGCTTTTCCCAAGCCGAATGCCAGATGCACTTTTTGGCTGTCGGTTATTTGCGGGTCCCCATATAAGTCCAGCATTTTCTGTATTTGCTGGTTATATTCCGTATATCGTGTCGCATTTGCCAAATGATGATGGGCTTCCGCAAAATCAGGTCGAATGCGCAGCGCATGTTGATAAGCCGTAATGGCCTCTTCCGGTTTGCCCTTTTCATGGAGTGCATTTCCGAGGTTGTTATACGCCTCTGCAAATTCGGGATCGATGCGCAATGTTTTTTCATAGAAGCTTATGGCATCTTCCAGTTTGCCTTGGTCCATCAGTGCATTGCCAAGATTGTTGTGCGCCTCTGCAAAATCGGGTTTGATACTCAGTGCGCTTTGATAAGACGCCATGGCATCGTCCAGTCTGCCCTGTTCCTTAAGCGCGCTACCCAAATTGTTGTGCGCCTCTGCATAGCCGGGTTCAATACGCAGGGCTTTTCTATAAGACGCCACGGCATCGTCCAGTTTACGCTGTTCATAGAATGCATTGCCGAGATTGTATTGTACCTCCGCAAGTTCCGGATTGATGCTCAGGGCATTTTGATAAGACGCCACGGCATCGTCCAGTCTGCCCAGTTCTTTAAGTGTATTGCCTAAATTGCTGTGCGCTTCTGCATAGTCAGGTCTGATACGAAGCGCTTTTCGATAAGACGTCACAGCCTCGTCCGGCTTATTCTGTTCAAGGAGTGCGTTGCCGAGATTATAATTCGCCTCTGCAAGATCGGGTTTGATGGTCAGTGCTTTTTGATAAGACGCTATGGCATCATCCAGATTACCCTGATCTCTCAGTGCATTGCCTAAATTAGTGTAGTAGAGGGGTTGGTTTGGATCTATGTCAATCGCCTTTACAATCAATTGAACGGCTATATCGTTTCTTCCAAACTGATACGCAATCACACCCAAAAGGTGCAATGCGTCGGAATGATGCGGATCAACGGCAAGTATTTTTTTATAGATTTCCTCAGCTTGTCTTAGATTTCCGGATTGATGGTATCGGATCGCATCTGCAAGTTCGATATTGACATTAGAACGATATTCATTACCCGGTGTTTCATATGCTTTTCCCCTTTTTCCCATGTTGAGATTCATCGATAAACCGAATTTTAGATTCTAAGGCTGAATGGTTTTCTTTAGAGATACCATGATATCTCCATCCCAATTGCGGTATAAAAAATATATGATTCCTATAGCAGAAATCATGCCAAGTCCTGAAAACAATTATCTTGAACTTTCTTCAGATTTGATGGCTTTCAGAAAAAGATCCCCGTACTGTTCGGCCTTTTTTTCACCAACACCGGTGACCAGCAAGAGCTCCTCCCGGTTTTTCGGTTTGCGGGCAATCATTTCCGTTAAGGTTCTGTCATGAAAAACCACAAAAGGCGGTATGCCGAGTCGCCGTGAGATGTCAAGCCGTAACTTGCGCAGCTTTTCAAACAGGGTGTTCGATCTCAAAATGATGAAATCGGACTCCCTTATGAGGGGGGCGTGAACGATTCTTTTCTTCGGGACCGATGGCGGGTCCTTTCTAAAGCGGATTGCTTCTTCCCCTTTCAAAATCGGGCGGCTCTTTTCGGTGAGCCGAAAACCGGATATTTCAGCCATGTTGACCGTTAATAAGCCGGCGGCCAGAAGCTGACGAAATACCGAGCGCCATTCCGATTTGGACAATTCCTTTCCCACACCGAATGTTTTAATCTTGTCATGTCTAAATCGTTGTATTCGGTCGGTGCTGTTGCCGACCAGTACGTCTGTCAGGTAAGCGGCGCCGAATCGCTGTCCGGTTCGATATACGCAAGATAGTGCTTTCTGTGCGGCTACCGTTCCGTCCCAGGTTTCCACTTCTTGATTGCAGGTGTCGCAGTTACGGCATGGGGCCGGGTATTTCTCTCCGAAATATCCCAGCAGCACAGTCCGCCTGCATTCCACCGTTTCACAGTAACCGAGTAGGGATTCCAGTTTTTGACGTTGAATCCGTTTGAAGGATTCATCCGCATCCGAGGTGTCCTGGAGCTTTTTCATGGCCATCAGGTCGGACAGGGAATAGACCATCCAAGCATCCGAAGGCAGACCGTCCCGGCCGGCACGACCTGTTTCCTGATAATAGGCCTCCATGCTGGCCGGCAGATCCAGATGGGCAACAAATCTTACGTCGGGTTTATCGATTCCCATGCCGAAGGCAATGGTGGCCACCATGACGATGCTGTCTTCTAAAAGAAATCGCCGCTGATGCGTGTGCCGGATTTGAGAATCCAGTCCGGCATGATAGGAAAGTGCTTTGATTCCCTCTTGCTCCAGCCAGACGGTTATGGAATCGGCCCGATTTCGGGTTCTTACATAAACGATCCCCGACTCCCCGGAGTGCTCCTGGTGCATGAATGCAAGGAGCTGCCTTTTTTCGCTGTCCTTTAGCTGGACTTGATAATGAATATTGGGCCGGTCAAAGCTTGATACAAATTTTTCGGCATCAGTGAGATCCAGCTTTTCGATGATCTCTTGCCGGGTATGGGTATCCGCCGTGGCAGTCAGGGCCAGCCGAGGAACCCCCGGGAATTGTCCGGTCACCCCTGTAATTTTGAGATATTCCGGTCTGAAATCGTGACCCCATTGGGATACACAGTGGGCCTCGTCGATAGCAAAAAGCGAAACTTGGATGCTCTTTAAAAATTGTTGAAATTGTTCGGTCAGGAGCCTTTCCGGCGCTACATATAGAATGTCAACCTCACCCGATAAGATACGGGATTCAACCTGACGGGCCTCATGGTATGAAAGACTGGAGTTTAGATATTCGGCCCGAACACCGTTTTGCCGAAGAGACGAGACCTGGTCCTGCATCAACGCGATCAGAGGGGAGATAACCAGCCCGATACCGTTTAAGATCATGGCAGGTATCTGGTAGCAAATGGATTTTCCGCTGCCTGTGGGCATCAGCACAAACACATCTTTTCCGGCCAGGACGGCTTCGATTATATCCTGTTGATGGTCGCGAAAGGTATCGTAACCGAAACAGGTTCGCAGAATATGATGAGGGGATGATTTCATTATCAGACTCCGTGGGTCGACTATGCACGGAAAAACCGAAAGGAATCAACTTTTTTCTCTATTCTTAAATTGAATGGTGTTTTACGGATCTAAGATATTGGAAGTTCCGTGACATCCTTGACAATATATCTTTTTAAGTTATAATAGAGCTATGTACAAATTAAAGTATCGGCGACAGGCCAGAAATTATTTGGCTCGCCTACCTTTGAAAACAAAGACAGTTATAGTGAACAAACTGAACGAGATAGCAATCGACCCGGAAGACCCCTCCCACGATATAGACGTATTAAAAGGTCGAGAAGGATTTCGTCTCCGTGTCGGCCAATACCGCATCCTGTATATACGGCAGGATGATCAACTGGTCATTGAGGTGGTGAAAGTACGATCCCGGGGAGACATCTACAAGAGGTGACCATGGAATACCAAACGATTAAAGAAGACGGAAAGGTAAAATTTGTTGTTCTTCCGGTCAGCGAGTTTCAGATGCTACTGAATCGTCTGGAGGATTCATCCGATCTGCATGCCATTCGAAAGGCTAAGACGGAACCGTTATACGATCAGAAAGATGCCGAAGAATTTATCTTTATGAATCCGGTAAAGCGAGAGCGCCTTGAGAAAGGTTGGACGCAAAAGAAGTTGGCAGATAAACTTCGCGTAAAACAATCGAGCATTGCAAAATGGGAACGCGATGGGGCTGTTTATCGCAAGAGTACCAGGCAGAAATTAGCTGTGGTATTCGGAATCAATGAAGACAGCTTTCGGTAGCTTCTGTTAAGCGACACAATGTGAACCGGGATAAAAAAAGCGAGTCAGTACATTTATTGACCCGCTTTGATTATTTATTTTTGGTCGGGGCGAGAGGATTTGAACCTCCGACCCCTTGAACCCCATTCAAGTGCGCTTCCAGACTGCGCTACGCCCCGACATTTTGGGATAATGAGTAGCACTGCGGATTTTTTTTGTCAATATGCCAAGGATGCTTTATGATCTTATTTGATCGATCACTTTTTATGGAAGAGCACAGTTAAGAAGATACCGTCAACAATTTAGCAATGGAGAAATATGGCTAAACGAAAACCTGAAAATCAGCGGCCGCTACGCCTGAAAGAAGGAGATGCCGTCGGTATTGTCGCCCCGGCGAGCCATTTCGATCCGGATACCTTTCACAATGGCATAGCGGTTCTGGAATCCATGGGGTTCAATCCGGTCGTGGATGGCGGCCTCTATGAAAAAGAAAACTATTTTGCCGGACCGGATGAACACCGTGCCGATCTGATCAACCGTTATTTTGCCGATGAAAAGATTAAGGCGATCATCTGCGCCCGGGGCGGGTTCGGATCCATCCGCATCCTGTCTCTTCTGGATTTCCAATCCATTCAGGCCAACCCAAAATGCTTTGTGGGGTTCAGCGATATTACGGCGGTTCTTTCCGTCTTGTCTCAGAAATGCAAGTTTCCGGTATTCCATGGCCCGAACATAACCACCCTGGCAAAAGCGACTCAGAAAACGAAAGATGCATTTTACTCGGCATTGGCTGCAGATCGACCCGTTCGATTGAAGACTCAAACAGGGATTATACTAAAACCGGGTACTGCTACAGGGCAGGTAACCGGAGGAAACCTCACCACCCTCTGCCATCTTCTGGCCACACCATATCAGCCCGATTTCAGCGGCCGGATACTTCTGCTTGAAGATACAAGCGAAGCGCCTTACCGGGTCGACCGGATGCTTAGCCAGATGAAATTGGCCGGGTGCTTTGACACCGTAGCCGGTCTGGTGCTCGGAACGTTCAGGGGCTGCGGCAGAAAGGATGAGATTTATCGGATTGCGGTTGATGCCTTTCAGGAATACGACATGCCGGTGTTGGCCGGGTTGCCGGTTGGACATGGGCGGTCCAATCTCACTGTACCCATGGGGTTGACGGCAACGATGGATACCGATCTGAAAGAACTGATGTTTCATGAACCGGCTACAGTATGAAGCCCATAGGCGTCTTAATTGTTATTGTGTATGAATCGAGTTGATGATTTGATGATAGAAGGCATCCAGGAACGTGTATTCCCGGGCGGCGTGGTATTGGCGGCTAAGGACGGCACCGCCCGCTTTTTCAAATCTTATGGTTACGCGAACCTGTATACAAAACAGGCTGTAACAGCGGATACATTTTTCGACCTGGCTTCTCTGACCAAGCCGCTTGCCACCACCCTTGCCGTCATGAAGCTTATACAGCAATCCAAGCTTGAATTACACCAGAAGATTGAAACAATCCTCCATCCCTTTGCGAACACTAAGAAGGGGAGCATTACCATCGAGCACCTGCTTGCCCATACTGCGGGACTGTCGGATTATCGCCCCTATTATCAACTGTTGGAACGTGTCCCAACCGAGCAGAGAAGATCGGCCTTGAGAGATCTTCTTGTCGTTGAGCCCCTTGAATATCCCGTTGGCGAGCGAACCGTTTACAGTGATATCGGGTTTATGATCTTGAGTTGGGTTATTGAAACGGTATCCGAAAGACGGCTCGATCGGTTTGTGTTTGAGGATATTTACACGCCCTTGGAATTAGACGATTTGTTTTTTGTGGATCTGCAGAAGCCGGATCGCACAAAATCGTTCGCCGCCACCGAGCAATGCCCTTGGCGCAAGCAGATGATTCAGGGTGTTGTGCACGATGAAAATGCATATGCTGCCGGCGGAATCGAAGGACAGGCCGGTCTTTTCGGAACGGCAAGCGACGTCTATCGTCTGCTATCCGTCTTGCTGGAAATCTACCACAATCGATCGAAAACGCCTATCTTTGATCAAGATCTTCTCCGGCTGTTTCTAACCAAACAGCAGGGATTCGAAAGGGCATTCGGGTTCGATACGCCATCCGATGCTAATTCCAGCTGTGGAAATCATTTTTCAGGCAATACCGTAGGTCATCTGGGTTTTACGGGAACCTCATTTTGGATGGATATGGAGCGGAGCATTATCGTCATACTTTTGACAAATCGGATCCATCCCACGAGAACAAACGAAAAGATTAGAGCGTTTCGTCCCCGATTGCACGATGCGGTTATGCTGTCTATCGGCAAACAAATTTAGGTCCCGGTTGAAAACCGGTAAAACATTCGCTCTTTATCCATTATCTTGATACAGAAATGCAGATCAATGGAAGATATTGTGTATATATCGATCAGGTATAACAAAATGTTCTTGTAAAGCCCGAATATTTTTGGTAGCGGTTTTTATTAAAATTTATATAAAATAGGTACAAATGTTCTAAAAAATTGTATACTAGAAAAAATGGCTGAAATCTACCGGAAGCCATTGAGAGTTATCCGGTAATTATTGGCACAGCTTTTGAATAGTAAACCCAACATGCAGATTAACAATAAAGAGATTGCACCGTGTGTGCAAGGCAATGAGGAGTCATGAACCTATTCTTAGATGCAGTTCTCGGTGTGTTTTCAAGTGATCTGGCCATCGATCTGGGTACAGCCAATACACTGGTGTATATGAAAGGCAAAGGCATTGTATTGAGCGAACCCTCGGTGGTTGCCGTGCGAACCGATGACCGGATGAAAAACCGGGTGCTGGCCGTCGGCCTTGAGGCAAAAAATATGCTGGGCAGAACCCCCGGCAATATCGTCGCCATTCGACCCAGGCGGGATGGCGTGATCGCCGACTTTGAAGTGACCGAAGCCATGCTCCGGCATTTTATCCACAAAGTTCATAATCGACGGACATTCGTAAGGCCGAGAATCATAATTGCCGTACCGTCGGGGATTACTCAGGTCGAAAAGCGTGCGGTTCGGGAGTCTGCCGAGTCTGCAGGAGCTCGCGAGGTGTTTTTGATCGAAGAGCCTATGGCCGCTGCCATTGGGGCCGGTCTTCCCATTACAGAGCCTACCTGCAATATGGTAGTGGATATCGGCGGCGGCACAACCGAGGTCGCCGTAATCTCCCTTGCGGGAATCGTTTACAGCAGATCTATCCGGGTTGCAGGGGATAAGATGGATGCCGCCATCATGCAGTATATTAAGAGAAAATATAATCTGCTCATCGGCGAACGGACTGCCGAGATCATCAAAACCACCATCGGCAATGCCTACCCGGACCCTGAAAACCTGGAAACCATCGAAGTCAAAGGCCGGGATTTGGTTTCCGGTATCCCAAAGATCCTTGCCATCGATTCGGAAGAAATTCGAGTCTCCATTTCCGAACAGATCGATGCCATTGTTGAAACCGTTAAGATAGCTCTGGAACAGACACCGCCGGAACTGGCTGCAGACATTGTTGATCGGGGTATTGTTTTGACCGGTGGCGGCGCTCTGCTGAAGAATCTGGATAAACTTCTGAAAGAAGAGAGCGGTCTTCCCATAACCATCACCGAAGACCCATTATCGACCGTTGCCATCGGATCCGGCATGGTCCTCGATAGCATTGAAATACTAAAACAGGTTGTGATTAAGTAATTTCATGTTCTCGAAAAAGACGATGGTGATCGTTGGCATCATTATTTTAATAGCTGTCAACATTACAGTCCTTTCCATATTCACCAAACGACGTTATTCATCACCTCGTCCCGGTGGAATCGCCTTATTTATTGTTTCGCCGTTTCAAGATGCCGTGACCACAACACTCCGCTTCGTTCGGGATGTGTGGTCCCACTATTTCTTTCTGGTTTCGGTTGCAAGAGAAAACGATGATCTCAAACGGATATTGAGCCGCGAGATACAAAAGAACAAACAGAATGCCGAAGTCGAACTGTCCAATGAGCGACTTCGGAACTTGTTGAGTTTCCAGCAGAATGTAACCGATCGGGTACTAGCTGCCGAGGTGATCGGAAAAGATCCTTCACCCTGGTTCAAAACGGTTATCATCGATAAGGGCGGAACAGATGGAATCGTGAAGGGACTGCCGGTGGTCCTCCCGAAAGGTGTTGCAGGTCAGATCATCGAGGTGTCCGCACGGCATTCCAAGGTGCTATTGATTATAGATCCCAACAGTGCGGTGGATGCCCTGGTACAGCGAACCCGTTTCAGAGGCCTCATCAAGGGAAGCTCGGGAGGAAGGTGTTTGTTTCAATATGTCTTGAGAAAACATGAAATTCGGGTGGGGGATACCGTTATCTCCTCCGGTCTCGACGGGGTTTACCCAAAAGGAATTCAAATCGGAAATGTATCGGGTGTTGTCAGGCGCAATGCAGGAATATTTCAGGAAGTGACGGTAACACCCAACGTGGATTTCGAAAAACTTGAAGAAGTTCTCGTGATTCTCAATCCTCCCCGCTCCGGATTTGAAAGCGACTGATGGCCTATCTGTATTATAGCATGCTCGGTCTGGTTTTGTTAGTCATCCAGACAACGATTATTCCAGAGATTGCGGGGACCCAGGGCCCCTACGATTTGATTGCGCTGATTATTTTCTATTTGGGGCTGTACCACCCGTTTCGACAAAGTCTGCCCATGGTCTTCATACTCGGATTCATTATGGATAATCTCTCCGGAGCGCCATTCGGCCTTTACATCACAACATACTTCTGGGTATTTGTCGGGGTGAGCTGGGTTACAAGATTTTTGAGGGTGCGGAATATTATCCTTCTTCCCCTAATACTGGCCGTCGGCATACTGGTGGAGAACATTATTTTTATTGGAACCATTTTCCTAATCGGAAGTCTGCCGCCAGTGCCTTCGGAGGAACTGCTTCGAATGGCGTTTCAAATACTCTGGGCGGTAGTTACCGGACCTTTTCTGGTTTTGTTTTTTCGTTATCTTCATTCAAAATGGGATTTGTGGATTCTCGAGATGCTGGCAGAACGCGGTGAACAAAACGAATAACCGTTGATGGCAGGATCACCTGAGAGGCTCCACCTTCCGGAGGAGTATTTTGACGATAACCCAAAAACCCTCGGATAGCAAATGGTTTAAACAGAGGTTAACCAGCGCCATGTTCTGTATCATGGCTGCTTTTGCGGTGCTAGTGGCGCGCCTGTTTTACCTTCAGATCATTGAACGGCAGGAGTACAACCGGCTCTCTGAAAATAACTGCATCCGTCTGCAGAGTATCGATCCTCCCCGGGGTATGATTTTCGACCGGTATGGCAAATTGCTGGTGGAGAATCGCCCCTCCTTTGATCTTTCCATTATCCTAAAAGACGCGAAACCGCTGGACCAGACCCTGTACCGGGTTTCAGATTTCTTGGAAAGTACCCCCCAAGAGCTCATAACAAAGGTCAAGCGCAAAAATGGTTTTCAGTCCTACAAGCCGATACCGTTGCATCAGGATATCGGCAGGGATGTTCTGGCAATGATCGAAGTGAATAAATTCGATCTTCCCGGCATCGAAGTCAATGTGCGGCCCTTGCGACACTATATTCAGAGGGGGGTGTCGGCCCATATCATCGGGTATCTGAGCGAAATAGACCCGAAAGAGCTTAAAAGCGGCGCCTATACGGATGCCAGGCCCGGTGATTTTATCGGGAAATTCGGTGCGGAGAAAACATTTGATGGATTCTTAAGAGGAAAACGGGGGGGGCGGCAGGTTGAGGTGAATGCAACCGGCCAGGTGGTCCGGGTGCTGAATACCGTAGAAGCGCAACCCGGGAACAACATATATCTTACCATCGATCAGCAGCTCCAGGAAAAGGCGGAGACATTATTAGGCGGTCTTGCCGGAGCAGTGGTTGCCATAAAGCCGTCCACCGGCGAAGTGCTTGTGCTTACCAGCAGTCCATCTTTTGATCAAAATGCGTTTGCCAGCGGGCTCTCTCTCAAACAATGGAGAACGCTTCAGTTCAACCCGTTCCGGCCCATGGAAAACAAAGCCATACAAGGCGAGTATGCCCCGGCATCCACCTATAAGATCATAACGGCCATTGCAGGGCTTGAAGAAGGTGTCATTGATACATCCACAACGTTTTATTGCCCGGGATTCTATGAATATGGGGATCGGGTGTTTCGCTGCTGGAAAAAGGGAGGGCACGGCACGGTTGATGTTTTCAGGGCTTTGGCTGAGTCTTGTGATGTTTTTTTCTATCAGGTGGGGCAAAAACTGGGAGTTGACCGATTGGCTTGGCATGCCAAAGCATCCGGGTTGGGAGCGGCCACCGGTATCGATCTTGATCATGAAGCCCATGGCCTCATACCGACAGCGGCTTGGAAAAAACAACGGACCGGTGTTCCATGGCAACGGGGTGAGACACTGTCTGTGGCCATCGGGCAAGGTTACAATCTTGTAACGCCCTTGCAGATGGCGGTTTTGGCTGCTGCTGTGGCTAACGATGGAGTGGCCTATAAGCCGTTGATCCTTAAATCCATTGAATCGGCGGACGGCAAAATCGTTTTCCGGAACGAGAAACAGGTGTTAAGAAAGCTGCCCACATCCCGCAGAACAATGGATATCGTCAAAAGGGGACTTTGGGAAGTCGTGCATTCAGAAAGGGGTACGGCAAGAATCGCTCGGGTTCATGGAATTAATATCAGCGGAAAAACCGGAACGGCTCAGGTGATCGGCAGACGGAAAGGAGACACTTCCCGGAAAATCGAACGGGCTCCACACCAAGAGGCGCATGCATGGTTTGTGGCTTATGCACCATCGGAGGACTCGAAAATTGCCGTGTCTGTGGTTGTAGAAAACGGTGAGCACGGTTCAAGTGCTGCCGCGCCCATCGCCAGGGAGATAATCAAGACCTATTTGCAGCGAGAGAAACCACGGATACTTACAGAAGATGCGAACGCAACAGATCGATTGATTTCATTAAATTCAAAACCTAACCCGGATAAACTGGAAAAAACAAATAACAAATCCCAAATCCCAAATAACAAACAATATCCAATGACCAAAAACACAAATTCAAAACAAAGATTTGGTATTGATCTGTCAAATCACTAAGTTTCGGTCATTGAAATTTTGAATTTATTTGGAATTTGGTGCTTGTGTATTGGTTTTTTGCCATAATATGTACACGAATATTGTTTAAGAGCTTAAATTCCTGAATTGGATAACTTGGACCATGTTTGACCGTCGGCTGGTACAGCATTTTGATTGGGGATTGTTGGGACTGACCCTTCTATTGGGGGCTATCGGCATCATAACCCTTTACAGTGCGGTCACTGCCGGCGCCCCGACGCCCGAGAAACTTCTATATATCAAACAGATTATCTGGTTCGGCTTGGGCTTGACCGCTATGATCGCTGCATTTCTATTTGACTACAAGAAACTGGACCAGTTGTCCTTTTTCATCTATGCGTTCTGCGTTTTACTTCTGATCTGTGTGCTGTTCTTCGGCAAGCTTGTCAGTGGTTCACGCCGATGGTTGATGTTGGGGCCGTTTACCATTCAGCCATCCGAACTGATAAAGATCGGATTAATCATCGTTCTTGCACGGTACTACGCCAAAGTGGCAAATACCGGGGGGGTCGGATTGAGAGAGCTGATCATCCCGGTCATATTGACCGCCCTTCCATTTATTCTCATCGTTAAGCAGCCCGATCTCGGCACGGCCTTGCTACTTGTATTGATTGTCGGGTCCGTCACACTGTTTGTCAAGATTGGAAAACGCACATTAGCCTGTATCATCGCTGTCGGCATGGTGACGATTCCGTTGGTCTGGTTTTTTCTAAAGGGGTATCAGAAAGGTCGAATACTCACCTTTTTAGATCCGGACCGAGATCCATTAGGGGCGGGATATCACATTATACAATCTAAAATTGCCATCGGATCCGGAATGATTACCGGAAAGGGATTTCTGAAAGGTACCCAAAATGCACTGTCCTTTCTGCCGGAGCAGCATACCGATTTCATATTTTCCGTCTTGGCCGAAGAATGGGGGTTTGTAGGCTCGGTGGGTCTGATAATACTATTTCTCATGCTCATTATCTGGGGATTAAATATCGCATATGGATGCAGAGATAACTTCGGGATTGCCCTGTCGTTTGGTGTTATTGTCATGATATTTTGGCAGGTATTTATTAATATCGGGATGGTAATGGGACTCATGCCGGTTGTGGGCATTCCCCTGCCGCTTATCAGCTATGGGGGTTCATCCCTTATGACGATTATGATCGGATTGGGCCTGTTGATGAACGTCAGAATGCGACGATTTCTACCGGAATGAGAGGAGACGGCCGAAGACGAATTCGAAGGCTTGAAATCACCCCGCTTCCCCGTTTTTAATTCCTTCAATACCTAATATAACATCTCGGAAATTCTACAACCTATTGATATTATGGTTTTTAACTGACGCTCAACATTGCAGTGCAACATGGAATAGTGGAATGATGGAATAATGGAATATTGGGTATAAAAGCGGAAGAGATCTTTTTTATAAAATCGATAGAATTCATTTAAACCCATCATTCCAGCGTTCCAATATTCCAGTATTCTCCCGCCAATTGGCGGGATGAGCAAAGCGAACTAAGTTCTATAAACCATTATCCGCTCCGGTTTTAATGTTTCATTTCATAAGCAAGACATGCCTTCCGGAAGGCTAAAATTTTGCAAAAAACCTTTGACAATTTACAATGTCAAATGTTATAGACCGCCGCAGTTTAGACCCAAGTATTTGGAATTGTATGGAAACGGCGGGCTGGTGATACCCATGAATTGGACCGGAGAATCACGATGATCAAGATTGATGGATCGGTTGTAATACAAATCGTTAATTTTGTTTTTTTAATATGGATTTTAAATATTGTACTGTTTAAACCCATCCGCAGGGTGCTGCATCAGCGCAAAGAAAAGATTGCCGGATTGGAAAAGAATATTGCAACCTGCATTCGAGATGTAAATGAAAAGGATGATTCGATTTCTTCGGAATTGCGGTCTGCCAAACAAAAGGGCGTGAAAGAATTGGAGAACCTCCTTCAATCGGCTGACGAAGAGGAAAAAAAGCTCATCAAATCCATCAACGAGAAGGCAGTGGTCGAGATGGATGCCATCCGTGTAAAAATTGCAAACGATGCTGAAAATGTGAGAAAGACCCTGCAGAAGGAGATTGACACCTTTGCCAGCGAGATCGGCCGAAAAATTTTGGGGAGGGCGGTTTAAGGTGAGTTTCCGAAATCTATTGATCTTTGGTTTAACCCTATCCGTATTGTTGATGCCTGCTGTTGGATTATGCGCTGCGGAATCGGGGCACGGAGAAGGAAGCGGCGAGTCAGGAACCAAAGGGTGGGTGGCGACCGATACTTATCGGGTGATGAACTTCGTCGTTTTGGCCGTCGGTCTTATTATCCTATTGAGAAAGCCGCTGTCCCAAGTGTTGAAATCAAGAATCGCCGGGATTCAAGATCAACTATCCGAGCTGGAAGGAAAGAAAAAGAAAGCCGAAGCGGAACTGGCCGAATATAATGAGAAACTAGCTCATCTGGATAAAGAGGCCGATCGGATCGTGACGGAATATATTAAACAGGGCGATGAGGCAAAAACCAAGATCCTGAAGGAAGCAGCATTGGCTGCGCAGAAGCTCGAAGAACAAGCCAAGAAAAACATCGAGCACGAATTCAAACTGGCTAAAGAAAAACTCCAAAGTGAAATCTTCGAAAAGGCTCTTGCCAAAGCCGAAGATCTGATAAGGGATAAGATTACAACCGAAGATCAAGACAAACTGGTTGAAGAATATTTAAATAAGGTGGTGGTACGGTGAAGAATCTGGCAGTCGCACGCAGATATGCTAAGGCGCTTATTTTGATCGGAAAAGAAGACGGACAAGCTGAATCCTACCGGAATGAGCTTGAGGGCGTATCCGATTTATTCGAAAAGGAGAAAGCGCTTGAGCTTGCAGTCACAAATCCCCTCTATGTCGCTGCAAATAGAAGAAAGGTTTTGGAAACGCTTATCGAAAAACTGAACCTCTCACAAGTTATGTCTTCCTTCTTGATGCTGTTGTTTGATAAAGGTCGGATCGGGTTTTTAAAGGATATCAACACTTATTATCAAGCGCTGGCAGACGAACTGAAGGGGATCGCCCGGGCAGAGCTGATTTCGGCGTCGGATCTTTCTTCAGATGCCGTTGATAAGATACGCAGTGCTTTGTCAAATATGATACAAAAGGATATCGTTTTAGAGTTTAAACAAGATCCCAACCTGATCGGGGGCATTGTAACACGAATTGGGGATCTCGTATTGGATGGTAGCATTAAAACACAGCTACTCAATATGAAGGAATCTTTGAAAAGGGGTGAACGGGTCTAATGGAATTAAGAGCTGAAGAAATAAGTCAGATTATCAAAGAGCAGATTAAGGATTATGACAAGAAGGTTGAATTGAGCGAAACCGGAGTCGTTTTATCGGTCGGTGATGGGATCGCTAGAGTTTACGGCCTTGAGAAGGTGATGGCGCTGGAACTGGTGGAATTCCCCGGCGGGATCCTGGGACTGGTGCTCAACCTCGAAGAAGACAATGTGGGTGTGGCCATTATGGGTGAAGACATCCACATCAAGGAAGGCGACATGGTCAAACGGACCGGTAGGATCGCTCAAGTGCCCGTAGGTGAAGCTGTTCTCGGACGCGTGCTGTCGGCTGTGGGGGAACCGATTGACGGCAAAGGACCGGTTGAAGCGGATGAGTTCAGCCGGGTTGAAATGGTGGCTCCCGGCGTTATTGCCCGAAAGAGTGTTCATGAACCCTGTTATACGGGTTTAAAGGCGGTTGATGCCATGACCCCTGTGGGGAGAGGCCAGCGCGAACTGATCATCGGGGACCGGCAGATCGGGAAAACCGCTTGTGCCGTCGATGCGATTCTTGCTCAAAAGGACACGGATATTTACTGCATCTATGTGGCTTGCGGGCAGAAAAAGTCGACGGTGGCTCAGGTCCACGCGATACTCGAAAAATACGGCGCCATGGAATACACCACCATCGTGGCGGCCTGTGCCAGTGATCCGGCCACGCTGCAATACATCGCACCCTATGCGGGATGCGCCATGGGCGAATACTTCCGTGACAAGGGACAACACGCGCTGATCATCTATGATGACTTGTCCAAGCAAGCAGCGGCGTACCGTCAAGTCTCCCTACTGTTGCGGCGACCTCCGGGACGCGAAGCATATCCAGGGGATATTTTCTACAATCACTCCCGACTGCTCGAACGTGCTGCCAAATTGAACGACGATCTGGGCGCCGGCTCGCTGACGGCACTGCCCATTATCGAAACACAAGCCGGTGACGTGTCCGCTTATATTCCCACCAATGTTATCTCGATTACAGACGGGCAGATTTATCTCGAACCGGGGCTGTTCTTTTCCGGTATCCGGCCCGCCATCAATGTCGGGCTTTCCGTCTCCCGGGTCGGCGGAGCAGCCCAGGTAAAAGCCATGAAGCAGGTTGCCGGAACACTTCGACTCGAGATGGCGCAATATCGCGAGTTGGAGGCGTTTGCAGCATTCGGCAGTGATCTTGACGCTGCGACACAAAAACAGCTCACCCGGGGTGCCAGGCTGGTCGAAATTCTAAAGCAACCGCAGTATAAGCCGCTGCCCATGAATAGGCAGGTTACCATCCTGTACGCGGGTACGCGAGGGTTCCTTGATAAATATCCCGTGAATGTCCTGGGTGAATATGAGCCCGGCCTCTACGATTTCATTGAAAGCAAATATCCTCAAGTTTTTACCGAGCTTGCGGAAAAACAAGAAATCACGGATGATTTGGACACGCTGATGAAAGAGGCTTTAACCGCCTATGACGAGGAATTCAAGGATACCATTAAATAGATACTTGAAACTGGAAACTTGAAACTGGGCCGGCATAGATTTGGTCTTGTGATTCGAGAATCAAGTATCAAGTTTCAAACCATAAAGGTTTTCTTATATGGCGACCTTAAAAGATATTCAGACAAAAATAGTTGCAGTTAAAAAGACAAAGCAAATCACCCGGGCCATGAACATGGTGGCTGCTTCACGGCTTCGCGGGGCCCAAACCAATATGGAGGCCTTTCGGCCTTACGCCTTAAAGTTCGCCGAAGTGCTGGGCAGCCTTGCGGAACGATCGGCCGGCGAGGACAACCCCTTGTTGACGCCTCGTGACGAGGTCAAAAAGATCCACATTGTTTTATGCACCTCCGACCGGGGTTTGTGCGGCGGTTTCAATGTCAATCTTGTTTCAAAAGCCCAATCTATTTTCAGGGATAAAGCCGGTGTGAACATCACCATTTCCTTCACCAATTTCGGCAAAAAAGGTCGGGACTGGTGTCGAAAGAGCAAAAAGATCATCGGCCGGGTGCATCTGGGGGTTGTGGGTGCAAAATTCGGGTTTAATGTGGCCTCCACCGAGGGACGCAAATTGGTCGAGGAGTATCTCTCGGGAACTTACGATGAGGTGTATGTGGTGTATGCGGAGTTTATCAGTCTGGCTAGGCAGGTTCCGGTGATAAAACAGATATTGCCGATACCGCCCATCGAGGCTGCTGAGCAAGCGGACGAGGCGGAAGATGCCGATTATATGCCGGAACACATCTGTGAGCCCTCTCCCAATGAACTGTTGGAAGAGATGCTGCCTCGAAATGTATATGTCCAGTTGTACAGCGCACTTTTGGAAACATCGACCAGCGAACATGCAGCCCGTATGATGGCTATGGACAATGCCACAAAGGCTTGTAACGATATGATCGAAAATCTGACCATTGTCTATAATAAGGCGAGGCAAGCCGCGATTACCGCGGAGCTTATGGATATTGTCGGAGGCGCTGAGGCTCTTAGATGATTACAATAATTTAGGGATTGAGAAATTGAGGAATTCCTCAATTTATTTTTGGAGGTTATTAAATGGCTGAAAATATAGGCAAAATATTGCAAGTGACGGGACCTGTGGTGGATGTGGAATTCGAGCAGGGAAAGCTACCCACGATTTACACAGCCCTGACAATTACCAATCCGACGATCAACGATGAACCGGACAATCTGGTTGTCGAGGTCGCCCAGCATCTGGGAGATAATGTTGTCCGTACCATTGCCATGGATGTTACAGACGGTTTGGTAAGGGGAATGCCGGTAAAAGATACCGGAAACCAAATCATGATGCCGGTGGGAGCAGCCGGTTTGGGCCGTGTGCTCAATGTGGTTGGACGCCCCGTCGACGGTTTGGGGCCGGTCAGCCAGGAGAAGATGATGCCGATCCACAGGCAAGCGCCCAAGTTTACAGAACAGGACACAACGGTTCGAGTCCTGGAAACAGGCGTAAAAGTGATCGACCTTTTGGTCCCGTTCCCTCGGGGCGGCAAGATGGGGATGTTTGGCGGAGCCGGTGTGGGCAAAACCGTAATCATGATGGAAATGGTTCACAACATTGCCATGCAGCACGGCGGTATTTCCGTGTTTGCCGGTGTTGGGGAGCGCACTCGGGAGGGGAACGACCTGTATCACGAAATGAAAGATTCGGGAGTTTTACCCAAAGCGGCCTTGATTTACGGCCAGATGACCGAGCCCCCCGGCGCTCGAGCTCGGGTTGCGCTTTCTGCATTAACGGCTGCAGAATACTTTCGTGATGAAGAAGGTCAGGACGTGCTGATTTTCATCGACAACATTTTCCGCTTTACTCAAGCGGGATCCGAGGTATCCGCACTTCTGGGTCGAATGCCGTCCGCGGTGGGTTATCAGCCCACTCTGGCCGTTGATTTGGGCGAGCTTCAGGAACGGATAACATCGACGGATAAGGGATCGATTACTTCCGTACAGTGCGTTTATGTTCCGGCAGACGACTTGACCGACCCGGCGCCGGCAACCACTTTCGCCCATCTGGACGGAACGGTGGTGCTGTCCCGTCAAATCGTGGAACTGGGTATCTATCCGGCGGTCGACCCCTTAGACTCCACTTCGCGAATCCTTGATGCCGCTTATATCGGTGAGGAACACTACCAGGTGGCCCGACAGGTGCAGCAGATTCTTCAGAAATACAAGGAGCTGCAGGATATTATTGCCATCCTCGGAATAGAAGAATTATCCGATGAAGACAAGATTACCGTAGCCCGCGCACGAAAAATACAACGGTTCCTGTCACAGCCGTTCCATGTGGCTGAAGCCTTTACGGGAAGATCGGGCAAATACGTGAAAATAGAGGACACGGTAAGAAGCTTTAAAGAGATCTGTGATGGAAAACACGATGATATTCCCGAGCAGGCTTTTTACATGGCCGGCGGTATCGAAGAGGTGGCGGAAAGAGCCAAGGAAATGGCCGAGGCTGCATAAAGTTAGAGTGAGGTTTGGATATGGCTGGAAGCATTAGACTGGAAATCGTAACCCCTGAAAAACTGGTTGTTAGCGATGAGGCGGAAATCGTCATGGCGCCCGGCGTATTGGGTGAATTCGGCGTACTCGTTAATCATACCCCTTTCATGACCACTCTTAAAGTCGGTACCATTCATTATAAGGATTCCAGCGGGCAAGAGCGGTTTGTATTTGTCAGCGGTGGATTTGCAGAAGCCCTGCCGGATAAGGTAACGGTTCTGGCAGAATCTGCAGAGCGCATACAGGATATCGACATGGAACGCGCAAAGTCTGCCATGGAACGCGCACAGAAGCGGTTGGCTGAAACGGATGATGCCGCAGTCGATTTCACCAGGGCAAAAGGAGCGCTGGAAAGGGCGATGCATCGCGTTCGGTTAGCTGAAATGAGATTATCTTGATGAAATTGTGAGTTTCTTATCATTTTATTTGTATACACTTTAAGGGGTAGACCTGGTGAACGGTTTACCCTTTTTCTTTATTGCAAGGGGTTGAACCATTGATCGCCAAAATCGTGAACGATCCTGTTGCTGTCATCATTCTGGCAGCCGGTCTCGGTACGCGGATGAAATCAAATAAGGCCAAAGTTCTCCATGAACTCCTGGATCGTCCCATGATTCTCTATGTGGTGGAAACGGCCAGGCAGATCGTCGAAAAGAATATCACACTGGTGGTGGGGCATCAGGCCGATGAGGTCAGGAATATCGTTTCTGAAACCATGGATGTGACGTACGCGCATCAGGAGCAGCAGCTGGGCACCGCCCATGCGGTGAACACGGCCCTGCCGTTCATACCGGACGAAATCCGGGAGATTATTATCCTCTATGGGGATGTCCCGTTGTTGACAACCCGCACCATCCGCCGCCTGTTAAACGACCATCATGCTGCAAAACGTGATATCACGGTGCTTGGGGTTGAAATTAAAAACCCCACCGGATATGGAAGAATATTGCAGGATGAGCAGGGTAAGGTGCTTAGAATTGTTGAAGAAACCGATGCATCAGCGGAACAGAAACAGGTTCGATCCATTAACACCGGGATATATTGTATTAAAAAAAACTGTCTGATTGAAACCCTAAGACAGGTTTCCGCCGATAATGCACAAGGTGAGTACTATTTGACGGATATCATTGAAATCGGCAACCGTATGGGCAAGACCATCGGGGCTGTTTTTTGCGATGATGCTGATGAAGTCGTAGGAATTAATACCTGGGAAGAGTTGAATGCGGCCGAAGCCTTGATACGCATGCGGTTAAGCAAAACAGCTTGACTTTAGTATATATATAAGATTATACTAACAAAAATTAAATGAGGTGAAAGATTGGAAAACGGAGAAATTTTGCAGCAGTTCGATCAGATAGAACAAAAAATTGGAAAATTGGTTGAGGTTTCCAAATCCGCCGAGGCAGCCAAGGAGGGGCTTCGGAAAAAAATCGACAGCCTGGAAAAGGAGCTTCAGGGAAAACTAGAAGAGGAAAAAACTTACATAGAAGAAAGGGAATTGATCCGGTCAAAAATTGACAATCTTTTGGTTCGTCTGGATGAAATTACGGAATCATCATAAAATAGCCGGCCTGGAGAAAGGTAATCTTTCGGATCAGTGGAGCAACTCATCACCATAGAGCTTTTCGGGCAGCCATACAAATTCAAGGCAGCGCCTGAGACGGAAAACGCGCAGGAAGTTGTCGATGTGCTCGTTAAAGAAGTGGGCCGAATCCAGGATCAGCAATCAAAGGAAGCACCCGGAATTACACAGATTGCGATTCTCATTCTGGCTGCATTAAATATTGCAAATGAAAATATGGAACTGAAAAAGAATTATTTTACACTCCATGAGACGGTTTCGAGGCGCTCCGAGACCTTGAAACGTCTATTGGACGTAGAGCTTAATTGATCTTGAAACACGGAGATAACTTCACTGATACCGACCTTTTTCAACCTGACAGCATTAGATTTGTTATTATCGGATCGAAAGCGTTTTTAATTTTACCCCTGCCGTGTTCGTGATTGATAGATGTTCTTTGATCCAACACTTATTGAAGCGGCACCTTACTTGGCATCGGTGTGCATGTTCTGCTGGTACAGAAAAGCCTAAAGACGCCACAAGGAGCCCAGGTCATACCCCAGGTTCAAAGGCCTACCAACACGGCATTGTGGTGGGGGTTTCCATCCAATCAATTTTCGCCCTCAGCAAGATTTCTTCTTCCTTTTTCATCTCATTTAACGATCAGCCAAACGTATAGTCAGGTTTTAAATCTGTTTCTCTGAGTATTGAAGGTCAGTATGAGCAGATGCGAATGAAGGACCGGTTTTCGTATAAACGATTTCAAACAATAGTTATGGCGGTATTTATGTTCCAGGCATGACGCGATGATCATATACGGCTGGATCTCTATTATACCGTCAATTGATATTTAAGGAGAAGGGTGATGATTGAACATTTCATTATGCTCGGCCTGGCCACCTTCGGTATCGGCTTTATAATTGCCTTCTGGATAAAAGGTAAGGTGGTCTCCCAAAAAGTGAAGGCCGCCGAATCAGAAGCCCAAAAACTGACCGAAGAGGCCAAGCGTAAATCTGAGACGTTACTGAAAGAAGCCAATCTTGAGATAAAAGATCGGCTTTTTCGGATGAAAAGCGAGTTCGATGCGGAGACCAAGGAAACCAGAGGAGAGCTGAAGAATCGAGAACAACGGCTCCTGCACAAAGAGGAGAGCCTGGATCGGAAAGTTGAACAATTCGACCAGAGGGATCGAGAGATAGCTCGCCAGGAAAAGGAGCTCGCTCGAAAGGCGGATAAAATTGAGCGGGATGAGCACAAGTACACTGAACTCTTAGAAGAGCAACGCAATCAACTGGTGAAAATTTCCGGAATGACCGCCGATCAGGCAAAAGACCTGCTCATCCGGTCGATGGAAAACGAGGCGCGGTATGAAGGCGCCAAATTAATCAAGCGAATTGAGACGGAGACCAAAGAAGACGCGGATAAAAGGGCAAAAAAAATTATGGCCACCGCCATTCAACGATATGCAGGAGATTTTATCGCGGAAAGAACTGTTTCGGTTGTTCAATTGCCAAATGATGAGATGAAAGGCCGAATCATCGGAAGGGAGGGACGAAATATCCGTGCCATTGAAGCCGCAACCGGTATCGATCTCATTATAGATGATACCCCTGAGGCTGTCATTCTATCCGGATTCAATCCGGTTCGAAGAGAAGTCGCCCGCATCGCGTTGACGCGTCTGATTGCCGATGGCCGGATACATCCGGCCCGTATTGAAGATATCGTAAAGAAGGTTTCCCTCGAGGTGGATCAAACCATCAAGGAGGCAGGCGAACAAGCGGCTTTCGATTTGGGAATCCATGGGCTTCATAACAAACTGGTACAACACATCGGACAACTCAAATTCAGAACCAGCTACGCCCAGAACGTGCTCCAGCATTCCGTTGAAGTCGGTTTTTTAAACGGTATCATGGCCTCGGAGCTGGGGCTCAATGCCAAACTGGCGAAACGCATCGGACTGCTGCATGATTTGGGAAAGGCCGTGGACCATGAAGTGGAAGGCCCCCATGCGTTAATCGGTTCAAAGCTTGCAAAAAAGTACGGGGAGTCGTCCAAAATTGTTCATGCCATTGCCGCTCATCATGAGGATGTGGCCCCTGATACCGTCTATGCCCTGTTGGTGCAGGCTGCCGACGGTTTATCGGGGGCCCGACCCGGGGCAAGAAAAGAGCTTTTGGAAAATTATATTAAACGGTTAGAGGATCTTGAAAACATTGCAAATTCATTTAAGGGTGTTTCAAACTCCTATGCGATACAGGCGGGTAGAGAAATCAGGGTCATTGTTGAAAGCGGAATTGTTAATGATGATACTGCGGTGCTCCTGAGCAAGGATATTGTCAAGAAGATTGAGGAATCGTTGACTTTTCCCGGCCAAATAAAAGTGATGGTGATCCGTGAGACCCGGGCGGTCGCTTATGCTAATAAATGAAACTGGTTATGCGGTTTACTCAAGCAACCATTATTCGGATGTATTAATATATATTCCAAGGCGATGACATGGTTTCAGGTGTCTGGTGTCAGGACGTGCCGATAGATGAAAATTGAACCCGCCGGAGGCGCGCAAGCACTGAAACCTGAACACTGAAATCCACAACAACGATCATTTCTGATTCAGAAGCAGGCCCACATAAAAGTTGATTCGAGAATGGTGGATAACCAGATAAATAAAAGGCAATTACCATGAATGTACTCGACACCTTGAAAGAACGCGGGTTTATCGAACAGACCACCCACGATGATGAACTGAATGCCTTGCTCCAAGATCATTCCATCACCTGTTATATCGGGTTCGATCCCACGGCATCCAGCCTGCATGTCGGGAGCCTGGTGCCCATTATGTCTTTGGCACACATGCAACGTCACGGGCACAGACCCATCGCCCTTGTAGGCGGCGGAACCGGATTGGTGGGGGACCCCAGTGGGAGAACCGAGATGCGGCAGTTGTTGACCATCGAGGATGTCGAACAAAATGCTTTCGGTATTCGAAAACAGCTTTCGAATTTCATTGATTTTACCGAGGGCAGGGCGCTGATGCAGAACAATGCCGATTGGCTGACCAAGCTGGAATACATTCCCTTCCTGAGGGACATCGGCAGGCACTTCAGCGTCAATCGTATGATTAAAGCCGAAAGCTGCAAGATTCGGCTGGATTCCGAGGAAGGACTCAGTTTTATTGAGTTCAACTATATGATTTTACAGGCATATGATTTTCTGTATCTTGCAGATAACCACGACTGCAAACTTCAGATGGGGGGCAGTGATCAATGGGGCAACATTGTGGCCGGGGTGGAATTGATCCGAAGGATGAAACAGGATACCGCATTCGGTATTACCTTTCCCTTGATTACCACCAGCAGCGGAGCGAAAATGGGAAAGACGGCCAAGGGGGCTGTCTGGTTGGATCCGGAGAGAACCGCGCCCTATGATTACTTTCAATTCTGGATCAACACCGACGATCCGGATGTCACCCGATTTCTGTCTCTTTTCACGTTTCTGCCCGTGGATGAAATCAATGCAGCGGAACACCTTTCGGGTGCTGATTTGAACAGTGCAAAAGCGGTATTGGCCTATGAAGCGACCCTGCTTGCCCACGGCAGAGAGAATGCCGTCAAAGCACTCCAAGCCGCGGAAAGTATGTTCGGGTCAAGATCGATTCCTGATACCATCCTGCCATCCAGTTCCATTCCCCGAGACGAATCCATTGTAAATGAAGCGTCTGTTCCGCAAACCGATATCCCTCTCGATGAACTTAAGGAAGGAATTCCTGTCTTCAAGATATTCCATCGGGTGGGCTTGGCAAGATCGGGCAGTGATGCCCGAAGGCTCATTCAGCAGGGTGGTGCATACTTAAATGGCGGGCGTATCGATTCTGCTGAAAGGATGGTCACGCAAGATGATATATTAAGCTCGGAAATCGTACTTCGAGCCGGAAAAAAACGGTTTCATAAAGTCAGAATCGTATAATTTTTTCGTTTTATGCGCATCGGCTCTATGGGTTCGAAATTTTTATTCTTATGTGATGAAAAAAATAATAAAATTGTAAAATATGTGTTGACACAGGATTGAATTCGCTGTAGAAAGCAGATCGTTTTAATCGAATCGCTCTTTAAGAATTATATTGATTCAAAACCTATTCTGGCGATTTTGTCTTTGAGAATGCCAGAATTTTTTTGTCCAAAGTTTGGGAAACCGCTTGACAGTGCAAGTGGTGTGACATATAATCATTTTCGCTTTTCTATTTTAGCGTACCCGCTTCGGGTAAAATCGATCTTTGAAAACTAAATAGTGACAGCTTTGAGTCGGGTCTTTCAGTTTGAGAACCGCATAATTCTTATGCAGTTCAATTGTTTAATTGGAGAGTTTGATCCTGGCTCAGAATGAACGCTGGCGGCGTGCTTAACACATGCAAGTCGTACGAGAACGCTTCAGCTTGCTGAAGCTAGTAAAGTGGCGTACGGGTGAGTAACGCGTGGGTAATCTACCTTCGAATCGGGGATAACTTCGCGAAAGCGTAGCTAATACCGGATAACATCTATCGGGTTGCGGCCTTATAGATCAAAGGTGGCCTCTACATGTAAGCTACCGTTCGGGGATGAGCCCGCGTACCATTAGCTTGTTGGTAGGGTAACGGCCTACCAAGGCCACGATGGTTAGCTGGTCTGAGAGGATGATCAGCCACACTGGAACTGACACACGGTCCAGACTCCTACGGGAGGCAGCAGTGAGGAATTTTGCGCAATGGGGGAAACCCTGACGCAGCAACGCC
>DUZK01000003.1 GCA_013349495.1 Deltaproteobacteria bacterium
AAGCTGAGGTGAAAGGATGAAACCGATAGAAATTTTTGAGAATATTTATGATGTTGGCGTCAATGATTGGAATATTAGAGATTTTCACGGTTATTCCACCTGGTTGGGCTCGAGCTACAATGCATTTTTGATTCTCGATGAAAAAATCACCCTCATCGATACGGTCAAGAGTGAATTTGCGGATGCCATGCTCCGAAATATTGCCGACATTGTTGATCCCGGAAAAATAGATATTGTCATCAGCAACCATACCGAAATGGATCATTCCGGCAGCCTGCCTAGGATCATGCATCGTGTGGGAGAAGATAAGCCGGTTTACTGCTCCAAAATGGGCTTGAAGAATCTTGCCGCCCATTTCGGTTCCAACTTGAACTACCAGGCCGTTGAAAACGGGAGCAACCTGTCCATCGGCAAGAATACCCTCACCTTTCTTGAAACCCGGATGCTACATTGGCCGGACAGTATGTTTACCTATCTCAATGAGTCCAAGATATTGTTTTCAAGTGACGCGTTTGGTCAACATTATGCCGGGTTTGAAAAATTCGATGATGCCATGAGCGATGACATCATGCCCCATGCAAAAAAATATTATGCCAATATCCTTCTGCTTTATTCCCCGCTTATCCTCAAACTGGTACAAAAAGTCACGGAACTGGGAATAGAAATCGACATGATCTGCCCGGACCACGGTATCATCTGGAGAAAAGATCCGGGAAAAATTATCGATGCCTATGTCCGATGGAGCGAGCAGAAGCCGAAGAAAAAGGCTGTCGTCATTTACGACACCATGTGGCACAGCACGGAAAAGATGGCAGATGCCGTTGCCTCAGGAATCGCTTCGGAAGGGGTATCCGTACGGCCCATGCACTTGAGAAAATGGCACCGCAGCGATGTGATGACCGAAGTGCTGGATGCCCGCGGAATTATTATCGGCTCTCCCACGCTCAACAACGGTCTGTTCCCGACGGTTGCCGATTTCCTGACCTATATGAAAGGACTGAAACCCCTGAACAGGATCGGTGCGGCATTCGGATCCTACGGTTGGAGCGGTGAAGCGGTGGAACTGATCAAACAACAGATGGCAGAAATGAAATTCGACGTCATGGAACCGAACCAGAGGATCCAGTATGTACCGGATCAAACCGGATTGGAATCGTGTTACGCGTTCGGCAAAGAGCTGGGAAAAACCATCAGCGAGGGTTTATAAGTCCGTCTATATCCATGAAAATACCGGTTGTCGATCTCAGCGAATGCATTCTCTGCGGCATCTGTATTGAAGTATCCCCTGCGGTGTTCAAGATGAATGATGCCGGATTTATTGAAGTCCTTCAATCGGATGACTACCCGGAGGATGAAGTGGACGAGGCCATAAAGAACTGTCCCACAAATTGTATCTACTGGGAAGAATCATAGAAAATATGAAGTAGTGGAATACTGGAATGATGGATAATTCATCGGATGTGACCGTTGAGGCCTTATGTCCAGCAGAGCCCTGAAAATCCGGCTCCGAAACCTACTCTCTCAACCAAATCAAACCGAGGCTCACCACCGTGTCCTTGAAATGCCGCTACAGCAGGTGGTGAGTCCGCTCTTTTCTTTCTTATATGCCGGTGATGACATCATCAAATGGCATGCCGTTAGCCTATTGGGACTGGTAGTAGCCGAAATCGCAAATACAAACCTGGAAGCCGCCCGTGTTGTCATGCGGCGTCTCATGTGGAATCTGAACGACGAATCCGGTGGGATTGGCTGGGGCTCGCCGGAAGCCATGGGAGAAATCATGGCGCAGCACCGGCAACTGGCCCGGGAATACGGCAGCATTTTAGTTTCATACATTCGAGAGGACGGCAATTATATCGAACACGAAATCCTGCAAAGAGGGGTATTGTGGGGTCTGGGGCGGCTGGCCCGTAACCGCCTGGAATCAATTCCCGATATCGCTCCGTTACTGATTCCTTTTCTTACATCTCAAGACCCGTTCCTCCGGGGGCTGGCAATATGGATCGCCGGAGCCCTCCCCTCCCCGCTCATGGCGCCTTACCTCAAAAAACTTTTAAATGATGATACCATTATAAAAATCTATCTTGACGGGCAACTCACAGAGCATTCAATCAGTGGCCTGGCAAGAGACGCACTATCCATCTTGCCGGATTGACACTCATATTTTTTACTGCCATAGTTTACTGGTGCAAAATGTCTGTCATCGCTAAGCGCTAAACATACTAAATTAGTATAGCAAATCGCCATGACCGAACCCACTTTACCGAAATCGGATTGGCTGTCGAAACTGCTCACCACAGCCCTTAAAGGGCCGCTCCCTCTGCTATTGTTATTGGGTGCCCTCCTGGTCGGGGCTGTGTCGCTGGTAATCACACCACGGGAAGAAGAGCCGCAAATCATCGTCCCCCTGGCGGATGTGCTGGTATCCGCACCCGGACTCGGTGCAAAACAGGTGGAACGCCAGATCGCCACGCCCTTGGAAAAGCTGCTCTATCAAATTGATGGCGTTGAGTATGTCTACTCCATGTCCAGAGCCGAGCAATGTGTTGTAACCGTCCGTTTTTTTGTGGGAGAAAATCGTGAAGACTCGTTAATTAAGATCTACAACAAAATATTCTCCAATACCGACCGCATTCCAAAAGCCGTTGAATCCTGGGTCGTTAAACCCATTGAAATTGATGATGTTCCGATTATCGTCGCAGTGCTGTGGAGTGAAAACCCGACGTTAACCGGTGACCACGAATTAAGGAGGCTTGCAGAAGAAATAGAACACGATCTGCAGTCCATCAAAAACACCAATCGGCTTGAGGTCACCGGTGGTCGTCCCAGAGAGATACGGGTTGAACTGGATCCGAAGGCATTGGCCGCGCGGCAAACGGCGCCTTTGGAGGTGGCGTGGGCCATCGATGTATCCAACAAATTGCTGCCGGCCGGTAATATTCAAATTTTAGACCAGGAATTTGTGGTTGAGGCCGGAGACTTCATCAAAAACGCAGAAGATTTAAGAAAACTGGTCATCAATGTCGTGGACGGCGTGCCTGTTTACCTGAGAGATATTGCGAAGGTAATCGATGGGCCAGCCGAGCCGGACAGTTACACCTGGATCGGCTTCGGCCCGGCATCCGACCGATTGCAGAAATACCCGGATGACTATCCGGCAGTTGCGATATCTGTGGCTAAGCAGAAAGGAGCCAATGCCGTATGGGTAGCACGCGAAGTGGAGGACTATTTTGAAAAGCTCAAAAAAGAGATTTTTCCTCCCGAAGTCAATTTTCGGATTATTCGAAACTATGGGCAGACCGCAGATGACAAAATCAACAACCTCGTTTCGAGCCTCTTCGTTGCGGTGCTCACGGTAGTCAGCTTTATCGGGCTCTTCTTGGGTTGGCGCGCTGCATTGGTGGTCGGATTGGCGGTTCCGATTTGCTACGGGATCACGCTGGGTCTTGACCTTTTTGCCGGTTACACCATCAACCGCGTAACGTTGTTTGCCCTCATCCTTGCTCTCGGCTTGCTGGTGGATGACCCCATAACAGGGGTCGACAACATCGAGCGCTTTATGCGGACCGGCCAACATACGCGTCGCCAGGGCGTGATCCTGGCCATGTCCGAAATCCGGGGCGCATTGATCATGTCCACCATCGCCATCATTTTCGCCTTTGCTCCCCTTTATTACATCACCGGGATGATGGGTCCGTATATGGCCCCCATGGCGTTTAATGTACCGGTGAGTGTGGTGGTCAGCACGGTGGTCGCATTCCTAATTACCCCCTGGCTGTCATATAAACTGATCAAACCGGCCAGGCAAAAATCCGAATATGACATCACCAAAACCCGACTGTACCGATTCTACGAATCTTTGCTGAAACCGTTGATTCGCACCCACGGGCGTTCATGGGTGTTTCTTGCGGTCATCGCATTACTCTTATTGATCTCAATGGTACTCCCCGTACTGCGGCTTGTCCCCCTTAAACTGCTCCCATACGATAACAAGGATGAGTTTCAAATCATCGTGAACATGCCGGAAGGCACCACCCTTGAACGCACCCAGGGGACGGTAGCGGCGTTCGGTCAATATTTACGTAACGTTCCGGAAGTAAATGAATACACCGCATTTGTGGGTGTGCCGTCGCCAATGGATTTCAATGGGATGGTACGGCATTACTATCAGCGCCAGGGGGCTCACTATGCAGATATCCGGGTAACACTGGCCCAACGACAACGCAGGGCGCAACAATCCCATTCGATTTTGTTGCGCATCCGGAAGGATCTGGAACGGATCGCACATTCAAATGACGCACGCATCATGCTGGTTGAAGTACCGCCCGGGCCGCCGGTGATTTCGACCATAACCGTTGAGCTGTACGGCAAAAAGGCGACGCCGTATGCGGCTCTTCAAAATGCCGCAGAAATATTGGAAAACCGCCTGAAGCAGGAGCCCTTTGTAGTGGATGTGGACACATCTGTGGGTGACGATCAACAAAAAATGATATTCGTGCCGGATAAAGAGAAAGCCGCATTATCCGGGATCGGAACCGAAGACATCGCTCAAACCATCCGCCTCGCCAACAACGGCATGGTAACGGGATTCATGCAGATCCCGAGAGAAGTGAACCCCTTGCCCGTGGTGTTGCGACTCCCCATAGATATCAGAAGCTCACCCGGCGCACTTTCGGATTTGCACGTTAAAGGAAGGCCGGGAATTACCAAGATTCGGGAAAAAGCCGGTATACGCGATGCTCCACAACCCATCGTCTCCATGGCTGAAATCGGCGGTTTTCAAAACCGATTGCAGGACAAGGTCATTCACCACAAAAACCTTAAGCCCGTTGTATATGTTTTTGCAGATGTGGCGGGTCGGACACCGGCTGAGATCGTGTTAGACGTGGCCGGTGATCTAAATGCAAAACCGGACGAAATTCAACCGGTTCCGGTTGAAAGTCGAACGCATTTTAAACCGGGCGGCGGGATTTCATGGTCTTTGCCCGATGGTGTTCGAGCCGTATGGAACGGCGAGGGGGAGTGGAAGATCACGTTAAGCGTGTTTCGCGATCTCGGCATCGCATTCGGAGTCGCACTGTTGGGGATCTTCATTGTTCTTCGTATACAGACCGGGTTGTCCGCCATTACGGGAATCATTATGTTGGCTATTCCACTCTCTGTTCTCGGTATTATGCCGGGATTCTGGTTGTTGAATCAGATGGGTGAACGCGTGGTAAACGGATATCCGAATCCGATTTTATTCACTGCAACAGCCATGATCGGTATGATTGCATTGGCGGGAATAGTGGTTCGCAATTCGCTGATCCTAGTAGAATTCATCCACATGGCGCTACGCCAGGGTATCGGCTTGCAAGAAGCGCTGATTCGAGCGGGTGCGGTGCGCATGCGGCCGATCTTCCTAACCGCAGGAACGACATTGCTCGGCAACCTGGTAATCACCCTGGATCCGATTTTCAGCGGGCTGGCTTGGGCAATCATATTCGGTATCGCAGCATCCACGCTGTTTACCCTAATGGTCATTCCCATACTCTATCACCTGGTATACGGAAATAAACCCGGCCATGGACTGCCGCCGAAAGAGGAAATGGAATCGTGAAAACATTAATAAAATTAACGGGATCCGTTGTTGTACTGGCAATGCTGGGTGTGGTGATGGCGTACCTGGCAGGTTTTTTTGAAACCAAGATTCCGGTTGACTTTCGCGGTGTTGTTCCTTCCACAGTCGATGGTCAAATCATCAAGGTGGAAGTCACAACCGAACCGCTCATAGAAAAAGCCGCCGGAACCGTTCGGGCCAAAGTGGAGACGGTGATTTCACCTTTGGTAACCGCCAGGATATCGTCCATATCGGTCCGATCCGGAGACCAGGTAAAAAAGGGAGCGGTTCTGGTTCAACTCGATTCCCGCGAGCTGAAAGCCCGTGTGGATCAAGCGCATCAGGAAATGATTGCCGCCAAAGCCAGATATGACCAGGCAGAAAAGGAATATAAGCGGTTTCAGAATATTTATAAAGCAGGCGGCGGCGCGGTTTCAAAATCAAAACTGGATCAGGTCGAATCGGTGTATACAGCTGCCCGCGCAGAACTCACACGAGCGCGTCGCCAGGAAGATGAAGCGGAAACCGCACTCAGCCACAGCACGCTGAAAGCTCCTATATCAGGACGGGTGGTGGAGCGCTATGCCGAACCCGGGGATACGGCCGGACAGGGTGTGCCGCTGCTCCGGTTGTATGACCCCGACAGTCTGCGTCTTGAAGCGAGTGTCAGAGAATCGGTGGCATCCAAACTCTCAAAGGCACAACGCCTGACCACCGAAATCGATGCCATTGACAAACGGTTCACATCCGTCTTGGATGAAATCGTACCGTCAGCGGACCCCGGCTCCCGCTCGTTTCTTGTAAAGGTCGACCTGAAAGATAAATCAGGGTTATTTCCGGGGATGTTCGGCAGGCTGTTGATTCCAATAGGCCAAACAAAAAAAATCTATGTCCCGATTGAAGCCGTCACCCGTGTGGGCCAGCTGGATTTTGTAATCGTGAAATCGGAAAAAGGCCCCACCCGCCGTTATGTTCGCTTGGGTACTGCAGAGGACGATCGCGTCCAGGTCGTCAGCGGCTTGTCCCAAGGTGAAGAGATTTTAGTCCGCCGCCATAAGTAATGGAAGATATAGTTGAAATTCCTTTCTGATCCAAACAGCTTTAAGTAATCGAGAGATCGTTGAGTTTATACCCCGAAACCCGATAAAGATCGAAGCTTACTTGGCCGCTACCACCGGACACTTGGCTTCAAGAATAACATACTGCGCGGTGGATCCGAAAAGCAATTTTCCCACTTTGGATCTTTTTTTAACACCGATAACGATTTCGTCAATCGCGTTTTCATTTGCAAATTGAACCAAACTTTCCCCGGGTTGAAGATCATTAACCAAAACGCGAACTTCACAGGGGATATCCGCTTTCTCAAAATGGTTCTTGATTTCATTGAGTTGACGATCTGACTCCTCCATTCGATCCATGTCGTCAAGTTTTACGTCATGGGATTGAGTCACTGCTGTAACCACGAAAATTTGGGCATTAAATGCTTTGGCATGATCTTCAGCAAGCTTCAATACCCCCCTGGCAATATCTGTTCCATCGAACCCCACCATTATTTTCATAGCAACCCCCATAATTAAACGTCTCGAGAATTCTACAACTTGTTGAAAACAAATTAGTTTTTTGAGGCCTCGAGTTTTGCCTCATCTATGGAATAATGGAATGGTGGAATATTGGAACGTTGAATTATTGCGAAGTTTATCATTTTTAATTCTTCCATCAACTGAAATGAATACCAACAAGCCATTATCCCATCTTCGCAGAACCCATTATTCCATTGTTCCAGTATTCCATTATTCCAATTGTGAGCGAAGCGAATTAAATTCAATCATTAGTGAATTCGATTGAATGTGTCAAGAAAAGGAAGCGGTATATGTCAGAAAATCGATGGCAAAGAATAAAGCGCCAGGTTCAAGGTTCACGAATCGTGTGTCGCGAGACGACTTGCAGTTATTCATCCTGTCAAATAATCTTCGAATTCAACTATGCAGGTATGAAGCGCAGCGAAGACCGCCTCGGTGATTCTCATGCGATCAACCTTGACAAAAGCTATTATTAGATTATATTGAATTTTATGATTTTTCAGATAATTCTGAATATTCTGATTTAGGAGGACATTGTGACAAACTCAAAAACCAAAGACGATCGGAATTCCAAATCCCCTCTGTGCGACCCGGGAAGCTGTAAAGTAGAAGCTTTGGTGGCAATGGATGCTCGGGGGCAGGTCGTTCTGCCCAAGAATGTTCGTGAAAAGGCCGGATTCAATGGGGGTGATAAGCTGGCGGTCGTGTCCTGGGAGCGGAATGGAAAAGTCTGCTGTATCACCCTTCAAAAAGCCGATGATCTTGAAACCATGGTAAAGAATTCCCTCGGTCCCATACTAAAACAAATTTTAAGTTAGAGGCGTATTGAAATGGAAGATATTCGAGATGTGGTGAGAGATAAGTATGGCGAAATAGCGAAAACAAGGACCTCCTGTTGCGATCCCGGCAATTCTTGCTGCGGCAGTTCAAACCGGGCCGATCATGCCGGTAAAGGAATCGGGTATTCAGACCAGGAACTCGGATCCATTCCCACGGATGCGAATTTAGGACTGGGATGCGGCAATCCCACCGCCCTTGCAGCATTACGAGATGGGGAAGTGGTGGTTGATCTGGGTTCAGGCGGCGGAATCGATTGTTTTCTGGCCGCCAAACAGGTCGGCAAAAGCGGCAAAGTGATCGGAGTAGATATGACAGCAGATATGATCAGCCTGGCACGGAAAAACGCTGAAAAGGTCGATGCCGAAAATATTGAGTTTCGGCTGGGAGAGATCGAAAACCTTCCGGTAGCCGACAATACCGCAGATGTTGTCATTTCAAACTGCGTGATCAACCTCTCGCCTGATAAACAGCGGGTTTTCAGTGAAGCCTACCGGATTCTAAAATCAGGAGGTCGGATGATGGTTTCCGATATCGTTCTGCACAAAAAGATCCCGGATGAGCTTGAAAAAAGCGTTAACGCCTATGTGGGTTGTGTTGCGGGGGCCATGCTGAAAACCGATTATTTAAAAGCGATCGCCGATGCAGGGTTTGAAGAGATTAACATAATGGGAGAAGACTGTTTCGGGTCTTTTGGCGAAACTCTCGATCCCTATGTTCAATCTCTGGCAAAGGAATCGAATCTCAGCATCGAAGAGCTGAGGGAATTCGGAAAATCAGTGGTGTCCATCAAAATCGAAGGGATTAAGAAATAACATATACAGACCATTTTGTCCGGAAGCGGCGGAAGGTTTACTGGTCCTCATTTGGGAATCTCATAGCTGCCATCGAGACGATCCAGCATCTCTTCATATCTTCGATCCAACGCATCCAATTCCTGCCTGTAATCCTGACGACTCAGCTCTCCCTTCTGCAATCGTCGATCCAGCGCGCTCTTTTCCATATCATACCATTTTTCGGGATCAAAATTATAGGTCATATCGCTTGCCTGCAAATAATGGTTAAGGGAAGCTGATTCCTCAATCGTTTAGGAAAAACCGCCACTTACAGAACATGTCATCAGGATGCGGGTCCGGGGGGGCAAACAGGCATTCCACTGAAATTCGTTCATCAATTTCCCTTGAAAATCCCTCAAATTCAAGCTTGTGCATATCCTTGCACACATACTCGCCCAACCCGCGTCTTATCCGTGCCTCCTGCGTCGGGCAGGACGGAACCGAAATTATCAATTCATCCCGGCTTTCCGTAAAATCATACCCCACGAGAATGCACCACGGGAAATACCGCATGGCCTTGACCAATCCCTGGAGTCCCTTCTCTTTGACTCCGAATTGGCTGACGATATCTTTTGCCGCCATGCCGGCGATCCGTCCCCACACCTGCTCGTTGAGTTTTTCGGCGGTCTGTTGATCGAACCGTTCGGTCACGTATATAAACCAGAACGCATCCACAACCCGGTACTGCCACAGAAGGAATTCAAGGTAATTGCGTAGCTCCGGTTCTTTCATGTCTTTAAAAATCGTCAAATCCATCGGTCGATCCATATTCAGCCCCTTTCCCGTTTCAATCGAATAACTCCCGGTGCACATTCCCAACCTTCAACTCAGAACCCTCAATTTCCATGGCACACCTCTTCATGCTGAAATTTTATCTTGAACCGATTTCCAATGTCAATGTCGGCACTTTCCGTCTCCTTTTTATCCTTGTTTTGTTACATAGGGACAAATCTTGACCAAAATTCAATTTTGGTAAGTTTTCTCACACTTTTCAGAAACGCGTGGTGGAATTCGGCGAATGGCTATGTAAGGCGGTCTTGAAATATGTCCCCCACCGTCAGTGGGTTTTCAGTATTCCAAAACGGCTTCGAATCTATTTTATGTTCGATCGCAGTCTTCTTACAAAACTGAGCCGGTGCGCATGGAAAGTACTGAACCTATATTTGACGCAAGCCGTACCCTATGACGATGCCAACGCTGGTGCTGCAGTCGCTGTGCAAAGCTTTGGCGATTTCCAAAATTTCCATCCCCATCTACATGTTCTCGCCACCGATGGTTGCTTTTACAACGACGGCGCTTTCATGATCTGTCCTCCCCTCAAAACCACAGAGCTTGAAGAAGTTTTCCGACATGAAGTGTTCAAAATGCTTAAAGCTGAGGGTAAAATAAATGACACGGTGATCGAAAACATGCTCAATTGGCATCACAGCGGCTTTAACGTTTATTGCGGTAACGCCATTTGGCCTCACAATGAAGAGGGCCTTGAGAATTTGGCGCGCTATATCATCCGTGCGTCATTTTCTCAAGAACGGATGACATATATTACAACCGATGATTCCCCCGATGGCACTGCAAAAGTGATATACGAATCGAAAGACGGCAAGACCTCAAAAACCTTCGATGCCCTCGATTGGTTGGCTCAGCTTATCACCCATATCCCCAACAGGGGGGAAAAACGGGGTCGCATCTTAAATATTAATTATTCAAAACAAACAGTTAATAATTAAGACCCTATATGGTTCTCGCCCGATGATTTCAGACCGCGCATCCGGATCATCCCTCACGTTTCCCTGTTCAACCCCTATGGTCGCCGATCTCGGATATGCATCACCCACGGCGATCGAAACCGACGGAACGATGAGGAGAGAAGTGATAAGGAAGATATATGGGATGTAGCGAATCATCACTTTAAGGTGATTCACGGAAACACTTCATCGCAATCCGTTCCGCCTGCCCTCAAACCGTTTCAAAATGATTTGAGCAGGTTTAACCCTCCGCTTGCAAGGGGGGGCATACTCATCACATACGCCGTCGTGTTCACCGCCTGCTGTGCGGGTCGGGTGACATGAACCACGAGATGCATCCGGTCCGTTTGGAGGATCTCCGGAGCGATCGGGAAAAGAGCGCCCAGGCCCTTGATACCTGCCACTGCATTTGAAAAACCCATCTGCTTCCAGATGCCGTCGTTTTCCTTGGGCACGGCAAAGGTGCCGAGGATGTCCCGGCCGCCTTCGCTCCATCCCCCTTCCTTGTGTTCGATCTGCTTTCCGCCGGACCACCGGGTGTATGTCCAGCTGACCGTCAGCGTCCATTCCCGATAGAGCTCGTATATTTCATAGAGTGTCGGTCCTGCTTTATTGCCGTTGTCGTCCATGAGATAGACGGTTTGAAAGGTGCCCTTGTCAGGGGAGTCGAGTATGGTGGTGCTGATATGAAGCCCCTTTTGGGTCATCTTCCCGCCCACCCTGATTTTCGTTCCGGTTGCCGGATCCGAGAAGGTGCGCTTCATACTATCAGAGCAAGGGTCTTTGGCCAGTTTCGGCGCTTTCTCCGCCTTGTCATCACCGCCGCGGCCGCCGAACACGCCTTTGGTAAGGCCGCTCAGAGCACCGCCAAGCATACCCGTTGCCTGCTCCGCAACCTTCTGCTTCCGGCGCGCGCCTGTTCCGACATCGGCATTCTTGCCGACCGAAACAGGCTGGGCCGCCTTCTCGATAACGGAAACCACGTCCTTATCAAGGGCACATATACCGCCGTCAAGATCCATGGAAACAAGGGACAATGCCCCACTGTCGATCTGAAATGCCCCTGTTTCGCTCGGTACTGATTTTATAGGCGTCATCGACAATTTAACCGGCCACTTATAAGTGATCGTATTCCCAGCTGCCTCTGTCACCTTGACGACCTCAGGTCTGACTATGAAGCCTTCAGGCAGGCTGAGCGTTGCACGCCCTTCAGAATCGGTCCGGGTCTCTCCGATCGACTCCCCTTCCGCCGTCTCTATTTTGACGGTGGCGTCCGGCACGGACCGGCCGCTCTGCGTTACGATCAGATTGCCGGTCACTGCAAACACCGGCGCAGAAAAAAGGACAAAAGATAGGGTGAAAGATGAAACAAGCGCAGAAGTCTTCATTTTCATGTCTCTTCTCCTTTTGAAGTCTTTATCCCAGCTTGAGATTGAACCGCGATTCACGCTTAAAGCCGTTTTCGTGTTCCACAATGAGGCGGAGCGTCCAGGTCTTGGCGCCCTTGAAATGCTGCGGGGCAATGAGCGCAAGCTGTCCGCCTTTGACGGGTGCGGTAATATCATCCGAGACCTTGTTCCATTTTGTCGGATGGTTTCCCTTTCCCGCCGCTATCCAGGCCCGTTTAAAATGATCCGCCATGGCGCGGCCGGAAACCTCGATATGGAACTTCCCCTCCTTTTTTGTTCCGGCAACTTTAAAGATTCGGGAAATCACATAGAAATTCGGGTCCGCACGGAAGGCAGCCTCGGCATCGAGAAGTCCGTAGCCCGTGAACTGGTCCCATCCCGGCACATCGATGTCTCTTGCCGAATGGAGGATCATTCTCGTTGCCTGCATGCCGGAAAGCTCCGGGCTCTTCGAGAGGATGAGCGATGCCACACCACTGACAAAGGGCGCGGAAAAGGATGTTCCGGTGACGCGGTAATAATCCTTGCCCCTGCCTACAAAGGCGGTGCCCGGTTTATAATCCTTCTTCTCGAATTTGAGAAGGTCCGTCCGCTTGGCGCGAAGCGAGAGGATATCGACGCCCGGAGCGGCGATGTCGATACCCGCTCCCCATCCGGAATAGCCAACCCTTTTATCGTCAGGTCCCGTGGCTGCGACCGTGACAACCCCCGGAAGCCCGGCAGGCGAATACTCATTTGTATTCATTCCCTCATTTCCCGCAGCGGCAACAACGACAACCCCTTTGCTCCTCGCATAGCCAACTGCGAGGAGTTCCATGCGGTTGAGGCGCTTTCCGCCGATGCTGATATTGACGACGCGTGCCCCGTTGTTCACGGCATAAATGATGGCCTTGGCGATATCAAAAGCCCAGCCCCTGCCGTTCCACTCCATGGCCTTGATCGGCATAATCTTCGCCCATGGGTTCACTCCCGCAATGCCAATCTTGTTGTTTATCAAAGCGGCAATGATGCCTGCAGTAATCGTTCCATGACCGTTGATATCTCCGATATCGTTGTTGTTATCGACAAAGTTCCACCCATGGACGTCATCCACATAGCCGTTCTTGTCGTCGTCCTCGCCGTTGCCGGGGATTTCCTTCCCGTTTTTCCAGAGCGATTCGGAAATCTCGGGATGGGTGCGGTCAATGCCCGTGTCTATGACCGCAACGATGACAGGCTTTGCTTTGTTTGGCCAGAGCGATTTCTCCTGATCCTCATGGATGGGCCTGAAGCCGATGCGGTGGAGACCCCACTGGTCGAAATAACTCTGACCCCAGCTTCCACGGCTCTTGAACAGGGGATCATTCGGGAATGTTTCAGACTGCTGGATCTTGCGGGGGTCGTCTTCAATTATGAAAGGCTCTAAAGGCTTCGGTTCTTTGAAAAACTTATAGCGAAAAACCATGCCGCTGTCATCCGGTTCAATGCCGAGATCATCATCGTCAAAGGGGGATAACCACTCAAAGACAAACATATCGGCTGTTGTTTCAGTTGCGGCTCCGGCCTTATCTTCTGAAGAAGTTCCCAATTTTTGCTTCTCGCGCCACCAGTCTACTATCATCCATTCTAAGACCAATTCAATCTCTTTACTTTTTTCCAACTCAACCGGGCCTGAACCGCCATTGATAATAACGATCGGCTGAAGATACGGGACAACACTCTCGATTTTTATATCTTCTTCCGTCTCTTCTTCTGTCTCTGTCGCATCCAATCCACTTGATTTCCGATGCTCTATCAAAAGATTGCCTATTCTTGCCCAATCTTTTTCATCTTCACCCGTAAGAAGATATATCGCTTTTGCCAATTCTGTTGCTCTATCCTCAGGGCGCTCTTCATGGAGAATGACCATGTGGCGCTTCGGGGTCGGCTTGAGCTGAACGGAGCCGCTTTGGATGAGATCTTCACCGGTGACTGTGACAGCCTTGTGACCCTCTGCATCAATAACGTATTCAGATTTCGGGTTGATCAGGTGACCGCCCTTTACGACATCGATAGACTCGTCTTCCGGGGCGTCTTTGTCCGGTATTTCAATCGTTGTCGTCTCTATGGGTTCTCCTTTTGTGTCAGTGGCCTTGATATCCCCTATGCTGACAGCCCGGCCTGATGAGGTGTATGCGGCAAAAATGAAGCATACCATGAAGGTTACGGGCAGAACTTTGAAAGCAGGAGAAGCGTTCCGTTTTAGGGTCTCCTGGGGGGAATGGATATGTTTGCGATGGATCATGGCAACCTCCTTTTTTGAATGATACAGAGGCTTTCTGATTTACGGCTGATCGGTCGATGAGAAAAGTTGCAGTAACTTCATGAAAATATAGACATTCCGGTCAACAAAAAGCAAGCCCTTTCTTCAATACCATCCCATTGGCGATATCACGCGGAAGATCATATGATGTAAAATATCGAGATCGTATTATGCAATCGACCGGATCCCATCTGTTTCAACAACGACACGCGGGCGGCCGCCCATTGAAGAGATCCCCATCTCTTCGGTGGAGATGTTGCTTGGACCATACCCCGGCGCCGGAAAGAGGCCCATCCGCACGGTGATGATCGCAGACTCCGAATGACGCATGAAAATTGTGGTTGAAAGGTAATGGAATCTCTAATACATTTTTCTCCGGCAGGTTCTTTTCTCTTATCATTCCTGAAAGAAAGAATTATAATCGGATACCATTAACGCCATGCGTTGCGGGTTGAAAATGTTACGGCTTGGCATGCAGGGGTTCCGGTTCAAAACCGTCGATGGGCTGATCCGGAGTCGAAGGCACTCCGGGCCGCGATCCCTCGCAGGCGAAAACCGAAGCGGCACCGGTCCGGAACCAAAAGGTACGGTCCGTTTCATTCAATTATACTTAAAGGAGGTCAGTCATGGTTGAGACAAAACAAGGTTTCACGTTTTCGGTATGCTAAAAATTGGGCGCGGCTGATCCAAAAGATATATAATGTTGATCCCTTATTATGCCCTAAGTGCCTGGGTTCAATGAAAATAATATCGATCATCGAGGATGGTAAGATTATTGAAAAGATACTGAGACACTTGGGCTTATGGGAAACCAGAAACCATGACCCGCCCGCTAAAATCGCCTCCCATATCCCTGATCTTACATATGACGATTCTTATTCTCAGCTTTCACCTACCAACTCTTGGCTCCAATAATCCTGGAATCATCCTTTAAGCATACCGGAAATTTGCGTCCAAATTTTTCAAAAAACAGGCTTTTTTGATAAGTCTTGTTCCATTGCCGCGCTTTATCCATATCTTTAATGATCGGCAATGAATCTTCCAATTCACCCTCCACAACATCAAGTGGCCTATATCCGGTTGACACACAATCCTTCTTCTGACATATTCACACTCGCAAAAAGCAACTTCTTATTATTCATAGATATTCACCTTGACTTAGTTTATCTCATGTATTAGCTTAGCTTCATTCTGCCGTGTAAAGAGAGGTCTTAAAATGCAGGTAAATATCCATGAAGCAAAGACAAATCTTTCCCGCCTTCTCTCCCAGGTGCAGAAAGGTGAAGAGATTATTATTGCCAAGGCAGGGAAGCCAATCGCCCTCTTGACAAAATTTACAGCAGAAATACCCAAACGAATGCTGGGCAGGGATGCCGAACTGTTTGAAGTGCCGGACGACTTTGATGATCCATTGCCGGAAGATATTCTAAAAAGTTTTGAATCATGAACAGACTCCTTCTTGATACGAATGTCTGGCTCTGGAGCATAACCACTCCTCGTAAGCTCGGAAGAGAAGGGCTCAGACTGCTCGAAAATACCGCTAACGAGTTGTTCCTGTCAGCGGCAAGCTCGTGGGAAATCGCGATTAAGTACAGACTGGGCAGGCTTCCGTTGCCCGAACCCCCTCACAGATTTATTCCACCGCGATTGATTCGGGACGGAATAAAGCCGCTTGCCGTGGAACACCACCACGCATGCCACGTGGCAAATCTTCCGGATCTTCATCGAGATCCTTTTGATCGTCTCTTAATTGCACAGGCTCAGACCGAACATTTGGCTTTTATCACCGCAGACCAGAGGCTAAAGGATTATAAGGTGGAAATGATTCTCATTAATCATTAGGCTATCAGGAAAGGAAGTGGCTATGGTTTCTTTTGAAGCGATCACCAAGGCGGTTACCTCCGGGGACGGCAACCTGGCATACGAGCTGACAAAGAGCGCGCTGGACGCTGATGTTTCTCCCAACGATATTCTGGATAAAGGCTTGATTCCCGGCCTGCAGGAGGTGGGCGACCAGTTTGAAAGCGGCGATTTTTTTCTGCCCGAATTGATCGTGGCCGGCGATGCTGTTTCCAAAGCATTGGAGCTTTTGGATCCGATACTCGGTAAAGAAGGTGCGGCGACAAAGGGAAAGTTCTTGATCGGTACGGTCAAGGGAGACATCCACGACCTGGGGAAAAACATTGTTATCATGATGCTTAAGGGAAACGGGTGGAAAGTCACGGATTTGGGCGTGGACATATCTCCGGATGAGTTCTGCACGGCCGTGGCCGAAGGAGATTATGACGTCCTCGGCTTATCGTCTTTGTTGACCATGACCATGCCGAATGCAGCCCAAACTATTGAAGCACTGAAGGCAAAGGGCCTCAGGGACAAGATCAAGGTGATGGTCGGCGGGGCCCCGACTAAGGCCGAATGGGCACAAAAAATCGGCGCAGACGCCCATGCAAAAGACGGCCCTTCCGCTGCAAGGGTGGCGGCAGAACTGATTGCAAACGCATAGTCTAAAGGAGATACCCATGAAAAGCATGAACGGCCTTGAGCGCATAAAGACAGCCTTAAAGCTTCAGGAAGCCGACAGAGTCCCTCACTTTGAAAGAGTTGCAACATCCGTGAGAGAGGCGATCTTGCCCGGCGCTTCTGAAGAAGACTTTATTGAGCACATGGACCTGGACGGAATCCGGTTCGTGGATCGGACCCATTCCTGGGATTATGAAATCTTTGATGAAAGCAAGCATATCAAAAAAGATCAGTGGGGCGGCCTGGTACGGTATACCACCGAAGATAATCCGGTTCCCATGGACCCGGCGATCAAGTCGGAAAAAGATTTGGATGCATACGTGCCTCCGGACCCGGATGCACCTCATCGATACGAATATCTTCAACGGCTGGTAAAGCGGTTTAAAGGGGAGCGGGCCATCATGGTCGGGTTGACCGACATTTTTGCTTTGGGCAGAGAAAATTTTTTGGGAGATATCGGCTATTTCAGGGCGATGGTGAAGAATCCGGATCTTATCGAACGGGTCAATGAGATCATTCTCGATTATCAGTTGCGTTATGCAAAGAACTGTATCGAGTTGGGAGCCGATGTCCTGTGGATCAACGGAGACTGGGCAATGACGGAAAAACCGATGGTTTCCCGGCAGTTTACGGAAAAATTTCTTGCTCCCCCTTTAAAGAAGCTTGTGGATTTTGCCCATGAGCGCGGCATCCCTTGTGTAAAGCACACGGACGGTAATATATGGCCCATATACGATGTGATTCTCGATACGGGAATCGACGGTTTGCATCCCATCGATCCCATGGCGGGAATGGATATCGGCGAAGCCAAGGAGAAGTTTGGAGATCGGGTTTGTTTGTGCGGCAATGTGAGTTGTGCTTTTAGTCTGGTCTCAGGGACTGTGGAAGAAGTAAAACAGGAGACAAAAGAAGTCATCCGGAAAGCCGGTAAAGGCGGGGGGTTCATTTGTATGTCGAGCAACTCCATCCATTCCGGGGTTAACCCCAAAAACTATGTGGCCATGGTCGAAGCGATCCGGGAATATGGTTCGTATCCGTTGGCGCTGGATTAGAAATAAGGCGGTGGGGCAGAAACCTTACAGTTGAAGCACGAACTTCTGTTCCAGAACCTTTGTGCCCCACTGGGTTCCCTCATGCTGTTCGGAAAGTCTAAACCCGAATTTCTTATAAAGATGGCGGGCGGCATGAAGCCCGTCGAAGGTCCACAGATATACCTGTCTGTATCCGCATCTTTTACAGAAATCGACGGCTTTCTCCATCAGTTTACTTCCGTAACCGGACCCCCGTACCGCAGAAGATAGGATGAACCATCTAAGATGCGCACCTTCGGATCCGGCTTTGGCCCCGTCAATAGCCAGGGCGCCTTCAACCCGGCTTTCTTTGCAGATGGTCCAGAATCCATCCCGATTTTTATCAAGGCTGCTTAAAAATTCAGACATTTCGGTCGCCACCTTTGCTTCGAAATAAAGACCGAATCCCCAGTGCTCGCTGTAATAACGCCCATGAAGTTCGGCAATCCTCCCGATGGCCCCTGGCACATAACCTTTTGCGATAACCTGGGTCATAACCGCCTCAATTATTCAGCAATCGTCAGTCCGAATTCATCATACAGTTCATCGGATGTTGATACACGGAGGAGCGGATACAGCGGATTGCGCCGATAACTGTTTAACGTTTGCCGGTGAATATCTTCGGTAAATGCAGCGCAGCAGTCCTCCAGCATGACTACCTTGAAATCATGGCATACGGCATCCATCACGGTGGTGATGACACAAAAATGGGTGGCGATTCCTGCAACGGCACAAAGTGTAATCTCCCTTTCATGAAGCCAGTTTTCAAGACCGGTCTGAAAGAAGGCAGAAAACCGTGGCTTGGGCAACCAATAGTCCTGTTCCTGAAAATCGAGTTCGTCGATGACCTCGGCACCGGTCGTTCCGGCAATGGCGTGGGGATTCATCCTGCCTTTGAAGATGAAATCGTCTTCATGGTATGCATCATTGGAAAACACGATGGGCCATCCTTTGGCTCTAAACCCCCCGATGAGTCGATTGATCGGTTCGACGATTTTCTTTGCATGGGGTGTTATGGGATAATTATGGCTCTCTTTAAATACGTCTTTAAGCATATCTATAATCAGCAACGCCGGTTTTTCCAACTGAGGATTCTGCATACCTTCAAATCTCCATATCAAGTTAAATAGGACTCAGACCCGCCTGCCGTTCCTGAAGAAATAAGATGGCGGGCAGGTTTACGCAGATAAACACACATAACACAAGACATGGATCACCTCCAGGGGGGTTGGAATGATCCTGTGAAACCCTCGAATCCTTGACTCCTTGGATCTTTGAACCATAAGTTTACCCTACCTTGAACCGTCTCGTCAGTCAAAACCTGTTTTTGGGGTAAATGGAAACATCAACAGCGTAATGATTCTCTTCATGGAACGACCAATAAAATTAAAGTGAATGAATACTTCAATACTTTGACTTTCCATAAAAAGTGGTTACTGAAATTATATGTATCGTTTTGAATGCTCCTTGCACCTCAACTCTCTTTTGGTGAAGGGGCAAACATCGTGCAGATGCCGATGATTCTTAACATCATACAGGTGAGAAAATGAAACATATTGTTAAAATAATTCTCATGGCGCTGATCCTTTTTTCCGGATTTCAGTATTTTAAAAATGATCGAAGCATGGCGGGAAAGACAATGAATACAAAAAATAATAATTATAAAGCTGCAACATTTGCAGGCGGTTGTTTCTGGTGCACGGAATCTGATTTCGAAAAAGTTGAAGGGGTAATAGACGTCGTTTCCGGTTATATCGGTGGACATGAAGAAAATCCAACCTATCAGGAAGTATCTGCGGGTACCACCGGACATACCGAAGCTATAAAGGTTACGTATGATTCCGGGAAAGTGAACTATTCCCAATTGCTGGATATTTTTTGGAGGCATGTGGATCCGACGGACTCCGGGGGCCAGTTTGTCGATAGGGGCTCTCAGTACCGGACAGCCATATTTTATCATGACGAGGAACAGAAACGTATGGCTGAAGAATCGAAAGATAAACTCAACGGGTCCGGCCGGTTCAAGAAACCCATCGTTACCGAAATCGTTCCGTTTGATCGGTTCTACCCGGCAGAAGACTATCATCAGGATTATTATAAAAAGAGCCCCTTACGATACAAGGTATACAGATTCCATTCGGGCCGTGATCAGTTTTTAAAGAAAGTATGGCATGATTCCAAAGAGACCAAAGCCGGCCAATCCAGCAGTCAGTATGTGAAACCGGATGATGAGCAGCTGCGCAAAAAACTGTCCCCCAAACAGTTTCAGGTCACGCAGCAAGATGGCACGGAACCGCCATTCAAGAACGAACATTGGGATAATAAAACAAAGGGCATATATGTGGATATCGTCTCCGGAGAACCGCTGTTCAGTTCCACCGATAAATTTAAATCGGGTACCGGATGGCCAAGTTTTACCCAGCCACTGGAGTCGGGCAACATCGTGGAAAAGGAAGATCGCTCTTTTTTCATGACACGGATAGAAGTTCGGAGTCGTCATGGTGATTCCCACCTGGGCCACCTGTTTCAAGATGGACCGGAACCCACGGGCTTAAGATACTGCATCAATTCTGCTTCATTGAGATTCATCCCGAAGGAGGATCTGGAAAAAGAAGGGTATAAGGAATACCTGAAACTATTTTCTGATTGATAATTATTGATAAGAAGTTGCTTTGAACGAATGGATTCATTCCAAAAATCCGATTGTGTTAAAGATATGATCAACGCACAAGATCTGGGTTTATCGGAAAGCCATCGAAACTGATGAATTCATAAACGAATCAGAATCCTGCTGTCAATAGATTTTCGAAGTCGATGATCTGGCTGTTGGCGTAGTTTTTACATACCAATCGGGGTGTTCCGATCCTGTTAAAGATATGATTCGAGCGGATAATACGCCAGAGGCGCACAAGTCCGGGTCTCTGACATATTCCTCGGAACGAGGCTGGAGAGCATCGTCGAACGAGGGTAACTCATCGTATGGAGGGGCCCTCCAGAGGCGGGTAAACGTTGCCTTTGGCGGCGGTTTTCGTTTTATATTCCACAGAGTTAGATGCTTGAGTATCTTTTTGATCACTTCTTCATCTTCAATGAAAGCAATCACTCGCATCGCACCGGAACATTTGGGACATATGAGGGGATCCACTTCGTATATTTTTTGTATCAAGCGCGCCCAATTCCTCCTGAACGCCTTGTCGGTAACTTCCGCCACCAGGATGCAGGGAATATTATCGTCTGCGCCTTCCTTTTTTCGTTTTCCAAGCGCCACATTGCTGTAGTGTCCATAGTAACGCACCATCTGCTCCCCCCTGTTGGGAACGTGAGAACCCATTGCTGCCAACCACTCCAGCGCGTTCAACACCTCTGTTTGCTTCCCGTCTTTGGACTGGTATGCAACCTGGCCGGTTTCACGATTGTAGTTCATCCGGGCAAAACCGTTATTAAGAATTCCACAGTCAAGATACCTGCGTATCACCTGCATCACGTATGGCCGGTAAAACCCGTATCGTCTTTCATAACGCTCTTCATAGATCTGCTCAAAAAATTCGAAGTAATCCTCAACACACTGATAATATACCGAATTAATAGGGTTACGAGACTTGTAAACAGAACTTACTGACACCGTTCCTCCCACAGAAAATTGAAGCAGATCGAAAAAATGATGCTCTAAATGTTATTTTCGATTGGGATTTGGGAATTTCAAAAAGACAGGAGATGCATGGGAGGGGTTTGCCCGGGGGATTTATGGTGCTGATTTTCAAAATTGAGCGTGTGCAATCTTAAAATTCTAATTGACTAATATGACTAAATAGACTAAATGGCCTAATTAGACTATAAAAAAGAGGTGCTGCCATGGAAACCGAATTCTCTCTTTCAGAGGCAAAATCGAAATTTTCAGATATCATAAACCGTATTATCTATAGAAAAGAAAGAATTTTAATCACCAAAAAGGGGAAGAAGGTAGCTGTTATATTTTCAATAGATGAATTTAAGAAATATGAAGATAAAGGGCTTATTGAAGCTAAAGGCGCTTTGGCGGATTTAGACGAAACGCTTGATGAAATGACCAGCCATATATATGAAGCGAGGAAATTGGAAAAGAGCAGAGAGGTTGATCTGTAATGTATCTGTTTGATACGGATGTGTTGAGCAACATCGTAAAACGGAATCCATCACCTGTCCTGTTGGAAAAATTAGGAAATCTTCCAAAGAAATTACAGTTTACCAGCGCCATCAATGTCGGTGAAATCTATTACGGCGCAAATCGGTCAAACCGAAAAGATCAAATCATTAACGCATTTAAAGAGCGGGTTTTTCCTAAAGTGAACATAATTGCTTTCGATGAAACCGGTGGAAAGTTATTTGGTAAACTAAAAGCTGAGCTGGAGAAACAGAGTCTTGTTTGCAGCGAACCCGATTTGAGAATTGCGTCGATTGCGCTTCAACACGATTTGAAGCTGATAACCGGAAACACGAAACATTTTATCAAGATACCCGGTTTGAGCGTCGAAAACTGGATCGGTGAGGATTAGGGGCGAACAGTGGTAAATATCCTCCCCCCCTTGCGTTTGACAATTCCCCGTTCGATAAAATCATGCATAATCGTGTCGTAAAGGGTCCGGTAGTCACCGTCAAAATAAAGATCGATGGTCTCCTTAAACCAATAAGGCTCCATCAGTTTTGAAAAAAACAGGGATTCGTCCACTGTTTTTCGCATCAGCAGCGTGTATACGATAATCTTTTTCAGGAGGTCGAGTCCGATTTTCTCCCGATGTTCCAGATAGTCTTTTATTTTAGATTTTGTCTTGGAGATCGCTTCATTGAATGTAATAAAGGGGCTTCCATGCCCCGGAAAGACGGTACTTACCTCGAGGGATTCGATCCTCTCGATGGATTCCTGCCATTTGAAAATCGCCGTACTTCCCTCCACTCGGGCGGTCAACCCCGCCATCTCATTTTCCCAGAGCGTATCCGATGACAGGAGCAGCTTTTCTTTACTATTGTATAAAACAATACCGTCAGAGGCATGGCCCGGCGTATAAATGACTTGGAAATCATAGGGCCCAATGGTGAGCGTATCTCCGTCTTCGAGGGCTTGGGTGCAGTTAAAAAATTCTGCATCCTGCTGATAGTACTTCCACCATGTGGACCAGTCGTCATAGGTGTCGACAAAATGTTTTCCGATTTTGTGCAGCGCAATGTCACAACCGGATTTTTCCTGGATGAATTTATTTCCACCGATATGATCGCAGTGGGTGTGCGTGCTGATGATCAGTTGGATATCAAATAACTTTACACCGAGATCATTGATTAGGTTTTCTGTCTCGCTGAAATCGGCAACATACGCCGTATCGATTAGAACCTGGGGGCTTCCCTTGTAAACAAAATGGTTTCCGTTCAGGTAACCTCTTTCAATAAAAAAGAAATCTTCTAAGATCTCCACGGAATTCATGATGCACCACAATACAGAAGAAAGCTCTCAGCCACAAGCTAAATAGGATGCAGACCCGCCTGCCGTTCCTGAAGAAATAAGATGGCGGGCAGGTTTGCGCGGATACACGTATATAATAATCTTTTTTTCTTAATCTAAAAAATCTGCGTTCATCCGCGTCCCAAAAAAGGAAATTCCTATACTATCAAGTCAATTTTCCAACTCTAACGCTTTGCAGCAATCGCAACACCGGTTCCGAATAGAATCACACCGGCGCTCCGGTTTAATATCCGCACGGCACGCAGGTTTGTGAAAAACCTTCTTACATAGGCTGCAACCCACGCATATGCAGCAAGCGTAGCACCCACAACGAATCCCACTAAGGTGACAACCAGCACAAAATCCATGGAACTGAGATTTGAAAGATCCATAAAAGCCGGTAAAAATCCCAAGTAAAACAGGATAACTTTAGGGTTGCCCAGGGTGAGGGTAAAACCGACGATGAAGTTTCTAACAAAAGTGGATTCGGTTCCCATATCAACCTGATTTAACGGTTGGGGTTTTTTGACCCACAACTGAACTCCCATCCAAATCAAATAACAGGCGCCGAATAGCTTAATAATATAAAATAATTCGCCCAAGATTTTACCGACAACCGCCATCCCGAGTACGGCAATGATCAGGAAAAACAGATCGCCAAGCACAATACCGATTACCAGCCCCACAGCAGGTCGGAACCCCGAAGTCAGCGACCGGGCAATGGTTGCAAAAACTCCGGGTCCCGGAATGGAAACAAAAATAAACAAGGCGAACGCCAAAGCCAACGAAGATTCAACCGTCACTGCTCCTCCTGTATATGACTCGTTTCAATTTTTTTCTTTAAAACAATATGATAATGAAAATCGATTGTTACTATTACACCCGTGGATAAATGGCAACACCGGTCAGTTGTTTTAACCGGGTTTAAGCATCTTGGACATAACGATCAGCGTTCCATCCCTGTTAAATTCCATGAACCCGGCTTTTTCATAGCATCTGACGGCCCTGGGATTGTAGGTTCGTGTTTTTAAAACCAACTGCCGGGCAGAAAGTTTTTCTCTGGCATAGTCTTCCAGAAGGGTCATCATCCTCGCTCCCAATCCTCTAGAACGGATATCCGGTAATAGATACAAATAACACACGGCATACATACCCTGAATTTCGGTTCGCCTTAAGGCGGCATGGCCGATGAGTTCATGATCATCATATATGAAAAATGACATATTTCCTTCATCCGGATTCAGCACTACCTGCCATTGCCCGTGGTCAAAGGGATAGTTTGCCGACGGCCACACGAGAAAAAGGTCATTCTTATCTTTAATCAAGTCTTCAATTGTATGGGTATCTACCGGGATATTTTCGACTAGTTTCATTTTCTCTAATCCTGGGCCATCATTAAAAGCTGTCTCAAAAATCAAAATTGTAAGGAGCCAAATATCGATTCAGTTTTTCTTTAGCATCAGCCGGTATATGAGGGCAATCCTCGGTGGTTTTGACACCTTCTGCCACACGGGTAGAAAAAACCAGGCAGGTCGCCTCATTGCAGTCGCCGCAATTCGTTTTCGGCAGGAGTTTTAATATCTCAACGATATTCGGTGCCTGCATACCGGTATAGCTTGGCGTTAAGCCATCCCGATTGTCCCATGCACTGTTGATTTCCCTCTGTGTTCACCTTGCCTTTCATCCCTGCTGCCCCCCAAGCGGGATCCTCCAAGGGCGGATAAATCTCCGCTTCACTCCGACATGCAGCAGGGTATTCAGGCGAAGACGAATAAAAATCTGTAAAAAGTGTAGGTCTGGCCCCTATGGGGTTGTTGTGGTTACCGAACGTGCTTAACGGAAGCTCGCTGAACTTGCGTATCTTTAGGCAAGAATATTTTCTCCTCAATATCAAGACCAAGCGCTTTGATTATATCTTTTATTCGAGAAAAGCTCGCAGAAGCATAATCAGTTTCTTCATAACGTTGGATTTGTTGCTCTTTTATACCCACCCGCTCTGCAAGCTGCTTTTGTGTTAATCCCAATGCGATTCGAGCACGGATCAGTCCAAGGGGCAAATCAGCAATTGAGGATCCTTTGAAAACTTTGTATTTACCGGCACGCAGTTTTTCGTATTCTTTTGCCTGGTCTTCCAACTCGGCCAGCTGGCTTTCCATAGCATCTTTTTGTGCTTTTATAAGCATCGGATGCGTACTCGATTTCTGTTTATTAAAATCGTCTAATGCTTTTCTGAATTTTTTTATCTGCGCTTTTGTGATGATATATTGACGTTCGTTTCTAATCATCAAAACCTCCTATCTCTAAGGCTATTATCCCTTTCTGCTCACCGGTTATTTTATCTGTTTGGAAAAAATCCAAGAAGAGTTTTCCACTAATGCCTTCAGGAATCTCAGCAGGAAATAAATCACCTTTATATTTTTCCTTCATTATGTCTCGACCATTAGGGCTAAAATCCAGAAGTACCGGGTCTAGTTTTTCCGGAATAACGTTGTCAATGCTCCAGCAAATATCATAATCTCCCGGAACCTCCTTAGCCGTCACAAAGCTGCCGTCAATGTAAACCTCCCGGCAGCCGGCTGCCGACAGTTCTTTAAGTGCCGCAGCAAGACGCCCTATCAATGATTTTCTGTAGGCCGTATGCCCAAAACGTCTGCAAAACTGTTTCCAAGTCGTTTCATGTATCCCTTGAGGCAAATTTCCGTTAGATAAAAATGTCGGTATCATGGCAAAATCTTAACACAACAATAATGTTGTGTTATTAAAATGTCAACAGAAAATTTTTTTCTCATAAATGCCTTGCTCTGAGAATTTGGTTCGATAAAAAAAGTTATCTTTGAGAAAGTTCGGATGTTCGGCATTTCCAGAGATTAACCGATGATTTCCCATAGAGCACCTGTCATTTCCGCCGTCAGTTTTTTGCACTTGATCATCTTTTCCTGCTCGCCAAGTTTTTTTAGAATTTCAGGACATTTGGTGGACCCGATTCGTTCGATGAATCTTTTCCGGAATGCACCGGTCAGGTCTTTCAGTTTGGTGATATCCGCTCCCGGTTCCGACCGTCCGTAAAGCCATCCCAGGGCGATAACGCCGCCGGTCAAAATCCCGCAAACATCTTCCTTGCTGCTTCCGATCCCTCCTCCAAAGCCGGAAGCCACTATAGGGATATCCTGACTATGGTTATTTCCAAGTATTTCGACGATGGTTTTGGAAATCACCTCTGCACAATGAAACCCGGTCAAGTATGTTTCGAACGCCTGCCGCTCAACTGAATCTCGACTCATTTTCTGTTTCCTCCCTGTAATATTATGAATGGATATTTACCATTGATCAACCATATAAGTATCTGATATCATATAGTCAAACGATTAATTTAGATTGTGTCGATCGAAATTTTCGATCAAGGAGAAATCTATGGAGTTGCGTCAGTTGAAAACTTTTCGGACCGTAGCCAATCTACTCAACTTTCATCAGGCGGCCCATGTGCTGCACTATTCTCAGTCTGCGGTTTCTGCCCAAATCCATGCCTTGGAAGAAGATCTCAATATTCGGCTTTTCGACAGGCTGCCAAAGCGGATCATGCTCACCGAAGCCGGTCGGCGATTGCTTCAATATACGGATAAGATGCTCAGCCTGGCCGAAGAAACTCGTAGTGAAGTTACAGGCGGAAAGAGTCCCCATGGGAGCCTCAATATCCGGATCCCTGAAACCCTGGCGGCTCACCGCCTTCCGAAATTACTGAAACCCTTCCGTAACCAGTTTCCCAAGGTTCAATTGATTTTCAGCACCTGCGCCTATCACAGCCTTGAGCAGGATCTCAGCAAAGGGATCTATGACCTGGCTTTTCTTCTGACTGAATCTTATCAGGCACCGAATTTATCCGTGAAATTGCTGGGGGTAGAGCCTCTGGTTATTGCAACCGCACCCAAACATCGTCTTGCCCGGAAAAAGGCTGTCTATCCGAAAGATCTTGAGGGGGAAACCTTTTTGTTTACAAGAACGGAGTGCAGCTACAGGAGGAATTTTGAACGGATGCTGGCGGAAGAAAATGTGGAAACCATAAGGATCATCAATATCAACAGCATTGAGGCGATTAAACAGTGTATTAAAGAGGGGGTCGGCATATCGGTGCTGCCAGAAATAACCGTAAGGAAGGAAATCAATAACAAGGAATTCATACCGTTAAACTGGGCAGAGGGACATATGGAAACAGCAAGCTTAATGATCTGGCATAACGACAAATGGATCTCGCCGGCATTAAATGCATTCATGTCCATGGCCGGCGATTTCTACTCAAACCATACCAATCCATAGATAGGACGAACAGCATTCATTCATACCGACTTTTACCAACTGAATGCGTGAATCGGGTCGAGTGAGACTCTCTTTGCAAAAGCGAATATATTTTGCCCCTTACGTTTCTCCGATAACAGAATTATTGAATAATTAGTTTGATTTCTCAAATTAATATGTTATTGTGCGTTCAATCAATAAAGGACCGTTCTTCATTGACGGGCCGGTTTCGCGCTTAAGGAAAAAACCATTTGTCAAAGTGGCAACCTGAAGTTTGGAACCATGAGAATTATTTGAAAGGAGGGTGTCACGATGGCTAATGGCGTTGTAAAATGGTTTAACAGCAGTAAAGGCTACGGTTTCATTGAACAGGAAGACGGACCGGATGTATTTGTTCATCATTCCGGAATCAATGCGACCGGGTTCAAAGCTCTTTACGAAGGTGATCGGGTTACTTTTGACATCGAGCAGGGACAGAAAGGTCCTTCTGCGGTAAATGTCACTGTAAACTAAGAAACGATTACTCAGGATAATAAAGGGCATTCCGTCGAATTATTCGGGAATGCCCTTCTTATTTTTTTTCAAGCGTTTGCGCGTCTAAACTTGACCGATCTGGACCAAACCACCATCCGCCGTGTCTTGATAGACTCTGCTTGCATTTTGATTTCACTACACCCTGATTCAGGAGTTAAAATGGATAAAGAAGCACATGTTCATCCCCTCGGAACCCGCGCCAGAGTCTTACTGTCAAGCGTCTTTGGTCCCTATGCCCGAAACGACGAATACGGCAGTCGAAAAATCAATCCCATGGAGCTATACCACAACCAGGTCACGCGGATCCAAAAAGGGTTTTCCCTTCGCATGTTTCACCGGTCCTTCGGGTTAATGCTGATCCAGGAAAATATCAAGGCTCCCTGCACGTTGCTCGATTTCCCCACTCTTGAACGGTTTATCGAAGAAATCCGGCAAAATGACTACGATATTGTCGGTATCAGTTCGATCATCCCGAATGTCGGCAAAGTCAGAGAAATGTGTAAACTCATCCGGCAACACCTACCCCATACCATAATTGTGGTCGGCGGGCACATTGCGAACATGGCCGGAATCCAAGAGAGCATCGATGCCGATCATATCGTAAAAGGTGATGGTGTAAAATGGTTCAAGCAGTTTCTCGGTCAGGATAAAAAGACGCCTGTAAAACATCCCCCCGTAATTTCTGCACATGGTACCCGGTGTTTGGGGTTCACCATGCCTAACAAACCCGAAGATACAGCTGCTATTTTAATCCCTTCGGTGGGGTGTCCGGTGGGGTGTAATTTTTGCTCCACGTCTGCATTGTTCGGGGGCAAAGGCCAGTTTGTGAATTTCTACGAAACCGGTGAAGAACTTTTCGAGGTCATGTGTCGGATCGAAAAAAAGTTGAAAAACCGATCCTTTTTTATCCTGGACGAAAATTTTCTGCTGCACCGTAAAAGAGCGCTCGGGTTGCTCGATTTAATGAAAAAAAATAACAAAAGCTGGATGTTAAACGTTTTCAGTTCCGCCCGGGTGTTGCAATCGTACACTATTGAACAACTCGTGGGGCTCGGCATCGGCTGGGTTTGGATGGGCCTCGAAGGCAAGGAAAGCCGGTATAGAAAGTTAAACGACATCGACACCATAGAGTTGGTGAAGTCTCTGCAGTCACACGGAATCCGTGTTCTCGGCTCCTCAATTATCGGCCTGGAAAACCACACCCCGGAAAATATCGATCAAATTATCGATTATGCGGTGAGCCATGATACGGATTTTCATCAATTTATGCTCTATACCCCAAATCCAGGAACCCCGCTGTATGAGAAGCATAAGAAGGATGGAACGCTTTACAATGATTCGGAATTTCCCGTTGCCGACGCCCATGGTCAGTATCGATTCAATTATCGGCACAAGCATATTCATAACGGTCAGGAGGAGCAATTTCTTGTAAACGCCTTTCAGCAGGATTTTGCAGTCAACGGCCCCAGTCTTGCCAGATTGATCAAAACGATGCTCAAAGGATGGCTGCGGTACAAACATTATCCGGATGCACGCATTCGTGACCGCTATGAATGGGAAGTGAAACCGTTGAAGACGACATATGCCGGTGCCGTCTGGGCGATGAAAAAGAGGTATCGGAAAAACAAACAGATGAAAGAGAAGATGGATCACCTTTTTCAGGATATATGCAGAGAGTTCGGCTGGAAAACAAAAATGATTGCCCCCCTTGTCGGTGTTTGGGTTTACATTACCCTGAAGGCTGAAGAAAAAAGATTGGCCAACGGCTGGACCTATGAGCCGCCTTCATTTTATGAAAAAAATGAAAAGGCTCTTGCTTTGAAAGGCACCAAAATCTCGCGTGTAGTGCCTGAAATTACAGGAGTTCGCGGGAAGTACACCCCCTCTACACAGCAGTTATGAGCAGATAATCCTCCCCTCGAACTGAAACGCCCGATCGGGAGCTGTCAGCTAACCCGCAATATCCTACCTTATTCGGGCAAAAAGAGTTGAGAGATACCTCAGATATTTGTATGTTCTATTTGCTCACCCTTCCGAAAGCTCATATGTAGATAAGAAAGGTGCATTATATGAGAATGATGCTTAGCGGGCTGACCTGGGCTTGCCTGGCTCCTGTTTTCTATGCCGCCATGAGCAGTGCATCCAAACTGGCGGCTGCCCATCTGAATATCTGGCAGGTCGGGTTGGGTCGATTTATACTGGGGTTGGTGGTTGCACCCATTATTGTTCGCATTCTGGGGTTGGATCTATGGGGTCGCAAGCGATTTCTGTTGACCCTGAGGGGGTTGTGCGGATCGGTGGCTTTTTTACTGCTGGTGGCTTCATTCCAAAAAATTCCCCTCTCCCTCGCCATGGTCCTGTTCTACCTTTATCCTGCTTTTACCGCGCTTCTATCACCCTGGGTGGCCGGAGAGGCAGTTCCGAGATCCGCCTGGCCCTTTGTCATCGGCGCCTTTATCGGAACAACGGTTATCCTATGGCCGGTGGATTCGGACGGGAGCAGCATCGGACTGGGACATATTCTTGCCATAATCGCATCGATTCTCTGCGCATTGACCCTTCTTCTGGTTCGACGGCTGGGAAAGGATAACAATATCTATACCCTGTTCTATTACCTTTGCCTCACAGGATGTCTTGCCTGTCTCGGCCCCCTCCTCATACAAAAGGGTCCGATTTTACCGGTTGAATCCATTGCCTGGATGAAACTGGCGGCAGTGGCGGTTTTTTCCATCGGCGCCCAGCTCACCATCAATCAAGCCCTGGTACAAATCCCGGCATCCAAAGTAAGCGTGATCATGACCGCCGAGGTGCCGCTGGTCGCCTGTTTTGGGATTGTTTTCTTAGGAGAGCCCCTGGACTGGCGCCTGCTGGCAGGAGCACTGTTCATTTTCGGCTCCGGGGTCGGGCTCAATCTGATTCCGGCATTATCCGATCGAGGCAATAAGAATAAATAGGACGCAGATATACACAGATAATTGTTAATAGAGAGGAATTTCACCATGCCGATTCATGACCCATTCGGTTTAGACCTGGAAAAACTGTCTTCTTTACTCGACCAGCTTCCCGCGGCCGTCTCGATTTTAGATTTAGACGCCAACCTGGTATATTACAGCGAAAATGCCCCGAACTTCGTCAACAGAAAACCGGAATTTCTTGGACAGGACATCAGAAACTGTCACAAGCTCCAATCGAGCAATGAGAAGATCGATGCAATGATAGAGGGATTCAAGGCGGGAAGCCGTGAGCCGGTTTCGTACATTGCAAACCCTTACGGAGAGGACTTGCGGATAACCATCGTACCCTTTATCGTAGACGGCACGCTTATCGGCTGCATCCAGCATGTGGTTAAAAAGGAGAGTGAGTTGGAAAAAAGGGTCCGAGGATTCAAGGGGTCAAGTGGCCGAGGGTTTTAATCATAAAGTATTTCACTCGAATCCTTGAATCCTTGACCCCTTGAACCCTTATGATATCAACAACTTTTTTGGAGATGATCCCAATTTATTAGGCACTGCTATACACGAATAGGATATCGGCCGTATTTTTTCACCGCCTCGGACATGGCCATCACGCATTCGGGCTTCAAATAGGATGCCAGACTGTTTCCGCTGGTGAGTACATACCCGCCGCCCGGTGCGACATCCCGGATCAATTCCCTGACCTCCCTGTCCGTATCTTCCGGAGTACCTGCCCCGAGAATGTTCAAATCGAGATTGCCCAGCAAACAAACCCTGTCCCCGTATGCTTTTTTTACAGCGGCAATATCCATGGCCCCTTTTTCAATGGGATGAAACCCCGCCACCCCCAGATCGATAAAAAGATCCATTACCTCCGAAATGTCCCCGTCACTATGCAATATCCACGGAATAGTGACCTTCTCCAGGACTTTCCGATACCGGGGCACCAGCAATTCTTTAAACACCTGAGGTGCAAACATGAGGCCCGACTTGTGGGCGAAGTCATCGGTGGTCCAGAATAGGTCGAAACCGATCTTGCACATGCGGTCCGCCACCACGACCATCCAGTCAAAATACATATCCAGCATCTTTTCCACCATGGCCGGCTTATCATAAAGCGCCATGGAGAATCTTTCTAAACCGAGACTCAAAACCACCTGAAAAAACCCGATCCGTGTCACAAAGCATGTGACATAATCCCCTTTCTCGGCAATAAATTCTTCAGCTTCAGCATAAAGTTTGTCATCATGAGGATCCGGCAGATCGATCATTGACAGATCATCTTCAGTCCTGATCTTTCCGTCCCCTACAAATGTTCTGCCGTCGATTCCTTTATGCATATGGGCATAGGTCGGTGCACGCAGGATGTAGCTGATGTTGTCGAGGCCGATATGCGCCGCAATGGCTTTTGATTCTTCCACTGTATAGGGGTTCTCAGATCTGCTGCTGGTACCGACATCCGCCACATCATCCCAATCCAACAATTTCTGGGCCAGACCGCGATCCACTGCGATATCGCAAAACGGCACCCGGTCCGGTTCCTTTAAACTTATGGCCTGCAACACTCGTTCGCGTGAAGTCATCTCCATCATTAAACCTCCCGATTGCTGAAATCCGCCTTTCCGATGTTCAGTAGTATGACACTCCGGAATGGTGATATTATGTTCAAGGTCGGTTAAGGGATCAGCTTTTTAGTCAGAACAAGATCATACATTTTTGCGGATTTAGAAACAGGTAGAGTTCTTGTCCTTCTTCTTGCGGCAGGTGATGCGGAACCTGCACCCTGATCATCGTCTCATTGACGCTTACGAAAAAGTACAGAAAGTTACCCAAGTATGCTTTATGGGCAATGGTACCCTTGAACAGGTTCTCCGTGACTTGAGGTGGCTCCGTAAATACTTCCACATCCTCGGGTCGTATAGATGCATACACTTTTTTTCCCGGTGTTGTTTCCGTGATGCTACTAGTCGTACACAGCATCTTCTCGCTGAATTCGGTACGTACGTAAACCGCATCCGTATCCTGGGGGATCTGGACGACCTCACCGGACATAAAGTTCATGGTGCCGATGAAATCGGCGACGAATCTATTGGCGGGCTTTTCATATATCTCCCGCGCAGTGCCTATTTGAACCACGTTCCCCGAGTCCATGACAGCGATGCGATCAGATATAACCATGGCCTCGGCCTGGTCGTGGGTGACGTAGACCGATGTAATGCCCATCCGTCTTACCAGGCTCTTGATTTCAAATCTCAACTCTTCTCTGAGCTTGGCATCCAGGTTGCTCAGCGGTTCATCCAATAGTAATACTTTAGGATTGGTCACGAGAGCCCGTGCAAGCGCCACCCTCTGCTGCTGCCCCCCGCTCAATTGAGACGGGTATCTGTTTTCCAGGCCATCTAAACCCACCAACTCCAATACCTGCTGCGCCCTTTCTCGGATACTTTGCCTGGATATCTTCTGAAGTTTCAAGCCGTAGACGATATTATTGAATACCTTCATATGCGGCCATACGGCATAGTTTTGGAACACCATGCCGATTCCTCTTTTTGACGGTGGGACAAATCCTTCCGAAAGCATGGGCTGGCCGTCAATAACGATATCCCCCTCCTCCGGTTTCTCCAACCCGGCAATGCAACGCAAGGTGGTTGTTTTACCACAACCGCTGGGCCCAAGCATTGTCAACAATTCTCCTTTGTTCACTTCGAGCTGTATGCGATTTACTGCCACGACGTCCTTATAGCGCTTGAACAGGCTTTGGATTTCTATAAATGCCATTGAATTTGTCTCCTTAACATTGGGTTCAGCGTTCAGCGTTCATGGTTCAGCGTTGAAGATTATTTAAAACATGAAGCACTGAATCCCTCACCCCTCATATGAGACTCCGCAAGGTTGAAGTCTATTTTTCGATCAAACTGGCTGCTTCGGTGGCCAGCGGTGGCGCTGACACCTGAAACCCGAAACCTGACACCTCTAATTTTCGCCGGCGCCCCAGGCGGCTTTGAGGACGCCCCCCCCGATTCTTGATATAATCAGCAGAAGAATGAAAGTGATCACAATCATCAGAAAAGCCATAGCGGCGGCGATTCCGAATTCCATGCCGCGATGCCAGTTCAAATAGATTCCAATGGGCAAGGTTTCCCATCCTCCTTTATAGAGAAATACCGCGGTGGAGATCTCCTGGAACGCCATGATGAAGAACATCACTACGCCGACGAGTACCCCTTTGAGCAGCAACGGCAATGATATATTGAAAAAAGTTCTGATTTTACCTGCGCCCGATACTTCGGAGGCTTCCTCGAGCGAAGGATCCAACTGCAAGTAGGAAGAGTGCGCCATCCGCAAAAAATACGGAAGCCGCCTTGCAAACAGGGCTATGGGCATAATGATCCAATACTGGGCTAAGGGTATGCCTTTCCAAAATGCCAGGATATAACTCACACCGATCGCGATACCCGGAAACGCCAGCATCAGTGTGATCACAAAGTCGAGCGCATCTTTGCCCGGGACACGGGTGCGGACGATGAGATAGGCGACCGGAAGCCCGAATGCGATCCCGAAAATCAGGGCGATTCCGCTGAAAAGGAAGGAGTTTTTTATCAGGCCCGGGCTTTCCAGAAGGATCAGCCTGAAATTTTCGAGGGTCCAATAGGTTGGAAACGGCTCAAAGACCCATCTTCTGGAAAAAGCGGCTAACCCCAGTACAATCGGAATGAGCAGGACAAGAATGGCGATAAAAATCATGTACACATACGCGCCCGATTTTACCAGCGCGCTTGGCTCGATCACTCTGCCTTCAGATGTTGTTCCTTTTGAAAGACCGGTATATTTTTTCTTCTCGACCCACCACCTGGCAAGTAAAAAGAGGGAAATGCAGACGATGGAAGAAACGACCACCGCCACGATCCCCATGTACTTGCGGTGCATATCGGTAAAGTGATAGGAGATGTTGATGTACGCAACCGATGGGAGAAAGTCCACCTGGCCCAAAATCAATGGCGTGAGCCAGTCTGTAAAGGGCCATAGGAATACGAGGACTGCGCCCGCCAGATAACTTGGGGTGCAGAGAGGCAAGGTGACGGTAAAAAATCTCCTAAAGCCACTGGCGCCCTCGACTTCGGCGGCTTCTTCAAAGGAGGGGTCTATGTTGGTGAAACCTGCTGAAAGACCAAGGACGATAAAAGGGAGCATATGCAGGGATTGAATGAACACCAGCCCTTGCAGCCCGTAGATAAAATTTATGGGTTTCTCAACCAACCCGATTCCCATCAGGAGCAGATTCACCGTTCCATACTTGCCGAAAAAGATGATGAATGCAAATACGCCGGCGAAAGCGGGCAAAACAATCGGCAAAAGGATTAGGGCTGTGAAAACCGTCTTCCCCCAGTGTCTGTATCTCGCCAAAATGTATGCCAGGGGCACCCCGAACACGGTTGTCGTCAGGAGCACCAGCGTACTCAGAAACAGGGTATTTACAAAGGTTTTCAGATAATACGCGTCCTGGAAAAATTCTATGTAATTGCCTATGCCCCAGCCACCGGTTTTGGCGATTTTGAAGCTTTCCAGCACCAGAATTGACAGCGGATAAATCACAAGGAAGGCAATGACCAACCACAGGAGTGCTGCCAGAGAGATATTGCCGCGAGACATATCAAATCCTTTACTCGGCCGGATGATCCGGAACCAAAGAGGTGAATTTCAATCCAAGAAGTGCCTATCTATAATACTTGATGCACGGGTCAGCATTGGCTAACCCGTGCATCAAAGCCGGTGGTTATTCTGACTTGATGTTGCCGTCACGGCGAGACAAGCAGAGCGCGTGCCTTCGCTGCAGCCAAGCGGGCTGCGGCATACTTGCCATCTATCTCGAAAAGGTCTCTGGCTTCTTTTATTTTCGCCTCAGCCTTTGCCACGTCCATCTTCTCGGCTTTGGCTGCGTTTATTTCTCCCTCTACCTCTTCTATCAGGAAGAGACTGCTTTTCAACTCGCCCCACTTTCGGTAGATCTCGTACTCGTATTTCTTGTTGACTTCGTCCCATCTCTTTGTCGCAAGCTCCAGGTCGTATTCAATGAAGTCGACTTTCAGATCCCAGAACGAATCAACTCCCAGCGCCTTCTGGGCGTGCTTGGCCATTTCGACGCCTTCTTTTTCCCACACGGAAAATTTGATGTCCGTCCTGGCAGCGAAATAACGGCCCTCCAGCACGTATTTTTGTCCGTCCATGCTGAATAACCAGTCCAGAAAGATCTTTCCGACGGCTTCGTTGGGCGCGCCTTTCAGCAAAGCCACTGCCTCAGGAACCAGGATCGTTTTTTCCGGAAGCAGATCACGTACGGGAAAGCCGTCTTTGCGTGCAGCCATGGCGTTCATTTGCGGCTGCGCAATCCCGATGGGAATTTCGCCACGGGCCACTAACTGGGTCGTATCCGTACTGCCGGTGGAGAAGCGGGCTAACTGCGCCGCCAACAATCTGAGATATCTCCAGGCTTCCTTTTCTCCAAATGCCTGTATGAGAATTTCAATGGCTTCATGCATGGTACCTGAGGCATATGGCAGCGTATGCACGATGTTGCCCCTGTAGATAGGATTGAGTAGATCGTTCCACGTTTTTGGCGCCGGCAGCTTGAGTATTTTCAAAACCTTCTCGTTATATAGATTGGTGACGATCCAGGGCGCGAAACAGGTCCATAAATCGCCCTTATCCTTTACCTTCATGCCGTGCCAATCGGCGGGAACCATATCCCAACCCTTTGGCTTGTATGGGACGATCAGTCCCTCTTTCTTTAAGACTTCATGCGCTGGAGCGCCTGCGCCCAGGAAGATGTCGGCATCGGGTTTGCCGCCCCATGCTCTCACTTTATCCAAACAGACCGGCCACCCACCCGGCCGCACGAACGTGATGTCCACGTCCTTACCATAGGTCTTCTTATAGTACGCCTTGAAACCCTTGGTCAGACTGGCGGACAACTCCTTGTAAACGGGACCGACCCAGCCTATTTTATCTGCGGCTTGCACTTCTGCTGAAAAGATCGGCAGGAGCATCAGTGCCATTGAAAGGGCAGTAAAGATTGTTGCGGTCAAGATTCTTTTTCTCATTATGACCTCCTTTGAAGTGACATTGTCACATTTGAAAAAAATAGAAATTTCGTTATCCTGAATCACTTCCTGTTGTAAAAGCTTCCTCGGTAAGTCGACGACCCGAAATCCCGCCATCAAATCTTCCTGTCATCACCTCCTTTTGACACGGGTTTTTAACTGATGTTGCACTCTAAACAGGATAGAAATAAATGTCAAAAAAAAAAACGAGGCCTCTTTTGATATTCCACAAAAACCGGAGTGATCGGTCGAATAATTTATTTCAATATATTCAGTCTCTTAAAGGATTTGAGAAGGTTACCGCGCCATCGACTATTGACAACTTTCGTTTCGGAGATGTAGATACCCGAAGGCGTTCTAAAATAAAACCCATCTCGAAAAAGCGTTTTGGCGGCTATCCGCTGTGTTCGTCGCATAATCAATAACCAATAACTTCAAAAGGAGGGTCCTATGAAAAAATCCGCTTGGTATCGTTGGATGGTATTACTAGGTGCTGCTGGTTTTGTTTTTTGTACAGCTCTGCTCTATTTTGAATCGCCGGCAGCTGCCAATGACTGCAAAAATCGTGGAGATTTGGATGTGATTTTTTGCGATGAAAACGGTGATCTGCTCGCAGACACACCCACGGATCCGAAAAAACTACTTGATCCGGACACACTCGTTTTTTCCTATACCGCTGTCGAAGACCCGTCTGTTTATGAAAATGTTTTTAGTGAACTCATGCAGCATATGGCCAAGATAACCGGCAAACAGGTGAAGTGGTATGGTCCTGAATCGTACGCCGCCCAGGTGGAAGCCATGCGATCCGGCCGGTTGCACGCATCCGGTTTTGCTGCCGGTGCGACGGTGTACGGCGTGAATCTTGCCGGTTTTCATCCTGCGGCCATGATGGGCTTAAAAGACGGCGGCTTCAGGGGCTACAAACTGTGGTTAATCACCCACAAAGACTCTGATATCAAAACAATCCAGGACCTAAAGGGGCGTAAAGTTGCACATGTAACGCCCTCTTCAAATTCCGGAAACCAGGCGCCTCGAGCATTGTTCAAGAGTATGGGTATCGTGCCGGATGTAGACTACAAGGTCATTTATTCAGGTAAACACGACAATTCCATCATGGGTGTTGTGAATCGGGACTATGATGCGGCACCGGTTGCCTCCACCGTGATGCAGCGGATGATGGAAAGGGGTATGTTCGACAAGTCGGAGGTCCGCATTATCTGGGAGTCGGATAAATTCCCCGGTTCGGCCTACGGGTATGTCAATACGTTGGCTCCTAAATTGCAGAAACTGGTAAGCGAAGCTTTCCTGACATTTGACTGGAAGGGAACTGGACTCGGCGAAGAGTTCGGAAAACGAGCCGATATATTCATTCCGGTTGACTATGTGAAAGACTGGAAAGTCATCCGCACCATCCAGAAAGCAAACAATGTCGTATACAGCCAGGATGGATTGAATGCATTGAAGGTCGAAAAGACACCGAAAAAAAAGAAGAAATAACATTCGACGGCGCTGCGACGCATGGAATTGGGTTATGCTCGAAATCGAAGATCTTTCAAAAGTTTATCCCACAGGAACCGAGGCGCTGAAAAAAGTCAGCCTCACCGTGGACACACCCCAGGTGGTCACCATCATAGGCCCTTCCGGTGCCGGGAAGAGCACTCTTATCCGTTGCATCAATCGTTTGATTGAGCCCACATCCGGGAGGGTCTTTTTGGATGGAACCAATGTGGTAATTTTGGGCCGGCGTGAACTTCGCAAGGTGCGACGTCGCATCGGTATGATCTTTCAGGAATTCAACCTGGTAGAACGCCTGACCGTTATGGAGAATTTGCTCTCCGGCCGTCTGGGCTATGTCGGTTTCTGGAGGACCTATCGCCGAAAATTTCCACGGGCGGATGTTGTCGCCGCCTTCAGACTTCTCGACCGTGTCGGTCTCGCCGGCTATCAAAACACACGGGCCGATGCTTTGTCCGGCGGTCAACGCCAGCGTGTGGGCATCTCGCGGGCGCTCATGCAGCAGCCGGATCTATTGCTCGTGGATGAACCGACGGCGAGCCTGGATCCGAAAACCTCGCGCCAGATCATGCGGCTCTTGGTTGAATTGGCCCATGAACGCGGTACACCGGCACTTGTTAACATTCATGACGTCGGACTTGCTCAGTCTTTTGCCGACCGGATTATTGGTCTGGCTGAGGGAAAAATCGTCTTCGACGGGACACCCCGGCAGGTAACGGCCCAGGTCCTGACCCGCATTTACGGGGAAGAGGACTGGAGCACAACCATTCGGAAAGTCGACGAAAACGGTGAGGCGGACACGAAAAAAGGATCGTCCAAACGAAAGGATACCCTCGATGAGGAGGCTGCTACGGGATGAATGCATCTGCCCGGCCGCAGGCTGAAGGATCGCTTCAATGGCACCGAATCCGTATGATTGAACACCCGCTGATTCGGTACGGATTGACCGTTTTGGCCATCGCTTATCTTTTCTGGTCTGTGGGCGCCCTCGACATCGATTGGTCCCGGATGGCGGCCGGCCTGCCGCGTGCAAAAAACATGGTTGTGAGAATGATACCCCCGGATTTCAGCCGTACGCAACTGCTGGTTAGGGGGGTGCTCGAAAGCGTTCAGATGGCATTGATAGCCAGCTTTCTCGGCATGATTCTGGCAATTCCACTGGGCATTTGCGGTGCCTCCAATCTCGTACCAAAGCCGATTTACTTGATCGCACGCACTTTCATCATCCTGTCGCGCACCTTTCACGAAATTCTTGTTGCGATTCTCTTTGTTAAAATTTTCAGTTTCGGACCCCTGGCCGGGGTGCTGACACTCACGGTGTCCAGCACCAGCTTTATTTCAAAGATGTTGGCCGAGGACATCGAAAACATGCCCTCGGGGCAAATGGAGGCGGTTCGCGCCACCGGAGCCAATTTCCCCAAGCTTTTGACCTATTGCATCTCGCCCCAGGCATTACCGCGCTATCTGGGTGTATCCATCTACCGGTTGGACGCCAATCTTCGCCATTCAACGGTGGTCGGAATCGTCGGCGGCGGCGGTATCGGACAGGTCTTGGCCGCCTCATTCAGCCGCTATGACTATGATTTCAGCCTGGCGATTATCTTAAGCATTATTGCGTTGGTTATCGTTGGCGAATTTTTCTCAAGCTGGGTGCGGGAGCGATTGAGATGACCGTTGAGCAGCACAAGAACAAATACCCCGAGGTGTGGCGCCGTTTCAGCCCGCGTGAAACACTGACCCGCTATAGCTGGTATCTGGGCATTGTCTTCATTGCTGCCTGGTCGGTGAGTCATTTAGACATTCCCTGGATCTACTTTCTGGACGCCCACATCCAGGCCATGGACCTGGTCACACGAATGTGGCCGCCTGATTGGGAATACGTTGCGGAACTGATTGAACCGTTGCTCGAAACCATCCACATCGCAACCATAGGCACTGTCGTAACCGTTATCATCGCATTTCCCATAGCGTTTCTTTCAGCGCGAAACACCACTTTCAACACAGCAACATGGATGATCGGCCGTTTCATTCTGGTCGCCTCGCGATCGGTTAACACAGTCGTTTGGGGCCTGCTGTTCGTTGCCATATTCGGGCCGGGGCCGATGGCCGGTATATGGGCCATTGCGTTCCGATCCATCGGTTTCATGGGCAAGTTGGTGGCTGAAGCCATTGAAGAAATCGATGAGGGGATTGTGGAGGCGATCGAGGCGACGGGTGCGTCGCGCCTGCAGGTGCTCTGGATCGGAATTCTGCCACAGGTCCTGCCCGTGATCTATGGAACCACGGTGTACCGCTGGGATATCAATATCCGCGAATCCACCGTACTCGGTTTTGTGGGTGCCGGTGGCATCGGCATCCTTCTCTACTCCTCCATTAACCAGTTCCTGTGGCAGGAGGTCACCGTCATTCTCATCACGGTTTTCGGTGTGGTGCTTGTCAGCGAATTTGTATCCGCTACGGTCAGGAAACGCATCAGCTGACACCGGCAATACGCGTTGTCTCATGGCAAGCCTCTTAAAGATTGATTGGATATCCAGAGCAAACTTGGATTATTTTCATTTATGTCGATAGCTTGGATACTCTCAATATATCTGCGCCGGTTCATATCAGGTTTTTTGGAATACATTGCATTTTGGCACGGATGACATTATGATAGTAATGATATTCGAAGACATATCATCGATTGTTGGCCCAATGAATGGAAAGACAAAATGCTGAGACAAAGTGTATACATAGAGACAACTGTAGTAAGTTATCTCGCTGCTCGTCCCCGCAGAGATTTGATCGTTGCAGC
>DUZK01000004.1 GCA_013349495.1 Deltaproteobacteria bacterium
GCGGATTCCATCCACTGGCCGTTCGGCGCAAAGCGCCTCACAACCAGCGGATTCAGCAGTCAATCCCGGTGACAAACAAGTTTGCCCCCGGTCTTGCTCCTGATCCGCAGCGCGATATCCACAAACATGACGGTCAGGTTTTTTGACAGTGCGGTCATTAGTATCCTTTAAAGTCTTTATAACAAAACAATTCAATACTACGGAAAGAGATGGGATTCAAATAGATTTTTGGGTCCGGCGAATACGGACAATCCAAGTTGGAATGACGAACGGAGATCGATACGAAACCGAATGGTGGTTGCCGATCCGTCTGTGGCCGGCTTCGATGAAGCCGGCCACAGACAGATCAGGACGATCGGATTACAGGCCTTGATACCTAAATTGACGCCTTAAGATTCTTTCCTGCTGTAAATTTCACTACATTTTTGGCCTTGATTTTTACGGGCTCCCCGGTCCGGGGGTTGCGGGCCGTTCTCGCTTTTCTTTTTGCAACCTTAAAGGTGCCGAAACCGGTAAGGGTCACGGCATCTCCTTTTTTAAGCGCAGCGCCGATATTCGAAATAATGCTGTTTACCGCCGCCTCTGCCTGTTTTCTGTTCTCTAAAACCGTTTGAACCGTTTCGATCAAATCGCTTTTATTCATGATCATGATCTCCTTTAATTTTGATCCTTATTCAAAATCCGCTGGCTCTTTCCAAAGATTCCTGTCTTGTCTTACAGTCAATACAAAGGGTCGTCACCGGCCGCGCTCGCAACCGGGCAATCGATATATCTTCTCCGCACTTATCACAGATACCGTAATCCTCGTCTTCAATTCTATCCAGGGTCTGCTGAATCTTTCGAATCAACTTGCTCTCTCGGTCACTGATCCTCAGAGAAACGCTTCGAGAATAGTCTAATGATGACTGCTCCACCATCTCCGGAGCCTCCACCGAGGAGGTGACCAATCCGGCGACCTTGCTGCCGGTTTTAGAAATCAATTCATGCAACTGTGCCTCAAGGATTTGTTTCAATTTCGCTTTTTCTTTGTTTGTCATGGATAAATCCTCCTAATAGAGAAACCCTTTTTCCTGCCGCTTGCCCAAGACTTCAAGGGTATCATTGACAACAATAAAGGCCTCCGGATCAAGATCCAGAATAATTTCTTTTATTTTTTGCAGCTCGATCATGCTGATTACGGTTAAGATGATGTTTTTTTGTTTGTGGGAGAATCCGCCTTCTCCCTTCAAAAGTGTTGTACCGCGTCTTTTCTCACGCAACAGGGTATCGGAAATCAGTTCGGATTTATCCGAGATGATCAATACGGCCTTTCTGCGGTTGAACCCGGTGACCACTGCATTGATCACCTTTCCGGTCGTAAACAGAAAAATCAAGGAATAGAGTGCCACCTCAAGAGAATAAAAATAGACCCCGGCCAAAAGGACAATCGCGTTGAATACGGCGACGGTGGTACCGATTTGGAAACCAAATTTTTTCTTAAAGCAGATGGATAGAATATCCAGTCCTCCTCCGGAGCCCTTGGAGCGGAGTATCAAACCGGCACCGGTGCCGCAGATCACGCCGGCGGTCAGTGCGGCAAGGATCGGATCTTTGATGACCAAGGGAGACGGTTTGATTAAATGGGCGACCAATGCAAACACGCCCAGACCGAAAACGGAATAGAGCATGAACGGTCGGCTGATTGTCCGCCATCCCAGGATTAACAGGGGAATATTCAACGCCAAGAAAATCCAGACAAAATCGGCGAAGGGGACCAGGTAGTGGATTAGCAATGCGATGCCCACCAACCCACCGCTTAAGAACTGGTTGGGTATCAGCACGCTATTCATACCGTAAACCCATATGATGAGCCGCATGTTATCAAAGACAGGCTTATAAACGATGGTAGATACGTTGCGAGGATATATTTAACATCCATGCCCCGTTTCAAAGCCAAAGAACCAAAATGGGACATCGTGAATTTCCTTTTTCAATGTTTCGTATTGGTTAAACAGGTTTTTAACAGCAATCATCGTGCCAGCTCAGAATGCTATTAAATAACGGATAGTTATAAAAAAGAGAGGCACCAGTCGGAATAAATAGTTCCGGTTTTTATTCAAAACCAAAGTTCGGTGGAACTCCGGGCGGGTTATTTGGATTTTCGTTGGCGGACTGCTCGAATTGGCGTGAAAACAATTCGCTGATAGAAAAGTTTAAGCATTTCTATTAGATAGAGGATTCGGCAACTTATAATCGACAATCCGGATTTCGAATTTTCCGGTGCTCAACTCTTTTATTTTGCCGGTCGCCGTGACTTCCTGTTGCAGGAACTTTAACAATCCTCTTGCTGATGCAATATTCTCCACACGGTAAGACGATTCGTCTCTACCCATGATATCGACGGAGGTTACAGATCCCTCATGGTCCCATTCTGCCGGAATCACAATTCCGTGGATGGTTTTGAATCCTTTGTTTTCCAAACCGACCACTGCCCCCCTAAATTGTTCAACTCGATTCATGGTATAATAAGAGGCAAAAAAAGTGCCATCTTTAAATTTGCATCAAAATTAATGGTATTTAAAAAATCCCAGCAAATGGCGGGGGAATCGATATTTTGTGTTGATTTCTCTTTAAGGATCATGCAATTTAGCACGCGCAACTCGCAATACCATCTATCTAATCGGCCCTGTTTAGGTACGATGTCGGGGTGATCCATGAAATCGATTCTGGTTGCTGGTCAAAGTCCAACAACCTTCCGGGTTATTCAAAAAAGCTTCCAGCCCTCATTTCAAGTGGAGGAAGCTGCAACAAAAGAAGACTGTCTTTCGAAATTCGGAAAGAAACGATACGAGTTTTTGTTCATTGATTTTGACACCCTGCTCGAAGATGAAGCCATTGAGAATATTAAAGCAGCGCTTCAATCGTTTTGGCATATTTATCCTACGGTCAGCATTATTGTTATGACCCCGCCGGAAATGATCCGACAGGCGGTTATGGCGGTTAAGGCCGGTGCCAGCGATTATCTCACCTATCCATTGGATCCTTCGGAGGTTCGATATATAACCGAAGCCATTAATGAATCTCTAATGGTTCAATCCGAGCTGGACTACTTTCGCGATCAGTTCTGGCAGGCTGAAGCGTTCGATCTCATTCAGACTCGAAGCCCCTTGATGCTAAGTGTTTTTGAGAAAGTCAGGTCTGTATCGCCCACCCGAAGCACTGTTTTGCTCACGGGTGAAACCGGTACCGGCAAGGGGGTTTTGGCAAAAATTATCCATCAGCACAGTAATCGAAAGGCCAATCAGTTCATCAGCGTCCATTGCGGGGCGATTCCGGACACCTTACTGGAGAGTGAACTTTTCGGCCATGAGAAAGGCGCGTTTACCGGGGCGGTGCGCAGAAAACTTGGAAAATTCGAAATTGCATCCTGGGGCACCATATTTCTGGATGAGATCGGGACACTTACCCCTGCCGCCCAGATTAAGTTGCTTCAAGTCCTACAAGACGGTACATATCAGCGGGTGGGTGGAGACACGACGATCGAGACGGATGTTCGGGTCATTTCCGCCACCAATTCCGACCTGAAAGTCTTGTGCAGCGAAGGACAATTCAGAAAAGACCTATACTACCGGTTGAACGTATTTCCAATTGAAGTTCCGTCTTTGCACCAGCGAAAAGAAGACATGCCGCTACTTGTCGATACGTTTTTGAGGCGGTTGAATCAATTTAATTTAAAAGACATTCACGATATCCATCCCCAGGTAACGGATGCGCTGATGCAGTATTCCTGGCCGGGTAATATCCGGGAACTCGAAAATTTGATCGAGCGCGCATATATATTGGAAACCTCTCGAATCCTGACCCCCGAGAGTTTTCCAAATGAAATGTTTGAATCCGAAGCCTCGTTCCCGGCACCTCCGTTGAATGATTCCATGACGTTGGAGACATACCGAAATGAAGCCACCGAGAATGCCGTTCGATACTATTTAAAGCAGGTTCTCGCCCAGAAAAAGGGGAAAATTAAGGAGGCTGCCGATGTCGCCGGAATCAGCGCCCGCCAGCTGCACAAACTGATGAAAAAATACGGGTTGAGAAAAGAGGAGTTCACGAAGCAGCACTTTGAAGGTCTTCTGTCGGAACACAAGGTTCCGGTTTCCACATGAATCGGAATCTCATGTTCACATCTTATATTCAAATACACTGAAAATAGACGGCCTTACTAATCCCAGCCGCTTTATATGGACACTAATCGTGATGCCCGAACGGTTTTTTTCTTTGATTTATAGCCCATTCCATATATTCTACAGCACTTTCAATGCCCAAAATTTTTGGCACTTTCCTTGCTCGATAACAAAAGTCGCCCGGTTTGTGGATACGGCGTCCACGGCCATATCGGGCCCGTTTTGATTTTAATATGCGAAACGTGAGTCATGTTTTAAGAAAAGGAATTACGAGGGTCAAAGATGGAAGATCAGATTCTGGATTGTGTTCAGTGTGATGAATCGTTTATTTATACAGTGGATGAGCAGCGGAAGTTTTCAAGTATGGGTTTTGATCCGCCAAAACGCTGCCCGCATTGTAGAAAAAACAGATCAAAATTCGATATGAGTGAAAGGCCTCAGCGGACGGAAGGGCAGAAGCACCGATCGAAGCGCTCAAAGGATGGGTGGGAAACGGTCTGAATAAGCCAATAAATGGACGTCTCTGAAATTCTACAACCTAATGATATTATGGTTTTTAACTGACGCTCAACATTGTAGTGCAACATGGAATAGTGGAATGATGGAATATTGGGTAAAAAAGCGGAAAAGATCTTTTTTATAAAATCGATAGAATTCATTTAAACCCATCATTCCAGCGTTCCAATATTCCAGTATTCCAACTGTGAGCAAAGCGAACTAAGTTCTATGGAAGCTTAATTGATCATTGATTGCGGTCGCAGTGACACGGTCACCTTCTTTGATGGTTCCTTCCAGAATATCCATGGCCAGCGGGTTTTCGATGTGCTGCTGGATCGCCCGCTTCAAGGGGCGGGCGCCATAGACGGGGTCGTATCCCTTTTCTGCCAAGAATGACCTGGCGCCGTTATCCAGGACCAATTCGATATGACGGTCTGCCAGCCGTTTACCGAGACGATCCATCTGAATCTCCACAATCTTTCCGATCTGATCGGGACTCAGATTATGAAAGATGATGGTTTCATCGATACGGTTTATAAACTCGGGCTTGAACTGTTCCCGAAGCGCTTCTGTGATCCGCTTTTCCATTTCCCCCCGTTGAGATGCCCCCAGTTCCTGGATCAACTGGCTTCCCACATTGGACGTCATGATGATAATGGTGTTCTTGAAATCGACGGTTCTTCCGTGACCGTCGGTCATGCGACCGTCATCTAATATTTGAAGCAGTGCGTTAAAAACATCCGGGTGCGCCTTTTCAATTTCATCAAAAAGCACGACCGAATAGGGACGTCGCCGAATTGACTCGGTCAGATACCCACCCTCTTCATATCCCACATAACCTGGAGGCGCCCCGATGAGTCGGGCAACCGAATGCTTTTCCATGTATTCCGACATATCGATCCGGACGATGGCCTGCTCGTCGTCAAAGATAAATTCCGCCAATGCCTTGGCCAGTTCTGTTTTTCCCACGCCTGTTGGACCCATGAAGATAAAGGATCCGATGGGACGGTTGGGATCCTGCAGTCCGGAACGAGCCCTTCTCACCGCGTTGGATACGGCAGTGATGGCCTCCTGCTGACCAACCACCCTCAGCGCCAGCCGGTCTTCCATCCGGATGAGCTTTTCCCGCTCACCCTCGAGCATCTTTCTCACCGGGATGCCGGTCCAGCGGGATACAACCTCGGCAATGTCTTCATCATCCACTTCCTCCTTGAGCATTTTCTGATTAGCCTGAAGTTCTGAAAGCTTCTGATTAACCTGCTCCAATTGCTGCAGGAGCTCGCCGGCCTTTCCATACCGGATTTCCGCCACCCTGGCCAAATTCCCTTCTCTTTCGGCCTGTTGCTCTTCAATGCCGAGCTGCTCCTGCTGCTCTTTGATGCGCCGTATCGATTGAATCAGATTCTTTTCATTCTGCCAGTGCGCTTTCATTTCATCCAGCTCATCGTTCATGGCGGCGATTTCGGATTCAAGCTTCTTCAGACGATCTAAGGATGCCCTGTCGGACTCTTTTTTCAAGGCCTGCCGTTCGATTTCCGCCTGGGTTATCCGACGGTGAATTTCGTCTATTTCCGCGGGCATGCTGTCTATTTCAATACGCAGTTTGGATGCACATTCATCTATTAAATCGATAGCTTTGTCCGGCAGGAATCGATCGGTAATGTATCGATGCGACAGCATGGCGGCTGCGACAATGGCCGAATCTTTAATCCGCACCCCATGGTGCACCTCGTATTTTTCCTTGAGCCCCCTCAGGATCGAAATAGTATCCTCAACCGATGGTTCCCGAACCATCACCGGTTGAAATCGTCGTTCAAAGGCGGCATCCTTTTCTATATGTTTTCGATATTCATTAATCGTGGTTGCGCCGACGCAGCGCAGGGTTCCTCTGGCCAGGGATGGTTTCAGCATGTTGGAAGCGTCCATTGCCCCTTCGGCTGCCCCGGCGCCCACCAGGGTGTGCAACTCGTCGATAAATAGAATGATTTCACCTTCGGCCTGCTCGATTTCCTTCAAAACCGCTTTTAATCGATCCTCAAACTCGCCCCGATATTTGGCCCCGGCAATAAGCGCTCCCATATCCAGGGCCGCCAACCTGCGGTTTTTCAGAGATTCCGATACATCACCCGCCACAATTCGCTGGGCAAGCCCTTCAATAATGGCTGTCTTGCCCACACCCGGTTCCCCGATAAGGACCGGATTGTTCTTGGTTCGCCTGGAAAGGACTTGTACGATGCGGCGAATTTCCTCATCTCTTCCGATGACCGGATCCAGTTTGCCGAGTCTTGCAAGATCGGTGAGGTCTCTGCTGAATTTATCCAGGGCCTGATATTTCTCTTCAGGGTTCGGGTCCGTTATTCGCTGTGAACCACGGATTTCAACCAGAACCTTCAGAATTGATTCTCTGGTAATCCCGTGGCGCTGCAATGATGGGGTAGCTTTCCCTCCTTTTTCATCGATGATGGCAAGCAATATATGATCGATGCTTACGTATTCATCCTTCATATTGGATGCTTCGGTGAATGCGGCATTCAAAACAGCCTTACATCTGGGCGAGATAAACACCTCTGAAGCGCCGCTGACTTTTGGGAAGGCATCGATTAAATTCTCTACCTCCTTGGCGATACCATTGGGCGAGGCACCCAATTTGTGAAGTATACTTCCGGCTATACCTTGAGCATCGGCCAACATCGCACTCAAAAGATGCTCCGGCTCGACCTGCTGGTGATTGCGACTCGATGCCAATGATTGAGCGGTTTGGATAAGCTCCTGAGATTTAATGGTAAATTTGTCAAATCGCATGAAAGAAACCCCTCATTACTTTTTATATAAACTTAATATAATAATGTTTCGCCTGTAAAATAAACACTCCGGAGTTCATGTCAACACATTGGTTCACCGTATGTTGCTCTACATACCTTATCGGCATAATCGACCATTTCCTTCTCTGTGAACAGCTATCAGTGAACGGATAATGAAGCTCCCCGCCGCAAGCGGACGGGGTATCAAAATGGAATATAAGCCAATTTAGATGATGGTGGGAAACGCAGTTTCCCCCCACACCCCCTTTCCGCATGTTTACCCCACCGCAAGCGGATGGGGTATTAAAAAACATAATAAACTCATCCCGGGATATGCACGATTTCCGATGCCGGGACCAGTTTTACTTTTTTGCGGAGCTTGGGGAGTTCATCCAAAAGCACCTGGTAGGTTACCCGATGCGGATGCCCGATACCGATTCCTTCGCCGGTAATTAATGCGATACGGAGCAGCTTTTGGATCTGCTTGCGGACAAATTCAGGTTCCTGGACGTGATCCAGAAACACATCCCGTTGTGCAAAGGGCAGCATCAAGAGTCGGGCCGATGGGCGGCAGAGGCTTTCAGCCGATGTTCGGCTGTCAATGAAATAGAGGTTTCTTTTCTTGAGAATGGAGAATATTTGATACATTTGCGTGGATAGGGCCGTCATTTTTGAACCCATGTGATTGTTTACCCCTTTCACGGATGGAACGGCTGCCAAATGTTTTTCCAATTGATCAATGAGTTCATTAGGAGACATGGTCGACAAGAGCGCCCCGTGTCCTGGGTCGGCTCTGGGGTATTCATCCGGTTCCATGGGAAGATGGAGCATGGTTTCGGCCCCTTCTTTTTCTGCAAACCGTAAAATTCGTTTTCGATGTGGCGCGTAGGGCAAGATGGAGAAGGTCAGATTGTTATCCAGAAGTATGAGTTTTTCTTCCAGCTTCCGGTGATACCCGACATCATCGATGATGATGGTCACGGTGGGAAATTTCTTTCTAAAGGGACGCTTCGGCTTTAGGATCGGTTTTTCGGGGATCTCTTCTTTGGGATAGATCTCAAATGCGGGAACTTTAAAGATCGTGGGCGCTTTGAAGGCGTTATCGTTTTTCAGCGGCCGGGGCTGTCGTCCGAGCACAAAATAATGGGCAACCGCTGCCGCAAATATAACCAGCGCGATCAGAATAGCGGTACCGGCTAATACCTTTATGATCTGGTGTTTTTGACTCGACTTGCGCGGAGGTCGCCTTCCTGCTTTCTTGGGAGGCCCGGTTTTTCGTTTTGTCATCCGGTATCCGGTATCAGTTATCCGTTATACGCTATCGTTTCACACCCTTGAAGATGTCATAACTCACCAGGATTTCCAGTGCACGCATCACCTGATTGTCGGATTCGAGGTTTTCGAGTTTCAACGGGCCGTGCAGGGGTGTATTTCGCCGCAAGGGCTTTTTCCTTTTGCCTTTTGAGCCCGGTTCCGTCTCTTCTTCCTCTTTTTGATTCGGATCTGCCTCAAGGTGGTTTTTAAGATCCTTTTCCTTTATAAGGACACCTTCTTCCGCAGTTTCCGGAACTTCCAGAAACCGATGTTTTACAGTAATGTCCGGTTCTATCCCTTTTGCCTGGATGGAGCGGCCGCTGGGTGTGTAGTATCTGGCAATGGTGAACTTGAGCCCGTAGCCTCCCCTCAGGGTTTCAACGGTTTGAACCGACCCTTTCCCGAAGGAGGTGGTTCCTAAAATAAGCGCCCGTTTATTATCCTGAAGCGCTCCGGCTACAATTTCCGAAGCACTGGCACTTCCGCCGTTAATCAGGACCACGATGGGATAATTTTTTACGATTTCGTCGGGATTTGCCTTATATATCTTGGTGTGCTTTTCAAGCCTTCCCTTGATGGAAACAATCTCACCGCCATTCAGAAACAGATCGGATATTTCCACTGCCTGGTTTAAAAGCCCGCCCGGATTGTCCCTTAGATCCAAAATCAGGCCCTTTAATGGCTCTTTTTCGGATTCGAGTTCTTCCAATGCATTGATTAGATCGTCCGTGGTACTGTCCCGAAAGTTTGTAATCCAGACATAACCGTATCCGGGTTTCAAAGCGATCCACTTGACGCTTTCAATTGGAATAATATCGCGTACCAGCTTGAAATCGATGAGTTCGGGAGAACCTTCACGCATAATCGTGATAACGACCTTGGTGCCCTTGGGTCCCCGCATCTTTTTAACCGCCTCCCAAAGCTCCATATCCTGGGTTGCTTCTCCGTCAACCTTGATGATTTTATCTCCCATCCGGATACCAGCGCGGTATGCAGGCGTTCCTTCGATCGGAGAAATAACGGCGAGGGTGCCCTTGTCCATAGTGATGACAATGCCGATTCCGCCGAATTCGCCATGGGTATCCACCTGCAATTCTTCGAAGGCTTCAGGCGGCAGTAACGAGGAGTGAGGGTCGAGGCTCCGCACCATACCCTGTATGGCTTTCTGAATGAGCTTCTCGGTATCGACATCCTCTACATAATTTTTTTCTATCAGCTCGATAACATCGGAGAAGAGTTTGAGTCCCTTATATGTTTCTTCGTTGCCGGCAGAAAGACCTCGATTGAAACCCGAACCGATTGTCCAGAAAACGACGGCGATTAACAATACCACCCACAACATGGCGTGTCGGTTCTTTTTTGTGGTCATCGGTAATTCTCCTTTTTAACCTTTTTTAATCCAGCCCATGGGATCCAGCGGTTGCCCGCGATGCCGCACTTCAAAATAGAGTCTCGGCCCGCTCATGGAGCCGGTATCACCAACCGTGGCAATCACTTCTTCCTGATCGACGACATCCCCATTTTTCTTAAACAACTCCTCTGCATGGGCATATAGCGTATAATAATTGCTTCCATGATCGATAATGATCATGTTCCCATATCCCTTAAACCAGCTCGAAAAGAGAACACTCCCGGTGGATACGGCACGAATCGGTTCTCCGCGATCCGCCCGGATATGAATCCCGCTTCGAAATCCCATTAAATTGAACCGGGTATCCTTATATGGCCCGAATTGGGTTACTATTGTCCCATTAACCGGTATCTTAAGCAATCCCTTTAAAGTGGTAAAGGGCTTTTGTAAAGGTTTTTCATGCTTTGGGAACGGTTTCATTTGAATCAGCATGGATTTTATAGCTTCATCAAGGGCGGTTGAAGCCTGTTTCAGGGATTCGATGGCTGCCAGCTCCAGGGTCCTTTTGCTTCTGATCACCGTTAGCAATTGTGTCCGTTTGTCCCTCTCATTGGACATAAATTTGATTTGCCGCTGGTATTCCTTTTCCAGAGACAGCTGTTGTTCCTTTTGCGCGTTGAGTCTTTCCAAAAGTTTTGTCAGTAATAATTTTTTATCCAGAAGATCGTTTCGGATCTTATCGTCGTAAGCCAATATTTTTTCAAGTGCGGTTTTTCGCTGAAAAAAGTCATAAACATTCTCGGCAGATGCCAGCATCTGGATTTTCCCCAACCAGCTGAGCTTATAAAGTGCCACCAGTCGCCCGGCGACATAGTGCTCGGTGGTTTCGATGCTTCTAATAAGGTCCTTTGATGTTTTTGTGGTTTCCTTGATCTGACCCTCCAGCCCGTCAAGCTCCGAGCGGATGTCCGATTTCTTTTTTCTCGCTTTGTTCAAAGACAGATCGATCTCATTGAGCCCGTCAAGCATCATTTTTTCTTCCTGGGTGATGGCCGTAACCTTCTCGTTCCGCTTATTGATTTCCTGGGTGATCACCTTTGATTCTTCTTTTACGGCCTCCACCGATCGATCGGGCTTATGCTCGGGAGCTGAGGGTGCGGATTCTATAATATGCACGTAATGTTCGCGGTTTCGAATGAATCCGGTCTGGCCCTCGTGATATATTTCCAACCACCCATCCGTGCGTTTAAGAATCCTAACCCGGGTTCCCTTATTTAATACCTTAACGGAAGTTGCGTTTCGATCAGGACCGGACCGCACATGGAGGCTGGAGGCCGTGATCTGGCCGAATTCAGGGGATTTGGCGGTTATCACCGTTGCAATGATAACGAACCCGAAGGAGAAGATTAGGATTTTAAAAATTGTTTTAATGAAAGAAAGCACCCGATCCAACCCACCAGCATACTGGAGAAAACGATTCCAATGGAAAGTTGAGGTGAAAAAAAACGAATCCGCAAAATACCATCGGCGAATCCCTGCCCTACATTGGATGATATCAATGAATAAACGATAAATAAAGCGATCAATCCCACAATTCCTCCCAGGGCTCCCTGTATGAGACCCTGGATATAAAACGGCGCCTTGATAAATCCGTCTGTAGCACCCACAAGCCGCATGACCTCGATTTCATCCTGCCGCGAGTAAAGGATCAATCGGCTGGTATTGGCTACGATGAACAAAGCGGCCAGGCAGAAAAGACCCACCAGAGCGTACCCGGCCAGTCGAAACAGATTGATGACATTGGAGAACTGCCCCAACCACCGCTGGCCGTATTCAACCTCGGCCACCGCCGGATTCGATTCTATCTTTTTCGCGAACGATTCGATTTTTTCGACGTTCTGATAAGATGGGATCAACCGGATTTCGAACGCATCGGGAAGCGGATTTTCTCTTAAGTTTTCAAATACGGATGTCTGCCGCCGCATCTGACTTCGAAGGTTAGCCAGGGCGTCCTCTTTGGGAATGAATTTTGATGATTGTACCGTCTGCATGTCTTGAAACTGTTGTTTGAGTTCGGACAGCACGGTTTCCGGCACACTCGGTTTGAGATAGACCATCATCCGGATGCCCTCTTTCCAGGATCCGATGATCTCGTTTGCATTTACAAAAAAGAGTACGAAGGCACTGGCAATAAGAATGGACAGGGCAATGGTGATGATGGTGACGGCGTTTAAATATCGATGATCCAGAAGATCCTGCAACGCTCTTTTATAGTACGACACCATCATAATTGCTCAGTTCTTTGTCGGATTTACGGCTTCGGTTCTCAAGGGGTTGGTCACATCCATAATCAGACGACCCTCTTTGAGGTGAATGACCCGCCCGCCGGTTTTCCGAACCAGGTCCTTATCATGGGTTGCGATGAGCAAGGTCGTGCCCCGGCTATGAAATGCGGTCAGAAGATCGAGTATGATACCGGCGGATTCGACATCCAGATTGCCTGTGGGTTCATCTGCGATAATGATCTTGGGATCCCCTATGACCGCGCGAGCCACGGCCACCCGCTGCTGTTCACCGCCGGATAAACTGGGAGGAAAGGAATCGATCCGCTCTTCCATGCCCACGGTCCTCAGAACGCTTTTCACTTTTTTTCGGATCAGACGCCGCTTCTTACCCGAGGCTTCCAGCACCAGGGCGATATTTTCAAAAACGCTCTTGGTGGGGATGAGCTTATAGTCCTGAAAGATAATTCCGAATTTCCGACGAAGAAAAGGGATCCTTTTTTTTGGAATCCGGCTTAAATTCATTCCATCCACGAGTATCTGGCCGTCCGATACAGGCTCTCCCAGATAAAGTAATTTCAAGAGCGTGGTTTTCCCTGCTCCACTGGGGCCGTTTATAAACAAAATGTCATTTCTGGAAATATCCAACGTGATATCCACCAGCGCGTGTTTTCCGGGGTAACGTTTGTGGACCCGGAAGATCCGGATGATGGCGTCTTTTTCCCTAGGCTCTGTCATTTGTCATTCAATGACTTCCTGCCCCATTGCCCGATAGAGAGCAGCCTTTGAAATCTTAAAATCGTAAAGGGCGTTATAGTATCTGGTCATGGTTTCTGCCAGCAAGGTCTGCGCATTCAGTACATCGGTTGTTGTTGCCACCTGCTCTTTAAACCGCTCCTGATTGATCCGGAGGTTTTCCTTCGCCTGGGCAATGGCCTTCTTGATGGTAATGATATTGATCTCCGTTTCAAGGTTCTTAAGATAGGCGCGTTTCACTTCCAATCGAATCTGATCCAGAAGTTCTGTTTTTCGTTGTTTTGCCTGTTCCAAACGCGAGAGTTTTTCTTTAACACCGTATGACCGCTTGCCCCATTCCCAAATATCCCAGGAAGCCGTCGCACTTAAGGTCCAGCCTTCCGGATCAAAAACACCTGTGCCGCCGTCTACGTCCGGTTCCGTTCCTTCCTTAAAATAGGTGCCTTGCAGGTTAACAGAGGGGAAAAAATCTTTCTTTGCAAGGTCGACTTCCTTATCCGCCAACCGGATTTCAAGATCGGCCACTTTAAACTCCAAACGGTTTTTCTCCGCATTTTGCTGGCAGTCACCAAGTTTTATGCCAAATACCGTATAGGATAGTATATCTTCCAATTGAACTGATGAATTGATGGGTCGCCGAAGAAGGGTGTTGAACTCGGATCTTGCTGTTATCAAGTCATTGCTGGCCACCATCAAATCCTGTTTTGCGTTGGCCAGTTCGACATCAGCCTGCAAAAAATCGTTTAACGGGCTCATCCCAACGTTATAAAAATTTTTTGCCACTTCCTTTTGGGCGGTTATCTGCTTTACGGTTTGTTCGGCGATATCGCGAAGCTTTTGGGCTTTAAGCAGATTGAAATAGGAGGCTTTGGCCTGAAGGATGACGACCTGGCGCCGAAGTTTTTCATTGATCTTTGAAATATCATGCCCCAGGCTGGCGATCTTGTACTGGTTAATCAGAGAAAAGCCGCTGAATATCTGCTGGGTAATGGTGGCGGACAGCTTGAATTGATCCTCCGAACCCATGGCAAAGCCGCCGATGTTGGTGCCTTCATCCGACCGATTATACTGGTAGGTGCCTCTGAGGGTCGGAAAAAAATTGGTCCGTTGTGACTTCTTGACGGCAAGCGTCGCTTTTGCCTCCTCCTTGGATATCTTAATTCCGATATTGGCGGCCAGAGCGGTTTCAACTGTGTTTTTGAGCGTATACGGTTTGGACGGCCCACCTTCTTCCAGAAAATCCAATCGATCACCCACAATCTCCATGGGATCGGGTGTTTCCGATTCCGATTCCGCCCCCCTTTTTTTTGCGTCGTCAGCCGCGTCAGCATCCTCAGCCTTAACTGCAACATCTTCGGCAGGGCTTTCCTGTTCAACCGGTGCCGCTTGATCCTGGTCCGGCTGTGAAACTACGATTTCCTTTCCTATGGAGATAACCAAACCGGTTTCAACGGGGTTGGCTGAAAAGGCGGTTAAGTAGTCTTTTTTGGTATCAACAACGATTCTAAGCTTGTCCCGATGTCCATAATGCCGTACCCGATCGATCCATTCGGATGCCACCTGGATTTCCTGAGGTTTTCTATAAGGACTCTTTACGTCAAACAGATCGAAAACGATTCGGGCGGGGTCATCAAGAGTAAATGACTTATACTTGTTTATTTTTCCGCTTGATTGAACCGTGATGACGTTTCCGGACTCGAGATTTGTGACCCGAACCGATTTCAGCCGCAGGGCATCGGTTTTGTCTGTTCCTGCTGATGCAGAACACGGAATGAACGAGAGGTGACCGGATATTGCAATAGCAATAAATTTAAGAAGGAGTATCCTGAGGATTTTATTTATAATGCTTAACTGCAAATGGCTATTTCTCTCAACAGTAGAGTTTGACCCGGATCACTTTACTTGATAAGTAGCAAATCCGATTTGAATATTCCAAAAGCACGCTTATGCGATTGCTTGAGTTAAAAGGATTTTTTATCTTATCAGCAGTTTAAAATCAATACTCAAGTTACGTACAGCCTCTTTCGGCCGGAATTAAGGCCGGGGTATCGAATAAAAAGGGTGAGGTTGGCATCATGCAAAACAATCTTTCAATGAAACAAGAGCTTCTGGATATTCTCTGTCAAAAGGCGTTCAAATATAGTGAAGCGCCGACTTTCAAACTCGTGTCCGGAGCCGTCAGCAACTATTATGTGAATTGCAGGCCGGTAACCTTGAGCCCAAGAGGGATGTATCTGATCGGACATCTCCTGTACGACGCAGTGAAAGCAATCTCTGTGGACGGCATCGGCGGAATGACTTTCGGCGCAGACCCCATGGCAGTTGCCACAGCCTTTGTCTCAGAGATGAAAGGAACCCCCATCAAGGCATTTTCCATTCGCAAGGCCCGGAAGGACCATGGAATTGTAAAATGGATCGAAGGCGATATGGAGCCTGGGGATAGGGTCGTTATTATTGATGATGTGGCCACAACCGGAGGCTCTACAATAAAGGCCGTCGAAAGGGCCCGCTCGGAAGGCCTCGAGATTATCAAGGCGGTTGTTCTGGTGGACCGCCAGGAAGGCGGACTGCAGAATATTGCCGAACATGTTGAAGATGCTTCGGCTATTATTTCAAGAGATGAATTGATGAAACAATGGGAGTTGTGCAGGAACGGAGCGGGGAGCTAGAGGATATAGGTGGCGCACGCATCTTCCGATTCCCAGGCGGTTACACGACTGACCCGGATTCCCGGTTCCGGGAACTTGTCCTGAAGTGCATCCGCGATATATTTGGCGATATTTTCCGAAGACGGATTTCTGTAATGAAAGCATTCCATTTCGTTTAAGAATCGATGATCGAGGTCGGATATGATATCGGCCACCGTTTTTTTAATTTCACCGAAATCCATCAACACACCAGCATCGTTTAACGCATCTCCAGCGACATATACCTCGATTTTCCAATTGTGCCCGTGAAGGTTTTCGCATTTTTTCACCACCATTTTGAGTTGGTGGGCTGCTGAAAAATGGGTTACGACTTTTAGCTCAAACATCTTATCCCTCAATCTATCCCGCAGCAGATTCAGACCTGCCTTTAAGGATATCTTTCAGTTTATTTGAAATTTTGTTTGATTCGAGTTTTGCAAACTCCTTTAGAATCGCTTCCTGTTTCCGGGTCAGGCTGGTGGGCGTTTTGATAAGTACCTGGATGATCTGGTCGCCCCGGCTTCTATTCCGAAGGGAGGGGATTCCCTCTCCCCTGAACCGAAACACATCTCCCGGCTGAGCCCCTTTCGGTATTTCCAGGGTTTTCTTTCCGTTTAACGTGGGGACCGATATCTTGTCTCCCAGAGCAGCCTGCACAAAGGAGATTTCAACCTGGCAGAGGATTTCGGAGCCGTCTCTTGAAAAGAAATCATGGGGTTCAACCTGGATAAAAACGTAAAGATCGCCGGTGGGCCCACCATAGGCGCCAGCCTCTCCTTCACCGGTTAATCGAAGCCGGGAGCCGTTGTCGACGCCTGCCGGTATTTTTACAGACACCTTTTTATCCTTTAAGACCTGGGCCGCACCTCTGCACTTGGAGCATGGGTGGGAGATCATCTGGCCCCGGCCGCGGCAGGTGGGGCAGGTTGTTCGGACGGTGAAAAAACCCTGGGATCGCGTGACTTGGCCGCTGCCGTGGCAGGAGCCGCAGGTTTCGGGAGCTGTGCCCGGCTCACAGGCAGTTCCTTTGCACGACGGGCATACTTCCCTTTTTTCTATGTTGATTTCGGTTTCCGTTCCGAAAGCAGCTTCCATGAAACTCAGGGTCAGATCGTATCTGAGGTCGGCTCCTCTTTGAGCACTCGATCTCGATCGTCTGCCGGTGCCGAATCCAAAGAAGTCTTCAAAGATATCGCTGAAGCTTGAAAAAATATCTTCAAACCCGCCGAAACCGGAGAAACCGCTGCCTTCAAGTCCTTGATGGCCATATTGGTCGTAAATCTGTCTTTTCTTAGGATCTCTGAGGACTTCGTAGGCCTCAGCCGCTTCCTTGAATTTTTCTTCGGCTTCTTTGTCTCCTGGATTTCGATCCGGGTGGTATTTCAGCGCCAACTTGCGGTAGGTTGTTTTCAGGTCACTTTCGGGTGCATTTCTATTTACACCGAGAACCTCGTAATAGTCTCTTTTAGGACTCATATAGTGTACCGGTATACCAAACTCTCTTCAAATGTGGCGGCATTTAGATAATTTTTTATAATAATGCGCAATTGGGGGTTGTCAATGCTGATTCCCGACCATTAAAAAACCGACAGTAAATGTCGGTTTTTCAGAACACGCTTCCAAATTTTTCTATTCGGTAAGGTTTATTCACTCAAATTGAGGTATGGTCTTTAATCTGTAAAAGAGTCATAAAAGCAATGTAGACCTTCTCCGTTGACGCTTGGAGGTCATACCGATTAAAACCCCTACCAGTAAAATACCCGCACCGGTCAGCACCCATCGAATAATCTGCCATTTTTGAAGTTTCGAATAGGCTTCCTCACATTGTTCCGCCTTTTGAGTCTGCTCGGTCAGTTGTGCCACTGTCTGTTTATAATTGGTTTTTAGATTCAAAAATTCTGCTGAATCGGCCTTCAAGGCGTCGTAGGACGCCGTCAATCCGGACAACTGCTCCTCCTTTGCCGCCAGTTCGGACAGGAGGCCTTCATTTTGGTTTTTTTGTTTGCTGTTTTCTTCGCGGATGGCGTTTCCCTTTGATTCCAGATTCTTATATTTTTCCTTCAATTCGTCCAGAAGCAGCTCATTCGGTCTTTTATCGGTCAAAAACCGGCTGAGTATGTATCCTTCCTTCTCATTGGGAAGACGCACCTTTGTCCATTCCGGTCCCGGTTCCAGCACCACCAAGGGTTGCCCGGATTTAACCATGGCGATGACTTTATGGTCGATTCCCGCTCCTGTACGTAATGTTATTTCAACAATTTCGCTTACATACGTTGGTTGGGCTTGGACGGAGGCGGTTGCGAACACCAAAAAAATTCCGATAAAAACGTACCGTTTCATGGTCTCGGCTCTCCCTTTGGGTTGAAACAGAATCATGATGTATTAATATTAGATTTCTTATGACTATATGAATGATATTCCAAAGCCTTATATTTTGTAAAAATATCTCCATCTGTCAATAATTACTTTAAAATAACCGATAATTATGGTAGCGTTTCAGATCGATTCCATAAGCGCTTCATCACACTTGTGGACTAATATTATTCGGAGTCAAAGGAATATATGATCGCATTCGACCTACAATGTGAGGACGGACACACCTTTGAAGGCTGGTTTGAAGACAGCCAGTCTTATGAGGATCAGAAGAAAAAAAATCTGATCGCATGTCCGATCTGCAATTCCGCAAATGTCTCTAAGATCCTGTCTCCGGTTGCCATTAAACGCGGGGTGTCGGCCAATCCCGGGACCGTGCCTGTTCCAATGGAAGAAGCCCAAATGGCTGAACTGGGCCGAAGAATCGTAGACTATGTTCACAAGAACTTTGATGATGTCGGGTGCGATTTCTCAAAAGAAGCGCTTAAGATTCATTATGGCGTCACTGAGCCAAGGAATATCCGTGGAGTGAGTTCCCCGGAGGAAGAAAAGACTCTCAAACAGGAAGGAATTGAATATTTCAAACTGCCGATGCCACCCTCGCCCGATTCAGAGTCTTGATTTCCATATACAATCCGTTTTATTTCATATCCATAAAAGACAATCCTTTTTAATTTGATACGCATTCATTATTGACCGTTAACTGAAATCTTATGTTCACCGTTCACCGTCAACTGTGAACGGACAACGGATCACGGAGAACCAATCACAATGAACTTCCAGCCATTGTTCAAACCAAAGTCTCTTGCCGTGGTGGGCGTGTCATTAACCAACGACCGGCATCCGGCCAATGTCATCTTCAACAAAGCCCACCTCAGATATCCGGTTAAGGTTTATCCGGTGAATCCGCGGGCCGGAGAGCTCCAGGGACAGACCGTCTACAAGCGGGTTTCAGATATACCCCGGAAAATCGATCTGGTGGTGATTGCCGTTCGTGCCGAATTTGCACCGGATGTGCTTAAAGACTGCATCCACGCCGGCGCCGGCGGCGCTGCGATTATCTCCGGTGGATTTGCAGAGGTGGGCAACACACAACTTCAAGCGAAAATGGCGGAACTGGCGCGAAAAGCGGAATTTCCGTTTGTCGGTCCCAACTGTTTGGGGATCTATTCACCACCTTACGTGGACACCTTTTTTCTGCCCAGCGAACGGATGGTGAGGCCGGAAACCGGCAATGTGGCACTGGTAAGCCAGAGCGGCGGTGTGCTGGTGGATCAGATGGTCAAATTTGCCAATGAAGGCATCGGGCTGTCCAAGGCAGTCAGCATTGGAAACAAGGCACTTATCAACGAGCTCGATCTGCTGGAGTATCTAGCAAAAGACAGAAAAACCCGGGTGATTGCGTTCTATATCGAGGGATTTAAGAAAAATGAGGGTCGCGGATTTGTGCAGGCGGCCGCCAAATGCCCGAAGCCGGTGATCGTATTGAAAGCCGGAAAAACAGCTGGCGGGCAGAGGGCGATATCCAGCCACACCGCTTCCCTGGCCGGGGATTACGAGGTGTTTTCTGCCGTATTGAAACAATTCGGCCTGGTGGAAGCCAGAAATGAATTTGAGCTGGTATCATTTTGTGAATCCCTTAGCTACTATAATCGATCGGTGGAAGGAAGGGTGGGAATCATCACCCCCAGCGGGGGCCACGGCGCCCTTGCTGTGGATGTCTGTTCTTCATTCGGCTTAACGGTTCAAAAACTTAGCGAGCGCGTTCAGAACAGAATAAAGCAGCGGCTTTCAGCAAGTGTGAGAAATATCGCCTCCCTGGTCAATCCCATCGATCTTACCGGAAGTGCTGTGGATCGTGATTTTGTGGTTGCAGCAGAGGGATTGGCAAAGGCAAAGGAAATCGATTGCGCAATTATTTTATTGCTTCCCTATTCTCCGGGAATCTCATCGGATCTGGGAGCCCGGATCAGCCAAATATTTCGTGGAACCGGAAAACCGCTGGTTGCTTATGTTCCCCATTTGGAGAAGTATCGGATGCTCATTGAGGGATTCGAATTTAATAAGATCCCCGTCTCGCCGTCCATTGAGGGAGCGATCTTAATGATGGAGGCATTAAAGAGGTGTCGGCCATGTTAAAAAAGCGTCTCAGAAAGGTTTTATCGTCCTCACAAGAACAGGGCTGGGTGATGGAGCCGGAAAGCAAGCAGATCTTAAAGGATATCGGTATTTCGGTTCCCAAATTCAGAGTGGTCACCGAATGGGAAGAGGCCCTGGGGGCTGCAGGCGATATCGGTTATCCGCTGGTTTGCAAGGTGGTATCGTCGTCAATCATTCACAAATCAGACAAGGGGGGTGTGATCGTCGGGGTCGATTCTCAAAAGAAACTGAAATCTGCTTTTCAGAAGTTGAAACAACTCGATGGTTTCAAAAGTATGCTGGTGGAAGAGACTGTCGACGGTCTGGAGTTGATTGTGGGGGCGAAAAATGATTACCAGTTCGGTCCGGTTATCCTGCTCGGCATCGGCGGTATCGGTGTCGAGATCTATCAAGATACCAGCATCCGCATGGCGCCCATTTCAGATAGCGATGTCGATTGCATGATATCCGATTTGAAGGCCCATCAATTGATCGAGGGGTTTCGCGGGCAAGCCCCTGTGAACCGGGAAAAACTGGTTCGGATGATGATCGGTATCTCCGAGTTGAGCATGGAACTGGGGGAACAGTTTGAGTCCATCGACTTGAACCCGGTGATGTGTACAGATAATTATTGCATCGCTGCCGATGCGCGCATTATTCTTAAATCATCAGATTCTGATATCTAATTACATCAACTATATGGGCATACTGATTCTAATCCTGATTTAATCAACAGCCTCTATATGAACCGTCGAAATTGATAGATTAGGGGAATTGGACATGCAGAACTGGCACATTGATCTTATCAACATACTTGTGGCCGTTTTACTGGTGATCCTGAACGGATTTTTTGTAGCTGCCGAATTCTCCCTGGTGAAAGTTCGTGAAAGCCGGATTGCCGAATTGGAAAAACAGAAACGGCTTTTTGCATCCACGGCCGGATGGCTTCTGAAACGCCTGGATGCTTCCCTCTCTGCCTGTCAGCTCGGAATCACCATGGCTTCACTGGGGTTGGGCTGGATCGGTGAACCGGCGGTGGCGCATTTGCTGAGGCCGGTTATACTCGTTTTCGGCTTTGAGTCTGAGATTCTAATTCACAGCATTGCATTTGTCGTGGCATTCAGCGCCATTACGGCGGTTCATCTTGTTATAGGGGAACAGGCACCGAAGATCTTTGCCCTCAGACGCCCTGAAATGGTGTTGCTGTGGTGCGCACTGCCCATGAAGATTTTCTACCTCATTTCCTTTCCATTTGTAATCGGTCTAAATAACGTTACAGCATATCTATTGAGGCGGATCGGTATCGAAAGCGCTTCGGAGCATGAGGCCATTCACAGCGAAGAAGAGATCCGGGCATTGCTGAGCACGTCGCACAAAGGAGGGGAGGTGAGCCGATCGGAACATCGACTGATCAATGCGGTATTCGATTTCGACGAACTGGTCTGTCGCAAGGTGATGATTCCGAGAAGCGATGTGGTCTTTTTAAATGCAGAGGATTCCCTGCCAACCTGCCTGGATTTGGTTAAAAAGGAGAAGCACTCCCGGTATCCGGTGTGCGAAGGAACCCTGGATGATGTGATCGGTGTGATTCATATAAAAGATCTCATCGGCATGACCCCGGACCAATCCATCGACCTTCGGTCCATCATGCGGTCCCCGCCGTTTGTTCCGGAAACCGTTCCGGTAAAGCGGTTGCTGCGCCAATTTCAGGAAACGCACCAGCATATGGCATTCATTGTCGATGAACACGGAAGTGTTGTGGGAATAATTACTCTTGAAAATATTCTGGAGCTGATCGTGGGATCTGTTGAAGATGAGTTCGATATGGAGCCGCCGAATATCGTGACTGAAGCTCCGGGACGGTTTGTGGTACGCGGAAGCACTCCCTTATTATCCATTCAGCGGGAGTTGAAGCTCGATCTGAGTGATGAAGAAGCAGATACCATGGCGGGCCTTCTCATGTCCAAAACCGGAGAGATTCTGAAACCGGGCGACCGGGTTTCCCTGCGTGGTGCAGAGGCGGAAGTGCTGGAGGTAGAAGGATCAAGAGCCATGCGAATCCGGATTACATTGACTGATGAATTAAAGGATCAGGCTTGAGAGCATTTCAACAGCCTCAAACGGTGCAGGTCGGTCAACATGAAAGAACTGCTCTGCAGGGAGGACAAAGAAATCTTTTTGTTCTTCTACCAGGCTGAAATAATTATCAGGGTTAAAAATACTGTCCGATGACCGAAACTCCAGCAAAAGCGGAATGAGTCTTCGGGTCGGTTGATTCAGATCAACAATCATATCACCGGGTCGAAGGAGATAATCCGCAGAGTGTTCCTTAAAATCATATTTCGCCCGGCGCCGACCGTCGCTTACATTTTCGACGATTCGGCTCTTTATGTGTTTGATTCTCACACCGATGGTGGAATTCTTTTTTACTTCTTTATAATTCACATGGTGGCGGGCGAGAATATCCCGGATGAGGTCTTGATGGGAACTGATGATGTAAGCGGGCGGCGGAGTCAGCGGTGAGCCGGATGTGATCGTGCCTTGGTACGGAAAGGTATGCGTTTCCGGCGCACCGGTGTCGATCCGTTTAAGGGGCAAGACGATTACCGGCTTATTTGCATCAGCCGCATAGCCGAACGTCGCATGTAACGGCTCTTTATTTTGGGAATTTTTCCATTTCATTCGTGCGTGGCGGGAAATGCTCATGATTTCTGAGCGGTGGGTGAGGCACTCGTTGAGAAACGTTGTGATGCCGATATACTGTTTGGATACCCGAACCCGGATGTTTTGCGGGGTCGGGTAAGTGCCGGTCGGCGAATCGATCCTGTTTTCCAGAAGAAATGAGAATGCACCCAGCACGCCGGCCATATTGCGCAGATTGCCGGAAGAAAGGCTGCCGTGGGTGACGGGCTGGTGGATACTCTTGATGCTTTTGATGTACCGCTGAGCGGGGAGTCCATTCCGATTTACGCTTTCCAGGATTTGAGGGAGTAGATAGCCGAAGCTGTAATCACGAATGCGACGGTCCACATTCGGATTGTTGGCCGCTTCGAACTGTGCTTCAAAATCCGTAAGATATCCCTGTTTGGCCAATGTTTTTTTCTTAAGTGCGGCCGCCCCATGAACGTCCAGCACCACCTCGGGTTTCCATCGATGCAATGCATTAATGATTCCTCTGGATTCCGGTTCGGATAGCCTTGTGTAGTTTCTGTTGATATCGACACCGTTGCCGTTTCTACGGGTTTTTAAATCTCTTCCATCCGGATTGCTGTTGGGAATGAAGATCAGGTTCATGTCGTCAAGATATGATCCGAGCGTTCCATCGAGCACATCCCGTGCCACAAGCAATAGCCCCTCCGCACCGGAGGATTCAGTGCCATGCTGGGATCCCACAAGCATAACGGTCAGCTTGTCAGCATCCGGCTCTCCCTTTTTGAACGGATCCATATCCGACGAGACCAGAAGGGCGCTTACGGGTTTTCCCAGGGCGGTGGTGGCGATGTTGATCTTTTGAGCCGACGCGTACCGGTGGGAAAGCAGGGAAAGGAACGCCGATATCTCGGAAGATCCGGTCAGGCGCTGGTAATCGTTGCGTTCAAGCGCCGTCAACCGTGACGCGTTCTCGTGGACACCGTAAAGCGCCAGAAACAGGATGAATGTTATAGCGGCTATTTTGTTCGCGGATGTCATTTTTTATGAACCGTTATGCGACAGTCTTCACTGTAACATTAAAAATGTCTTATCAAGTTGAAAGATCTCTTTGTTCTTGACCATCGGAAATATTTCACCTGCATTCTATTTGATTTGAAAAAAAATATCAAAAAAATTAGTCAGATACGACGAACTTAATGTTCACACATCGGCGTGACTATTTATATGTCAGGACTTTTTCCCCTTCTAAAAACAGATCAGGCCATATGGCTCGTATCCGGAGTTTTTTCGAACCGATCAAAAATCGATACGCAGTTTGATGATTACGCAGGAAATGTGCCAACAATATAACAGGCTGATATTTAATTCTATTTCTATCCGTCAGGAAGGATTGTCGGAACTGCGAATTCCGACGGTTGGGACGGAACATTTTTCAAGGATTTTTAGAACGGACATAACAAACCGGGCGAAAGAGGATCTGATACTTGAATATCCTATAATATCTGGTATAAAATTCCAACGTCTATGCATCGCAGATAAGAACGCTTCTATCAATTATGCTTCCAACATTATTATCATTTGCCGCGCTTTTTACGGCAGTATTCTCACTGATGATGGGTATCGGTTTGCTCGGCACTCACCTGAGTTTAAGAATGACCATCGAGGGGTTTTCGACCCAAGTGACCGGTTTGATATTGTCTGGTTACTTTTTCGGGCTGGTTTCGGGATCTTTTTTGTGTCACCGCTTGATTCAACAGGTCGGGCACATTCGATCGTTTGCCGCTTTTGCAGCCGTTACAACAGCCATTGTAATGTTACACGGACTCTATATTTCTGCAATCGCCTGGGGGATCTTAAGATTTCTGACCGGCATGGCAACCATGGGACTCTATATGGTCATCGAAAGCTGGCTGAATGAATGCACCGTGCCCGAAAAGCGCGGCCGCATATTTTCGATTTACATGGTGTTGGCTTATTTGGGTATTGGAATCGGACAACAGCTTCTCAATGTAGGTGATGTGCGGGGCCAATCGTTATTTTTCGTCGTCGGTCTTCTTTTGGTCTTATGCCTCGTTCCGGTAGCGGTTACACGATCAATACATCCACAATTGCCTGAGACAACGCGATTCAACCTTATCGCCCTTTTCAAAAGAGCGCCCATGGGAATGCTGGGTTGCCTGATCGCGGGCCTGATCAATAGTGCATTCTATTCCATGGGACCGGTTTTTGGCAATCAAATCGGACTGAATGTTTCCGATTTGTCGTGGTTCATGACGGCGACCATCTTGGGTGGAATTCTTTTTCAGTGGCCGGTTGGAATAATTGCCGACCGTTTTGATCGGGGCTATGTATTGTCGATACTGGAAGCCTTGATTACGATTATCAGCATTCTCATTCTCCTCTCGGCAGGGGGCCCATTTATACGACTTCTGGTCGCGATGGGTATTTTCGGGGGGCTGATTTTTACGATTTATCCCGTATCGGTGGCCCGCACCCACGATTTGTTTGAAGCCAAGGACATCATTCCGGTCAGTTCCGCGTTGCTGCTGTCTTATGGTATCGGCGCAAGTATCGGGCCGATCGCGGCATCCGGTTTTATGGGCTTAAGCAAAAGCCCTTACGGATTTTTTATATACTGCGCTCTTGTCAGTGGAATGTTTGCCATTGCTGGTTATTATTTAAGGCGTAAGGAAAAGATCAGTGTCGTCCCGGTAGAGGAACACGTCAATTTCAGACCCATGAGGAGCACCTCTCCGGTTGCGATGGTCATCGACCCTCGTGTCGAAGATGAGCGCTCTTCAGTTTCACGCCAAGTCGAGAAATCGGTTAATCCTGGCTCCCCGTCCATTCCGCATCTCAAGCCACACCTGATGCGTGTTTCTAAAACCAGAAAGCGGCACCGGTAATGAACAAGAATAAATTAGGTTAGGAGGATTCAAATGGTTGAAGAAAAAGTGAAACCCAAAGGTAGTTTTCGATCAACCCTGGCCCTTCTCGTATCCATTATTGCGCTCATCCTATCTATTGTCGCCTATAACCGAACAGGTGGGGATTCGGATTTGAAAGCCGAGATAACCAAATTGCAGACACGCATCAAGGAAATGAAAAACGAGACCTCCGATCAAGTGAAAAGATTGCGGGAGGAGACCGGAAAGACCATTGAAAAACTGGGCAAAGCGATCAAAAAAGAAGAAGAGCCCTCTCAATAGTGGGTCTTGATGAAAATCGCAGACGGTCTCGCGGGTTCCTGCAGGATCTTTTTATTTGATGATGCTCGGAATACCAATAGATATCTAATTAAAGGGGTATGAAAGGATGAAGCGTGTATTCTTGCTTGTTCTCTGTTTCGGCCTATTCGGACATCCGGTCTCGGCGTTCTCCCAGGAAAAGCAAGTGGTCGGCTGGTTGGAAACCGTCAGGCTTTGTCCTGAGGACCTGACGTTTACCGCAAAGATAGACACTGGCGCCAAAACGTCATCTCTCAGAGCAAACCATATCGAAATATTCGACAGAAACGGGGAGCAATGGGTTCGATTTGAAGTCACCGACCGAAGAAAGCGCACCGTCGTCTTTGAGCTAAAACGGATACGGATATCGAAAATCAAGAATTCCAACAACAGTTCGAATGAACGCCCCACAGTAGGTCTAAGATTCTGCATCGGGAAGCTTTTCGTCGACGCCGAGGTTAATCTAACCGAACGTCCGGGGTTTAACTATCCCCTGCTGCTGGGGCGAAGACTGTTATCCGACCGTTTTCTGGTGGATCCCTCGGCCAAATTCACCATGAAACCGGTTTGCAACACCTCCTGCAAACCATAATCGCATTTGCGTTATTCGTTTGATTTATATGAGGGTTGCACAATCCATGTGGACGGAGTCAATCTGTTCCTGGAATTCCCGGAGTGTGGTTTCAACGGGAGCATGCGGGTCCAGACGGGCGATATGAAACAAGGCGTCTCCTTCGTGCACCAGCGGTATGTTCAACCAACGACTTGATTTTTTGTTTGGGCGTATCGCGGCTCGAAAGCATGCCGATCCGGCAGATAACGGGAGTGATGGATAAATCCATACACATTTACCATCGGAACGGCCACAAGCGTTCCCTTCAAGCGTCTTACATTTCTGTGTTGAATGAGGAGGCGGATAATCTCTACCCCCAGGATTTCGTCTCCATGCACACCGGCGCTCACAAACAGCACCGGGCCATGGCGTTTTCCGTGGATCACATGGACCGGAATGGTCATTTCGGTGTGGGTGTGCAGGTGAGCCACCGGAATATCAACGGTCTTCCGGCTGCCAGGAGCTACGGTGGTCTCATTGATTCGAAATCCCTTGCGCATGGATGACAATCCTCTACCCTTGTCCTCTGGTCCGGGTTTTACCCGGAGCCGCGTTTTTTTCGATGTATTTGATCACCATGCCGGCAACATCTATACTGGTTGCCTTTTCTATCCCTTCCAAACCGGGTGAAGAATTCACTTCCATAATGACCGGACCGTGATTGGATCGGAGCATGTCCACCCCCGCCACATTGAGCCCCATGATTTTAGCCGCACGTGTTGCCGTAGATCGTTCCTCGGGCGTGATGCGGACCAAGACCCCCTTTCCGCCACGATGAAGGTTGGAGCGGAACTCTCCTTTTTTACCCGTTCTCATCATCGATGCTACAACTTTTCCACCCACCACAAAACACCGGATATCCGTGGCTTCCGATTCTTTGATAAATTCCTGTACGAGAATATTGGCTTTAAGCCCCCTGAACGCCTCGATAACGCTTTGCGCCGCCTTATTGGTTTCAGCCAGCACAACACCAATCCCCTGGGTTCCTTCGAGCAGTTTGACCACCAGCGGTGATCCTCCCACCAGGTTGATCAGGTCGTCGGTAAATTGTGTGGAATGGGCAAACCCGGTGACAGGCAGCCCGATGCCACTTCTTGCCAGGAGCTGAAAACTGCGCAATTTGTCTCTGGAGCGGCTGATGGCAACGGATTCGTTTAAACTATAGACATCCATCATTTCAAACTGGCGGACCACCGCCGTTCCGTAAAAAGTGACGGATGCGCCGATACGCGGGATAATGGCATCGTACCCCTCGAGTTTCTCTCCCTTGTAGTGGATGGAGGGTTTGTGGGACGTGATGTTCATATAACATTTCAAGGGATTGATGATCTGCGTTTCGTGACCCCGTTTGTTGCCGGCTTCCAACAGGCGCCGGGTGGAATAGAGTTCAGGTTTTCGGGAGAGGATGCCGATTTTCATGTTTTCTCCTTTTTTGGCATTTGCGTGATGTATGATTTTGCCAGAGCGCGGCCGAACCGATAGGAATTGCCCGGATCCACCACATACCGGTTTCTAATGGCCGTTCTCCCGAGCAACATTTTAAACTTCATGGTATCCCTACCGGTTAAAGTGATTTCAATGGGCCAGGATTGATCACCGATCCGTATCGGTGTCCGAATAACATACCGCATCTCCCGGTGCCCTCCGGAATCGGTCACTATTCGCCGATCCAGAACATCCGCCGTGCACCAAAGGATGATTTTTTTCTTTCGCTGCAGGGGCCGGATCCCGAACCGCACCTTCTGATGTCCGCCTTCCCGATAGACGTCCAAATCGAAGGCGTGGAGTGATGATGTCCGGGCGCCGGTGTCGATTTTCGCCTTGACGGCCGGGATGTTCAATTCCGGAAGGGATATCCATTCCCGCCACCCGACAACCAATTTGTTCTTTTCTTTCGATGAAGTCATAATATGTCATACTCATCCGGAAAAACGGGAAACAAAACCGGATACATTTCGTTTTGAATCGTCTTTATCTTAACATTTGACACGGTCTTTTCAACTGAATATATTATCAACGATCTATAGCGCTTAATTGAATCTTTTTCTCTGATCGGAAAAATTCCATATCCTTGAATTGACCATGTCTCTTTTCAAACATCGTCCCGGCGCATGGAGTGCGGTTCTTATCTTAATCGCACTCGGTTTCAGCGGCGTTCTCTTTCGAACGGTCTGGTCCAAAACCGACGGAGTTCCTGAAGGAGACCAGGTCTGGAGATTGATCTTCGATCTGCAGTTCGAATCTGATCAGAAAGGCGCGACAGCCAATATAGCCATGCCGGCGGACACTTCGCGCGCTAGGGTATTTTCACAAAATTTTTATCACCCTCAGATGCACCTGGTGAGATCCAGGGACAAGAAGGGTGAATCCCGTGAAGCCGTTTTTGTCGCACCACAAAGGGGCGAAATGGAATTGAGGGCCGAGTTTCAAATTCACTGCAGCCCGACGGCCCACTGGCAAAAGGAGACCAAAAGCTCCGATCTTACCGCCGATGTGCGTGATCATTATCTGCGAAACGAAGCCCTGGTCCAGGCGGAGCATCCGCAGGTGCTGAGCATTTTTCAAAACCTGTCATCGCCGGCAAAAGATCATGGACGGTTGTTGGAGACCATTGCCGATTACTGCGAGAATAAGATTGCCGTATCAGCCGATTCAGGATCCGAAGATGCTGCCGAAGCTTTGTCCCGATCCCGGGCCGGCTCCCTCGGGCGAGCCCGAGCGATGGTCGCGTTGGTGAGGGCGGGAAAAATTCCGGCAAGACTGGTGACCGGATTCATCCTGAATGATAAACTGGAAGCTTTTCCTCATTATTGGATGGAAGCCTATCATAACAAGAGATGGACACCTTTCGATCCCGAAAACGGTCATCGATTTGATATCCCCCATCATTTTATTCCCGTGCGACTGGACGGCAGCGAGATCATAAAGATCAAAGGCGGTTCGGATTTGGAACAAGTTTATACAATCTCTCCCATGAGTGTCCCCCGCGGTCTGTTGGGAAGTGCCGAAAAAAAGCTTGTAGAGATTCTGGACCTCACCCGTCTCCCTATCCCGAGCCAGTCTTCGCTGATTATCATTCTGATGCTACCCATCGGGGCGCTGATCACCACTTTTATGCGGAATGTCATCGGAGCAAGAACTATCGGGACGTTTACCCCGACACTGCTCGCCCTGGCGGCTGTATACACCGATTGGCGGACGGCCACGGCGATCTTTCTGATCGTAATTGTTATCGGGATCGGCGGCCGCGCGCTGATGCCGGGATTGAGGTTGTTGAAAGTACCGCGACTCAGCATGGTGTTCACTCTGGTTGCCATGACAATGACCTATGCGATCTCTGCTCTCGATTACATCAATTTTAACCCTTCCGGCCACCTGATATTGTTGCCCATGGTGGTTCTGACAACCATCGTTGACCGATCCTATTCAGTGGCTGATGAGGACGGAAGGGTCATTGCTCTTGTAAGGCTGGGATGGACCATTGTCGTTGCCCTTTTTTGTGTGGGGGCATTCAAATGGCGGTTTTTGAGCCAACTGCTGCTGGTGTATCCGGAACTGCATTTCATCACCCTATCCATAATATTATTGTTGGGATTATATACATCCAAAAAAATACTCGATTATCCGCATCTCCGTTTCCTGACCGAAAAACAAGCAAATAAAAAAAGGAAGACGGTCGATTCGACAGATTCAGCATCCCGGCCTCGTGAGGATTATACGATATAGCAGCAATCGGAACTCCGGATTCCGGCCACGCTCGGCAAACAGCTACATGTTGGCACAAATGCTGCTGTGAGATATGGATCTCATGGTTGAGCCGATTCACGTGATAACGAATTGATAAAAGCTCATTATGAAAACCTGATAGTCATTTAAGAGGGGGTTTAGCAATGGAAGTAATGACTTCTTTTTTCTCAAGGATCGGAAGCCTGGCCAGAAATCTTTTTTGGCTGCTTTTAATTGTCATGCTTGTCGTTCAATGGTCGGGTGTCTTCACCCTGGAGCGCAAACGGAAAAACATCATCGATGCCATTCAGGAAGAGCGCGGAAGCCGGGTCATCACCCTGATTCACCGGCAGGAGACGGTCACCTTCCTGGGGATACCGGTCTCCAAACACATCGATATCGATGATGCAGAGGCCACCCTTAGGGCGATCCGTATGACACCCGCGGACCGGCCCATCGATATCATCCTCCACACTCCGGGAGGATTAGTGCTGGCGGCATCCCAGATTGCCTATGCGCTTCATAACCATAAAGGCAAAGTCACTGTTTTCATTCCCCATTATGCCATGAGCGGAGGAACGCTCATCGCACTGGCAGCAGATGAAATTATCATGGACCCCAACGCGGTTCTCGGTCCCGTGGACCCGCAGATCGGCGGTCTGCCTGCCGCTTCAATCATAAAGGCCACTGAAATGAAGCCCATCGAAAAAATCGATGATGAGACCCTGATTATGGCGGATATCTCTGAGAAGGCGATGCGTCAGGTGGTCGCTATGGTCACGGACCTGCTGAAGAAGCGGATGCCCAGGGAAAAGGCCGAAGCCGTGGCATCTCTGCTGGCCACAGGACAGTTTACCCACGACTTTCCCATAATGGTTCCCTTGGCAGCCGCCGTCGGTCTTCCCATACGCACCGATATGCCGGAAGCTGTTTATTATTTAATGGACTACTATCCCCAGATGGGGGTCGGTCGACCGTCTGTCAACTACGTCCCGCTTCCAAAGTCGCAATCCATCTCAGGATCGGCTGAAACACATTGGGGGAATTGAAGTGGAACCCGGGGAAGGAGAAAAAGGATGAAGCGTCGCGTGGTGCTGGCGGGAGGGGGACACGCTCATCTGACCGTTCTTAAAAACCTGGATCGATTTATCGATAAGGACCATTCGGTAACCTTGATCAGTCCCACAACCCACCATTACTATTCCGGCATGGGGCCTGGATTGCTTGCGGGCACCTACCGGCCCCAGGAAGTGCGTTTTCATGTAAAAAAGATGGCGGAAGATCGGGGCGCAGAATTTATCCTCGGAAAAGTGAACCGAGTGGCGCCCGGGGATCGGGTTTTATATACGGAGACGGAAGAGAAAATCGAATATGATGTGGTGTCGTTTAATACCGGCAGCCAGGTGCCCCTGGACGGCATTTCCGACTCTGCCAAGGAAGTATATCCCGTAAAACCCATAGACAACCTCCTGATGGCGAGGAACACGATTCTTGATCGGATCGATAATGAAGACCTCCGCCTGGCGGTGGTCGGTGGCGGTCCGGCAGGGCTCGAGCTTGCAGGAGGCTTACGGCAGATTGTCAAACACAAAGACGGGTCGGCGCGCATAACCCTTTTTGCGGGGAGCAGATTGCTCGGGTCGCTGCCAGAGAAAGCGAGACGATATGCCTATCAGGCCCTATCCGATCGCCAGATCGCCGTTGTGGAGGGCGACGCTGTACAAGACATCAACGATGGTTATCTTGTTACGTCAAAAGGAAGGGAGTTTCAGTTTGATGTACTGCTGTTGGCCTGGGGAATTAAACCTTCCCGATTGTTTAGGGGTTCCGGATTGCCAACGGACCCGAACGGCGGGCTTCTGGTAAACGAGTTTCTACAATCTGTTAAATATCCTGAGATATTCGGCGGAGGAGATTGTATCTGTTTTCAGAAGAAACCGCTTGATAAAGTGGGCGTATATCCGGTACGAGAGAATCCCATCCTCTATTACAACCTGCTGGCTGCGATAACCGGAGGAGAGATGAAACCCTTCGAGCCCCAGGATCGATATTTACTGATCTTCAATGTGGGTGGCGGAAAAGGGATATTCTGGAAACAAAACTGGATTTGGCGGGGCAGGCTTGCCTTTTACCTTAAAGACTATATTGATCGGAAATTCATGAGAGAATTTCAGGTTTGCGGCGAACCATATGAAGAGGAATAGAGGAGGAACCATGACCAAAAAACCGACCAAGAACATTTGCGTACCCATCGACGGCTCTGAAAATGCGAAACGATCACTCGATTATTTGAATCTCATATTCGGGCACGAGCACTCACTGAAGGTTACCCTTCTTTATATTCTGCCCACATTGCCGCCTCTTTTGGTGGAGGAGCAGAAAAAGAATTCGGCAATAGCCAAGAAACTGAAAGCGGTGGAAGCCAAGAACGTTGAAGTCGCGGGAAAATACCTTTCCGAAGCCAAAGCCGTTCTGGTGGGAAAGGGTTTCAGCGGCACTGCCGTCAAAACCATCCATCATCAGAAGGAGGTCGGGGTTGCAAGGGATATATGTCGCTTTTCGGACCGATCCGCAACGGATGCCGTGATGGTGAGCACCAAGGGCCGCAGTCGGCTTCAGTCGTTTTTCATGGGAGAGGTGTCCGCAAATCTGCTGGAACACTGCCCGCAAAGCCCCATTTGGCTGCTCGAACCGGTGGTGAAAAAGAAAACCGTAATGATATGTGTGGATAATTCGGAAAACGCCCTTCGGGCGGTGGATCACGCCGGATTTATGCTTTCCGGAACCGATGCACCCGTCATTCTTTTTCATACCAAACGGCATTTGAGGCGGTTTGTTCCAAAGGAAGTGCTTGAGGAAGCTCCGGAACTTGAAGAACTATGGAAACAGGCCGCAGGCGAACAGATCACCCCGGTCATGAAAAAGGCCAACGAAATGCTGCTCAAGGCGGGTTTGAAAGAAGATCAGATATCCACCAAGATCGTGGACGGCAGCCGGAGTGCGGCCAACGATATCCTCAAGGCCGTAAAACGGTATGATTGCGGCACGATTGTCATGGGCCGGCGCGGATTGACCGGTGTAAAAGAGTTGATCATGGGTAGTGTGACAAGAAAGGTGCTGGAAGAGCTCAATGAAAAAGCCGTCTGGATTGTAAGGTAATGCGGTAACGATATGGAACAGATAGCAAATTAGAATACGGAAGAAAGCGACTGTTAACTATTACACTTTCTTCAAGACGATAGCCGTTCTTGCGGGCAGATAGAGGCTGAGGTAATTCCGCTTCCCGCCAGTTATGCTTTCATGCAAAGTAAAGTGATTTTGATTCCGCGGGAGGCGATTGTGCCCGCCATATGGTACGGAATCGGTATCGAAAATCATCCGATACTGACCGGGCTCGGCTTCGATATGATAATCCACGTGCGAGTGTGTGGGGTGATAATTAAAGGCAAAGAACAGATTCGCCCGTTCAAAGGCGATCACCTTGTCCTCGTTATGCTCGTGCTTCAGACGAATGACCGGATCTCTTAACAACCCATATTTCTTCGCCAGTCTGATCATATCCCTGTCGAACATGTTCAATCGGCTGTATTTTAGGGCGGGATCGTCCGCCAAGTGCCACTGCCGCCTGGCATATCGATAGGACCAATTGTTTCCCACACGGGGAAAATCGATCCAGTCGGGGTGCCCGAACTCGTTTCCCATGAAATTGAGATAACCGTTTCCGGCGGTGGCCAAGGTAATGAGCCGGATCAGCTTGGTGAGCGCCATGCCTCTTTCCACGCATAGATGATCATCCCCGATGCGCATATGGTCGTACATGGCAGATCCCATGAGTCGAAAGATCAAGGTCTGATCTCCCACCAGGGCCTGATCATGGGATTCGGCATAGCTGATGGTTTTTTCTTCCATCCTTCTGTTTGTGAGTTCATGCCAGAGGTGACCCAGAGGCCAATCTTCATCCCGGGTATCTTTGGTCAATTTGATCCATTGATCGGGAATCCCCATGGCAAATCGGTAATCAAATCCGAAACCGCCTTCCTCGAGGGCCAGCGCCAGTCCCGGCATTCCGCTGACATCTTCGGCAATGGTTACGGCCACTGGTTTCACTTCATGGATCACTTTGTTCGCCAGTGCCAGATAAACCAGGGCGTCTTCATCCACATTCGCATCGAAGTAATCGTCATATGAAGTAAACGCCGTGCCCAACCCATGGTGCAAATAGAGCATACTGGTAATGCCGTCGAATCGGAAGCCATCCACCCGATATTCATCCAGCCAGAATCGGCAGTTGGATAGAAGAAAATGGAGCACCTGACCTTTTCCGTAATCAAAACAGCGGGAATCCCAGGCCCGATGGATTCCCCGCTCGCCCTCATGAAAAAACTGAAAATGGGTTCCGTCAAAACGGCTGAGCCCCTCCACTTCATTTAAAACGGCATGGGAATGAACCAGGTCCATGATTACCTGCAGTCCTTGGGAATGCGCGGTATCGATGAGCGCTTTTAAATCTTCCGGCGTACCGAAACGGGATGAGGCGGCAAAGAAATTGGAGACATGATAACCGAAAGACCCGTAATAGGGGTGCTCCTGAATCGCCATCAACTGAATGGTATTGTATCCGGCATCGACGATTCTGGGCAGGATATTGCGGGTGAATTCCCGGTATGAGCCGATTTTTTCTTCCTCCAGGGCCATGCCCACATGAACCTCATAGATGAGCGGGGGGTCTGCAGGCGGTCGATAATCCGCATGCCGCCACTGATAAGGGATCGCCGGTTGCCAGACTTGCGCATTAAAAATGAGGGTCTCCGGATCCTGTACGACCCTTTTGGCATATGACGGTATTCGATCACCGCAGCCTCCCGGCCAGTGGATCCGAAGGCGGAAGAGATTACCATGTTTCAGTGCATCATTCGGGAGTCGAGTCTCCCATCCGCCTTCGTCATTGATGCGTTCCAAGCTGAAAGATCGGTTCTCCTGCCAGCCGGTCATCTCTCCGATAATATATATGGCGGTTGCATTGGGAGCCCATTCCCGGAATATCCATTCATGGTTGTTGAAATGAAGACCGAAATACTCATGTCCGGATGCAAAATCGGCGAGGCTCATTGTTCCCTGAGTGAGCCGGTCCTCGGTATCCATGATACGCTGAAGCCGTCTTTGAACGATCTGCTCGTACGGTCGAAGATAAGGATCATTCTCCATGAGATATGAGATCTTTCGGTTGATCTCGTTCTGTATACGGTGAACGGACAAAGGAGAACTCCTTTATTCGGTGAACGGTGACCTGACAGCGGTGAACATATCAGTTAATCAAGGGCCTCTCCAACATCTTTTCGTAAAGATCGATATAACGCCTGGCCGTCACATCATGGTTGAAGGTATCAAGGCTTTCCGTCATGATTCGTGAGATCTGACGGTTTTTTATTTTCGGCTGGAGAAGATGAAAACGCATGGCCTGGTCCATGGCCCACATGAGACCGGGGGAGTCGAACGTCTCAAACAGGAATCCATTGCCTTCATTCTTGTCCACATTCAGATGGGTGATGGTATCGTGGATGCCGCCGGTATCACGGGCCACCGGAAGTGCGCCGTAAACGGTTCCGATCATCTGCGGCAGCCCGCAGGGTTCGAAGCGGGAGGGCATTAACACGAAGTCGGAAGCCCCATATGCCTGCCGGGCCAGCTTTTCGTTGAAATTACAGATAGATATTCGGTCTTCAAATCGGTGAAAGGCCACGATGTCGGCAAACGGTTTTTTAAACTCTCCGTTCGCCACAAAAACGATCTGAAGGTTTTCCTCCCAGTATCGTGAGATCACCGTATACATAATTTCCGATAGCAGTTGGCACCCCTTCTGAACGGGATCCAGTCGGGACGGCCAGAAGAACATCGGCGCGTTTTTATCCTGGGTGAGTCCCAAAACCTTTTGCAACGCAAGCTTGTTCTTCCGTTTTTGAATGGTATGGTTCTTGGCATCATAGTTTTCGATCAGCGCATGATCCGTTTTCGGATTGAACGAAGGATCCGGTGCATTCAATATTCCGAAAGCACAGCCGGCATAATATTTGTTGGCCAGTTCCCGGTGAATCTGGGGCTCCACAAATCCGTGTTTGCCGTCCACGATTTCGTTTAAAAAAGTGGGGCTCACGGTATTGACGAAATGGGCGGCGAAAATGCCGCTGGTGAGCATATCGACCGGATTGCTCTCCCGGGTCTCCTCATATTCAACGGCTATATTCTGGTAGTAGAGATAATCCCAGAAGTATGCGGCATCGATACCCCGATCTTCGATTTCGGACAGAAAGAGTTTCATGGTATGGATATTGTGAATGGTAAAAAGCGACGGAATTCCCATCCGGCGTGCCATGGCCGGCAAAAGCCCGGTCATCCAGTCGTTGCAGTGGATCAGATCCGGCTGCACTCGCGGGATGATGTTGTTGATGACTTCTCTTTGAAATGAGAGCGAAATTTTAATGTTCTCCAAACCGTAACCGGAATAGACTTGCGGAAGGTAAAAAAAGGCACGGTCTTCCGCCAGATGAACCCTGTCGTTCGGCATCTTGCTCTGGATGGCATCCAGTTCCCTGCCCACAACCGGAGCCAGTTGAACATTGAACAGCCGGCGGTAATCGGGCAGCGCCACATGAACGTCCGCTCCCTGCTCGAACAGCGCGCTGATCAAGGCTGCGGAGACATCGGCCAACCCGCCGGCTTTGGCGGTGAAATAGTTGGCCATGTTCCCCATGCCTTCCGGCAGGTAGGTGACCTCGGGTGTGATGATGAGGACTCTGGGGTTTTTCTTGCGGCTTTTCATGACCGATGCTCCTATCCGGTTTAATCCGCCCATGTGAGCAGACCGGGCGTATGCCGGATCCAGTCATCGCCCTGGGGCGCGATTCGGGCCGTAAACCCGTAACTCCCCGAAGTCGTACATTCTAAATTGCACGCGTATAAGTAGTTTCCGTTTTCTCGGTTTTCCTTCATCGTCATTTGCAGCCTCTGACTTGACACGATTTTTTCCAACGATTTCAAAGTTCCAAAGTAGAGCTCCACCTTGACCTCCTCCGGACTTAATTTCCCGAGGTAAACTTCCGTGGTCATCCGAATGGTGTCCCCCACCCGCAGGTGATCTGTTTTTTCCATCACCGGTTGCGTTATTCGAATATGATGCCAATGCGTCCGGAGTCTTTCCCGCTGTACGCTCAATGCGATTGCTTCGCCGGTTTCTTTTTGGATCAACGATTTGAATCGGTTGGCAGCCGGCAAATAGAAACGTTTTCCGTATTCCGCCACCATTTTGTGACTGCTGAAATGATAAACGGCCATCTTCATGGATGCCTTCATCATCCTGATCCAATCCGAAGGCACCGCGCCGCGGTTTTTTCGATGATAAAACAATGGAATCACGTCGTTTTCAAGAACATTGTATATTGCCTGGCTCTCCACCATATCCTGATATTCAGGATCCGCATATTCCTCACCGTTGCTGATGCGCCATCCGGTGTCTTCAGAATAGCCCTCACACCACCAGCCGTCTAAAACGCTCACATTAAGAACACCGTTTAGCGCCGCTTTCATGCCGGACGTACCGCAGGCTTCCATCGGCCGCCGCGGCGTGTTCAGCCATATGTCCGCCCCTTGGACCAAATGCCGGGCGATATGGGGATCGTAATTTTCTAAAAATATAAACCGGTGCCGAATGTCCTGATCCCGTGCAAACCGTATCAACCGTTGGATCAGGTCCTTGCCTTCCTGGTCTTTCGGATGCGCTTTTCCGGCTAAGACAAACTGAACCGGCTTGTCTTTGTCGGAAATGAGCGCTTTCAATCGTTCAGGATCTTTTAATATCAGACAGGACCGCTTGTAGGATGCAAACCGGCGGGCAAAACCGATGGTCAACGCATCTTGATCCAGCACCGTCTCCACATCTTCTATTATCGCTCGGGGTGCGTTGCGTCTTTCATATTGCCTTTTCATCATCTCCCGGCAGGTGCGTATGAGCCGGGCGCGATTCATTTCATGGGCACGCCACAATTCTTCTTCATAGATTTCATCGATTCGATTCAAAATTTCCGTATTCCACGGATTGTTGGACCATTCCTGACCTAAATATCGCTCAAAGAGAAGCGCAAATTCATAGGAAATCCAGGTGGGAACATGAACGCCGTTGGTCACATGGGTGATCGGGGCTTCCCCGTGGGACCGTTTGGGCCATGCGTGGGCCCACATGCGCCGGGCCACATCCCCGTGCAGTTCACTGACCCCGTTGCAGTATTGAGACAAACGAACCCCAATCACGAACATGGAAAGCGGGCTCTGGGATCCGGCTCCCTCAAGTTGTCCCAGAGACATAATCTCTTCAACGGTGATTCCCAGTTTTTCCTGGTACGGCATTAGACAGGGTTTTACAAGATCCGGGGGGAATTCGTCATATCCCGCCGCCACCGGCGTGTGGGTTGTGAAGACGGTTGAGCGGGGTACAATTTCAAGGGCTGTTTTCATATCCACCGAATGCGTGGACATGGTTTGTGATAGCCGCTCAAGCCCGGCAAACGCAGAATGTCCCTCGTTCATGTGGATGACGCTCGGTTCGAGCCCCATTGCGTTCAGGGCCCGCATCCCGCCGATACCCAACAGCAACTCCTGGGAAAGTCGAATCTTTTGATCACCGTAATACAGCATTCTCGTGATGTCTCTTGAGGCGGAAGAATTTTCACTCAGGTTGGTGTCGAGCAGATAGAGCGGAATACACCCCACCATGATTCTCCAGACCACTGCGCTTATCTCCCCTTCCGGGCCGGTTACCGAAACATAAAGATCGTTTCCGGAAAGATCCTTGGCTGTTTCCACGGGCAGCCGATACAGGTTCTGTTCCGGGTAGGCTTCTTGTTGCATTCCGTCTTCATTCAGAAATTGAAAGAAATAGCCCTGGCGGTAAAGCAAACCCACAGCAACCAGGGGCAACCCCATATCCGACGCCGCTTTTAGATGATCGCCGGCCAGTATGCCCAGACCCCCGGCATAAAGGGGCAGGCTTTCATGAATGCCGAATTCCATTGAAAAATAGGCGATGGTTCCCGGTATTTCCTGAAGCGGAGATTGCGGTGTTTCAGGGGATAGGCGGCGAATCGATTCAAATCGTTCCTTGACCTGACTCAGGCGGGCCAGATATCTCTTGTCACCGGCAAGCTCCTCGTATCGTGCCTGTGAAACTCTCGACAGGAACGCCACGGGATTTCTTTCGGTAAACCCCCAGAGTTTGGGGTCGATTCGGCGAAACAGCTCGATGGCATCGTGTTGCCAGCTCCACCACAAATTCCGGGAAAGGATTTCCAGGAATGCCAGCGGTTCCGGAATCGAAGGATGTACTTGAAATGTCTGCAGGTGACTCATAGATGGTGTCCTCTTTCTGATCTGGATTAATGGGTTGATCGCATATCATCTTATTCGGTTTTTCTTTTATTTTCAAAAAATTTTTTCCACACTCGCAACGCCTCACTGACCCC
>DUZK01000005.1 GCA_013349495.1 Deltaproteobacteria bacterium
CATCACCAAAGCCAGCTTCACCATCACCTCGGAAAGCACCCAAGAGATCATGTCAAAGGCATTTAAGCTGGCTTCGGAAGAAAGACCCGGCCCTGTGCATCTGGATTTTCCCAAGGACGAGGCAGATCGGGAAGCCGTTTTCCGATCCACCGGGTTTGCCGAACCGATCCGGCTCTCACACCAGGAGCCAAAGAGCCTGTCCGAACTGGATCCGCTTGTAAAAAGGATCGAACGGTCCAGGATGCCGGTGTTGATATCCGGCATTGAATCCAAGCGGGCCGGCGCCCATGCCGAGTTGACGGCATTTGCAGAAAAACTCGGTTGTCCGGTTATGGTCTCCGCAAAAAGCCGCGGGAGTTTCGATGAATCTCATCCCCTGTATGCGGGCATTTTCCTGGGGTCTTTTTCGAAAGACACGTTCGAGGATGATGTCATCAGCAAGAGCGATCTTCTGATCCTCGTCGGTCTGGATCCCGTGGAGCTGCTGCCGAAACCCTGGGCCATCGACAGGCCTATCATTCACATGGGGCCCTGCGCCGATGTGGACTGCATCTACTCCGCGGAAATCGAGGCAGTGGGCGATATTCGAACCCTTATGAACACCCTGGTTCACGCGGAGTTGAGTCGGAAGGCATGGGATCCGGCAACGATTGAAGGGTACCGTGACAATATCCGGGAGCGCCTGTCAAAATCCGAAGACGCGCTTCCGCTGCATCACATCATCCAATGCACGAGGCGCCATTTACCGCCCGACGGCGTTCTCTGCGTGGATATCGGGGCGTTCAACTCAATGGTTCAGTATCTGTGGCAGGTCCGGCAGCCCAATACCTATTTCACCACCAAGGGTCTCAGCACCATGGCGTTTGCGCTCCCCGCCGCCATCGGCGCCAAACTGGCCCTGCCGGACAAACAGGTTGTCTGTTTTATCGGGGACGGATCTCTCCTCATGTGCCTACACGATCTGTCCCTATGCGCGCGGCTGGGTCTGCCCATGGTCATCGTGGTCTTTTCCGATGAGGCCCTGGGACTGATCAAGGTCAAGCAGCAGCAGAAAGGGATGCGTCCTTTGGGAATCGGATTGAAAAATCCGGATTGGCCGGCACTGATGCGGGCTTTCGGCGGGAAAGGATTCCGCGCTGAAACGGCTGCGGAATTAGATCAGGTCATGGAAGCGGCTTTTGCCGATGGCGGGCTCTGCCTCATCGAAGCGGTTTTAGACCCCGAAACCTACGGTGATCATCTCGAGCTGATTCGGGGATAAAGAATGCATATCCGCATTAAATTCAAAGAGGAACCGAAACGAGACTGTTCTCTTGTCAGGAGGGAAAAATGACCGGTAGAATCAGCAACTTGAGACAACGTGTTTTAGATGCCAAACCTTCCATAGATATTCACCGGGCACGTTTATTGACAGAGGTCTTTGAGCAATCCGGGGCATGTGCCATGGAAACGACCTGGGGTAAAGCCTTGCATCATCTTTTTTCGAATCTCCCGATTGCCATCCATGGAGGAGAACTCATTGTCGGAAGTGCCGCAACCGGGCCGCGTGCCGCACAGTTGTTTCCCGAAGTCCAAGCGAGCTGGCTGGACCATGAACTGGATATCCTCGATAGCCGGGAATATGACCCGTTTGATATCGAAGATTCGGACAGAGCGGTGCTCAGGGATTCGATTTTGCCTTTCTGGAAGGGGAATACGATCTATGATTGGGTCGTGCGGGATTGTCCGGAGGAGACCAAGAACATCCTTTTTTTTGACCCCGCAGCTTTTCCCACTAAATCCTCTGCCGTGATAGACAATTTTTCTCTCGTACAAAAGGGGGTCGGTACGGTGGTCCCCAATTACGAACGGATCTTGAGGGTGGGGATCAAGGGTATTCTTGAAGAAGTCGAAGCCGCATTGGATAGACTCGATTTGACGGATACGGCAGATGCAAGAAAACGCTTTTTCCTGAAATCCGTTCAAATGACCCTTGAAGGATTTCGTATTTTCGCAAATCGTTATGCGGAATTGGCGAATCGGTTGGCGAAAAAGGAGAAAGATGAAGCTCGAAGGGAGGAGCTGCTGAAGATTTCAGAAATTTGTTCGTGGGTCCCTGAAAATCCGCCCAGGAATTTTTGGGAAGCAATACAGTCCTTCTGGTTTACCCACGTGGCCGTACGAATCGAGGCAAGCGGCCATTCCCTTTCCCCGGGACGGTTTGATCAATATATATATCCCTTTTACGCACAGGACGATCGTCCGGATAAACAGGATTTCGCGCTGGAGATTATCGAGTGCCTTTTCATAAAGTTTTCGGAATCGGCCATCTTTTCAAGCGCCGACACTTCGAAGTTTTATACCGGTCTTCCCCAGTGGCAAAACTTGAATCTCGGGGGAAGAAACAAGGAAGGAAGGGACGCCACCAATGATATCTCCTATCTCTGCCTGGAGGCCATGATAGATCTCCGTCTCGTACAGCCCGACATTTCGGTGCGGATACATCAGGAAAGCCCTGAACCGTTTCTGTACAAGGCGTGTGAACTGGCAAAACAGGGAACGGGTCATCCGAAATTCTATAATGAGGACCTTATTGCTCATTCGATGGCCGCTAAAGGAATATCGCTGGAGTTGTCCAGAAATTTTTCCATTATGGGTTGCGTGGAACCGAGGGTAACGGGCAAAGAAGGAATTCATCTTACGGGCGGCTTTATCAATCTTCCTGAAGCGGTGGAATTGGCCATGACAGATGGGGTATGGCGTTTGACCGGCAGGAAAATCGGCCCGTCCACCGGTGATCCATCAACATTTGATTCATTTGATGCCTTTTACGGAGCTTTTAAAAAACAATTAGCCCACATGGTGCGGGAGATGTTCGTGGTCAATGCCATCGCGCAGCATGCGTATTCGGATCTGCTTTCAACGCCCTTTTTGTCCGCCCTTACCGAAGGGTGCATCGAAAAGGGAAAAAGCCTGCAAAAAGGCGGAGCGATTTATAACTTCGGTCCCTCAGTCAACGGCATCGGTATTGCCGACACCATCGATTCCATCTATGCCGTGAAAAGGATCGTCTTTGAAGAGAAAAAAGTGAGCATGGCTGAATTAACAACTGCCCTGGCGTGTGATTTTGAGGGTCAGGATCGGATAAGGAATATCCTCCGTTTCGATATCCCAAAATTCGGAAATGACGAAGACGAGGTGGATCGTTTAGCACATGACATCATCCGGTATTTCAATGAGGAATGCATGTCCTATAAAAATATCTTTGGGGGAACCGCCCAGGCAGGCATTATCCCAGTAACCGCCGGAATCGCCTTCGGCAAGATAACAGGAGCTCTGCCCAGCGGCAGAAAGTCCGGCGAACCCTTTGCCGACGGCTCCTCCCCGAGCCACGGAAACGATAAAAAAGGTCCGACCGCGGTGGTAAAATCCGTAGCCAAATTGGATCTGGCCGGATTGAGAAACGGCGATTTGTTGAATATGCGCTTAAGCCCGACTTCGGTCGACAGCCCTGAAGGCTTGAGAAAACTTGGAGAATTTATTCGGGGGTTCTGTGATGTGGGCGGCTGGCATATTCAGTTTAATGTGGTGGACTCATCCATATTGCGAGAAGCCCAACAAAACCCCGAGCAATTTTCGGATCTGCTGATTCGGGTAGCAGGATACAGCGCCTATTTCACTCAACTGCACAAGGAGATCCAGAACGACATCATCAATAGAACCGAGTACTGCGTATGAACAAAGCGGAACGATTGGGCAAGATCTTCCATTTCCGACGGTATTCTCTTGTCCGGGACCACGGTCTTGAGAGATGAGGACATATTCCTTGGGTTCCCGGCACTCGTCAGAATAAAGCGCCGCATGATTTTCTCCGGTCATCGGTAATATTGTTCATTGAATATTCCCGGGATCATTCTATACTGAAATACGTTGTCAAATCTTTCACGCTATGGTTTTCGAGATCCATAATCACGGATATTAGCGCATCACATTTCCCTTTGTCCATGCCTGCGGCGTTTGACTTGAATTTGTTTATCAAATCATCGTGGGTTGCCGGATTTTCAGGCTCCCCTTTTGGAAGATCCACATCAATGGAATATTCTTCCCCCCCTTTTGTGGTGATCTTCAGAGAAGCTCCCCGTATATGCGGAAAGTGTTTTTCCCACTTTTCCCCGGAAGACGCCTTGATGCGTGAAGACAGCTCTTGAATATCCGGGTTTTCCACCGTCTCCTTACAGAAGCGGTTCATTCCGGCGTCGTCATAATAGGCTGCAAGGGCTACGGAGTACGGGAGACTGAATTTTGCCGCTTCTGCTGATTTCGGCTGATCTTTCCCACCGCAGAAAGCCAGTGCCGTCGGATAGGTCTCGATGTAAACCGATTCAATATCTGAAACGGAGAGGCGATTGTCCTGCTTCAGTTGAAGCATGGCGTCGATAGCCGGATGAACATGACGACATGCTGCGTGCAGTTTGATGTACTGCTCACCGATCAGATAGGTTTCACCCAGACCGTCTGTAAGCGATTCCTGGTTCACTTCATCGGCCATGGCCTTAAAAAATCCTTTTTCACCTTCAAACACCGATACCGGCCCATGCGCGCCGCGTTGTGCAAGCTCTACGGAAATAATTCCGGCCATTGCGGCTTTTCCCGGATGAATCGGCTTTGCCATGGCCCCGTCATTTAAGATTTCAAGCAGCCCGGCCCCCTGAAGACCCGCCAACCCCAGAGCTTTCGTCATCCGATCCTCGTTCAGCCCATAGATTTTTCCGGCGGCCACGGTCGCACCGAACGGTCCAAGGGTTCCGGTGGTATGAAAGCCGCGGTTCAAATGGGACGGATTCATGGCCTTGGCCAAACGGTTGACGATTTCAGACCCGAGAACCGTTGCCAGGATGAGGGCTTTACCGTCGGCTTGATTGACCTCTCCTGCGGCAATTGCCGCAGGAATTGTGGGAACGCTGGGGTGGACGCCTCCGTAACGATACCCGTCATCCATGTCCAAAGCATGACCGCAAACCCCGTTTCCGAATGCGGCATGGATAGCGGGCAGTTTCGTACCCGGGGGGCTTCCCATGAGGGTGGCTTCCGGTTTTCCTCCCAATGTCATGAGATAATCGATGACCATTTTGGGAAAGGGCATGCTCAACCCGCCGATGGTGACTCCGATGAGATCCAGAATATACTTCTTCGCATGGTCCACGACTTCCTCGGGTAGATCTTCGTACTTTACGCCGCAAAAAAATTCCGCGAATTTACCCGCCAATGTTTCCATTGAAACCCCCCTTTATATTGTTATCGAATGCATACAATCGCATATGAAACGCAATCCACCACATTCCTCTATTGCTTTATTCGGTTAATCCTTAACCTTGAAGTTTGGGGTTCTACCGGTTGCCTTTAAGCTAAATCCGAATGATGCAACGTTTTCCTTATCACCTCCTTTTTCCATATGAGTCATTATTTCCCCACGTTCTTAATCTAATGCAAGTTGAATTTCGCCTGATCAGTGAAAATGGCGACGCCAATTGAAGGAATCGTTTAATAGAGCAGAAACAAAGTAAATGACGCACATCTTTGATGTCCATGGATTCCATAGATTTTGCTGTTTGTCAAGTTGGTTGATGGTATATTCCGGTTTTAATAACAATCCATCATCCAAATTATAACTTTTCCAACTTACTGTAATTACAACAATAGGATCCCAACAGCCGAATTTGTTTAAATTGAAAAGTTGTTATGATAAGTATACATCTAACTTGAATGCATCATCAAATTGGAATCAAGCCGATCAGATGTTGACTCTCATGGTATTTGAATTTATTAAGATTATTGCATTCAGATTGGATAGGGTCGTTATATTAAAGCATGCATTTATCAATATATCTTTCTAATCTCAGCCCTACGGGAGGAACCATTCTATGGATTTTCAACTGACGGACGAACAAAAACAGATCGTTGATCTAGTTGATGAATTGGGCCGGAAGGAATTTGCCGAGAAAGCAGCACGATGGGATGAAAATCATGAATACCCATGGGATAACATCCATAAGCTGAGGAAATGTGACCTGTTGGGGATGACCATACCTGAAGAATACGGCGGTCAGGGAAGGCCTTTAATCGACGCGATACTGGCCATTGAAACGGCTGCAAAATACTGCGGGGTTACCGCACGCGTGCTGGTGGAAACCAATATGGGTGCTCTGGGCTGTGTAATGGCCTATGGAACCGATGAACAACGAAAACGGGTTGCCGGTCGAATTTTGAATGAGGGAGACAAACCCGCCATTGGAATGACCGAACCCGAGGCAGGAACAGCATTGACCGACTTGCAAACCCGGGCCGAGAAGAATGGCAATAAATATGTCATCAACGGAACCAAGCACTGGATAACCGGAGGCGGTATTTCGGTAACGAATCTGATTTTTGCTCGATTTTTCGACGCCGGAAATGATCTCGGAATCGGTGGTATTCTGGTGGATAAAGGTACCCCCGGATTTACTTTTGGAACCGTTGAACGGGCAATGGGTTTGAGAGGAATTCCGGAAACCGAATTGATTTTTGAAAACTGCGAGGTTCCTGATGCAAACGTGGTGGTGAAGGCCGATGGAATTGAGGGTTTTAAAAACCTCATGTATGGATACAACGGGCAGCGAGTCGGTGCCAGCGCGGTTGCATTGGGAATAGCTCAAGGCGCTCACAATCTTGCCATCGACTGGATGAAAAAAAGAAAAGCTTTCGGCCGCCCCATCAGCGAATTTCAGGGGCTGCAATGGATGATGGCCGAAGGAGAGATCAAATTGAATGCAGCGCGGTTGTTGATCTACAGGGCCGCATGCAATGCCCGAGACCTTCCCAACAACGTAAAGCTTCCCTACATGGATGAATCGTCTATGGCCAAGGCGTTTACCGGCCATGCCGCATTTGAGGTGGTCAGCGAAAGTCTTCAGATGTTCGGAGCATACGGTTATTCCCAGGATTTGCCCCTGGAGCGGATGCTGAGAGATGTCCGCATGTTTCAAATCGGCGGTGGAACAACAGAGGCGCAAATGAATATGATTTCCAGATCGATATTTAAACGAAAATTCGATCTGAGAAACTAGTCCTTCCTAAATTCTTTCCAGATAGAGGATATCAAACCGCAAAGGCGCGAAGGACGCCAAGGAAAATGATTTTTCCCGAATCGGAACGGACGATTCGGAAAAGATTCCAGACCTCCGGTCAATAAGTGCATATTGCCGGGCCGCTTGTCCTCAAGTATCGGCGGTGCCCCCTTCAGCGATTTGTCGGGTCGTAGCTCGCAGAGCGAAGCCTGAAGCTGATAGACTCTTTTCTTTTGCCGATCTGCGCATCGGCAAAAAAAAACTTAGCGCTCTTGGTGCCTTGAGCGAAGCGGGCGGTTCAAGCTTTTCTTTTGGCCACACTGGCGCCATGTTCAAAAGACTTTTCAGCTATGAGGATTACCCTCTGAACAGGAGCAAACAATCCGCAAGCCGGCCCGAGGTTGACAATAACTCTTGTACTCAAGTATATATATGTATACAAATTCAGCCGAGTGTCACACCTTTTCTTTGAACCTTCATAACGGTCAAGAGCATACTTAAGGATTATCAAAATGACCACCGATCTTGTACCCCGCTATTATCAGATCAAACAGGCCATTAAAAAGTGGATCGTTAATAACGAAGTCGTCATGGGTGAAAAAATCCCTTCCGAAAACGAGCTGGCTGCACAATTTAAGGTCAGCCGCCTCACCGTACGCCAGGCCCTCTCGCAACTCATACAGGAAGGATTTTTAGAAAGCAGAAGGGGGGATGGTACCTATGTAACGAAAAACGCAGGCCTCATAAATAGCTATAACCTTGAATTCAGCGGCTTTATGGACGACCTCTTCTATCAAATTTCAAGGTCAAAAACAAAAAGTGTTGAAATAGAAAAAATAGAAGCAATCAGATCCATTAAGGAAAAATTGAAACTATCGTCTAAAGTCAAAGAAATTATTCGAATCAAGCGTGTTCGTTTCATTGACAGCAACTCTTTTGCACACACCATAAACTATCTTCCGCTCGAAATCGGCAAGATGATAACCAAGAATACATTAATGAAAAAGCCTTTACTTCAGATCATGGAACAGGATATCGGCATCCCCTTCACCGAAGCATTCCAAACCATAGAAGCATCCTTTGCCGATCAGGAAGTTGCAGAGAAACTCTCGGTTTCACCGGGTTCCCCCATCCTTTTTGTGGAAAGAATCATGTATACCAAAAGGCGCAAGCCTGTGGAATTGGTACAGTCCTCTTACAGGGGGGATTTGTATAAGTATATCGTACGATTGAAAACGGTGAGAAGAAAAAAAGGCAGTGTCTGGGTTCATAAAGAAGAATAATAATTGTTCATCACGGAGAACTGTGAACCATGAATCAATGAGGTTGCCATGATATCCAACGAAAATGATGTTCGATACATCGTTCGACGGTCTAAACTCTACATACCCGTGAACAGGGAGAAATTCGTAGCAAAAGCCTGGACCAGGGATGCGGACTGCATCATCCTGGACCTGGAGGATTCCATTGCTCCGGGAGATAAAGCGGTTGCCAGAAAGTTGGTAAAGGATGCCATACCCACGGTAAATAAGGGCGGAGCAGACGTTCTCGTTCGAATCAATCGAGAATATGAAGAGGAAGATCTTGATGCGGTTGTCGTCCCCGGATTAACCGGTTTGATGATTCCCAAAAGTGAGACACCGGAAGAAATCAACAGAATCGACAAACTGGTTTCGCAGCTTGAAACGGAACGGGGCTTACCCAGAGGAAAATTACAATTCGATCTGATTTTTGAAACAGCCAGGGGTATTATCCATGTGGAACAGACCGCAGCGGCCAGCTCTCGCATCGTTTCAATAACTACGGGTCAAGCGGATCTTTCAGTAGATTTGGGATTTACACGCTTCAAGGAGCTTAACTTCGAGCAGTACTACTATCCTGAAAACAGATTACTGTATGCCGCATGTGCAGCAAAAGTTCAACCCCACGGAATGGGGGCTCAAAAAAATGTCGATTTCGCAAACATCAAAATGAGCCGTGAAGATATGTTAAATGCCTGTCGTCATGCGTTTTGGATGGGTTTTATGGGAACCAGCGTTATTCATCCGGCTTGGGTTAAAGCTGCCAATGAAGGATTTTCTCCCTTTCGGGAAGAAGTCGAACTTGCGCGAAAAGTAAAAACAGCATTGGACGAAGCATATGCGAGAGGCGAAGGCTCGGTTTCGGTGGATGGCCGTATGTACGATGTGGCGAATATGAAACAGATCGATTATCTGCTCATGCGAGCCGACGTCATCGCCAAACGTGATGCGGAGAAAACCGCTGCAGCGGCGACAGCCTCCGCGGGTGATAATTAATAAGGAGAGAAAGCCATGGCACAAGATCTCAAAGGAATAAAAGTGGTTGAAGTGGGAGCAGCTGTGGCAATGCCCATTGCCGGCATGCTCATGGGCAGCTGGGGGGCGGAAGTCATACATGTGGAACCACCGGAAAGGGGTGATATGCAAAGGGTCATGAGCCACCGGTTGAGCGCATGGACGCAATACAGCAATATCAATTACCTCTGGGAGCATGTGGATCGAAATAAAAAGAGTATCGGTGTTAATCTTGCAAGTTCCGAAGGGCAAGCCGTCATACACAAACTCTGTGAGTCGGCAGACGTATTCCTCAACAATCTTCGGCCCTATGAAATGGAAAAGTTCAATTTAACCTATGATACCCTTTCAAGTCTCAACCCCCAATTGATCTATGCCAACCTCACCGGATACGGGCTTCAGGGACCGGAAAAAAACAGGGGAGGTTATGATTCGGTGGCTTTCTGGGCACGAAGCGGTGTAATGGATCTCATGCATGATTTGGATTCAGCGCCGAATATATCGCGATCTGCTTATGGAGACAGCATTACTTCACTAAGCCTGCTGGCAGGGATCATGTCTGCTCTTTTTATCAGAGAAAAAACCGGAGTTGCACAACAGGTCGAGGTTTCACTATACAATACTGCATTATGGGTGTTGGGGGCCGATACTTCCGGGTGCCTGATTACCGGAAAGGACGCCGTGCGGCCACAGAGAAAAACCATGTCCAATCCCATCCGGAATGTGTATCCCACTAAAGACAACCGTTGGATCATGCTCGGCATGACCAATGCACAGCATTACTGGCCTGCATTCTGTGATGCCATCGAACGACCCGATCTTGAAAATGATCCAAAATTCGCCACGTTTGAATCCCGCCAGGACAATGCAGCAGAATTGGTAAAGATCATCGAGGATATCTTTCTTACCAAAACATACCAAGAGTGGATGGAAATATTGGGTCGCCGCAAACTGGTCTGGTCTCCGGTCAGCACGCCCTTAGAGGCTACAAAAGACCCCCAGGCCATTGAAAATGACTTCTTTGTAGACTGGGATCACCCTGACTATGGAAAGATTAAGGTTTTGAATAATCCCATCAAACTGTCGGAAACAAGAGCGGAAATCAAATGCAAGGCGCCTGAATTGGGCGAACATACCGATGACATATTGAAAGAAATGGGATATTCCGCTGAGAAGATATCCGCAATGAAAGAAGAAGGGATTATTGGATAATTAACGGATTTATTTTATCGATACCACCGGACAAGGCGCCTCCAGAATCACGTATTGCGCGGTTGATCCGAAAAGAAATTTTCCCACTTTTGATCTTTTCCGGACTCCGATGATGATCTCGTCCACATCATATTCACTGGCAAATTGAACAAGATCCTCGCCAGGGTTAAGACCCCGTACCAGGAAGTGGGGTTCACATTCGATACCGTCTTCTTCAAAAACGGTTTCAGCTAATTCAGTTAATTCTCTTTCTGCATTGTCAAAATCTTTTTTCGGTACATCCGGCCCCCCTTCCATGGATCGAACCAGGTAAACCTGGCCTTCCAAAACTTTTGCACGTTGTTTTGCAAGATCCATGGCGTCTTTAGCAACATTAGAGCCGTCATAGCAAATCATGATTTTCATGGAAGCCTCCGCGAGTGGAAACGATTCTTCAGGATAAACAGATAGCAAGACAATAACATCAGATCAAATGGGGGGTCAAGATCTGAACGCCGTGGAAGAGTATAATGTGAACTAAAATGTAAATTGCCTAAAGTTCAGGTACGCGCTGTCGCGCGGTCTTTTTGATATATAAATGGCAGAATTCATTAATTTTAGCTCACTTCAAATTTTGAACTTTTCAACTTCAGCTCATACAGAATGTCCTGATAAAAATACGTCACTGTAATCACGAAATAGAGTACTTAGAACCCTCATATCGGTAGACAAGGAAACGACTTTCAGGTATTCTCTACTGAACACAAAAATCGAGGAGCAGATTTAACATGCAGGTCGTTCAGATCCAAACCCCCATAAATGAGGATGTTATCAAAAGTCTTTCCATAGGAGATCAGATTGAGATCAACGGCAAGATTTTATGCGGCCGTGATGCCGTGCTCCCCAAAATTGTAGATCTGATTCAAACTGACACTTTGAATACAATAGATGTGTCCCTTAAAGGAGCGGTCATATTTCATACCGCGGTAAGTCCGGCCGGCATCGGTCCCACTACCAGCAACAAGGTTGAAATTGAATCCAGCATTCCCGTGCTGTCGAAAGCGGGAGTCAAGCTTCATCTCGGGAAAGGAGCTGTCTGTGCCGATACCGTCTTGGCGTTGCAGGAATATCATTCCGCCTTTGCTGTAACACCACCCACGAGCGCATTGTTTACGGATAAGATGATATCCATAAAGGTGGTGGCATTTCCGGAAGAAGGAATGGAAGCATTGTATGAAATCGAAGTTAAAGGATTTCCTGCAATCATTGCCAGTGTGCATGGCAAGACGATTTTCTCAGACTATTAAGAAAAGAATCACTGTGATCACTTCATCCGACATAAAAAACGCAGCCAAAAACAGCCTGATCAGTGCGGGCACCACATTTCGAAAAGACCAACTCAAAACCTATCGAGCCGCCATCAAAAAAGAGACCAACCCCAATGCAAGATGGGCACTTGAAAAACTTTTGGAAAATGCAGCCATAGCTGAAAAAAATCGGTACCCGCTCTGTGATGATACCGGTATTCCCCATGTCATCATAGAAATCGGAAATCGAGCAAAACTCCAGGAAAATTGGCTCCAGGCCGTTCAGGAAGGTATCGCTTCAGGGTTAAAAGAAATGCCCGGGAGACCCATGGCGGTTAAAGGAAATGAAGTGGAGCGGATTGAGCAATCCAAGGGACTGTATACGGATCCGGAAGAAGTTATACCCGCTCCGATTACGGTGAAACCGATCTCCGGCGATGGGATGGCCATAACCGTTTTGTTGCTCGGTGGGGGGCCGGAGATACGGGCCAAGACCTACCGGGTTTTTCACAAGCGAAGCATTGACAATGTCCTGAGAACGGCTTCCGAATGGCTGATCAACGATGTCAAAAATCTCGGCTGTACCCCGTGTGTTCCGGCCATTGGGATCGGCAGAACACATATGGAGGCGTCCGCTCTGATGCTGGAAGCCATGAAAGAGGGCGATCTGCTCAAGCAAAGCAAATGGGAAAAAAAGATCACAGAATGGATCAACGCGCAAAAAGTGGGGCCTCTGGGGCTAGGCGGAAGTACCACTGCCCTTGGAGCTTTCATTAAAATAGGTCCGGCACGCGCAAGCGGCGTCCGAATCGTGAGCATTCGACCGTGCTGCTGTGTCGAACCCCGCAGGGCCACCGTTGTTTTAAAGAACCAATAAAAACCTTGGATAGCAGAGCCATTCATATAATCAGCTCTAATTTAATCGATCTCCATTTGCTTCATTTTTTTCTCGATCCGCTCGATATCCACCGGCAGGTCCACCTCCGGAGAATCATAGGGGGTGACCACCACCCGGATGGGATGACCGTACTCGATGGCCCGAAGCTGTTCCAACTTCTCGATCTCTTCCAGCCTCCCCACCGGTAAAGACCGGTACACTTCAAGGAATCGCCTGGTATATGCATAGATTCCGAGGTGTTTATAGGTATCGAATTCAATACCGGGATCTCTGCAAAAGGGTATTGTCGATCTTGAAAAATAGAGCGCAAACCCTTTTTGATCAAAAACGACTTTGATGTCTTTCGGATCGGTAATTTCCCTCTCGTTTTCGATAGGAAAACCCAAAGTACTCATTTCGATATTCGATTCGGTAAAGAAAGGGGAGACGACCTGATCGAGGCTGCGAGGGTCAAGCAGCGGCTGGTCCCCCTGAACGTTGATGATGATGTCGTCCGGGGCTAATTCCATAATGGCGGCAGCTTCCGCGACCCGGTCGGTTCCGGATCGATTCTCATCCGAGGTCATAATTGCTTTACCGCCAAACTTTTTCACCACATCAACGATGCGCTGATCATCTGTTGCCACCGCCACATCGTCGACACGCACCGCCTGAACAGACCGCTCATAAACCCACTGCACCATGGGCTTTCCTGCAATGAGAGCCAACGCTTTCCCTTCAAACCGTGAGGATTGATATCGTGCCGGTATGATGACGACAATTTTCATAGCGATTCAACATTCCTCTGTCTTTAGCTAAATAGTACGGGAATTTCCTTTTTTGGGGCGCGAACCCGCAGCGACGGCGCTTACCCGGCTTGTGGACACAGGTTTTTATGATTATGAAAAAAGAGATTATTATCTGCGTGTATCTGCGCAAATCTGCGTCCCGTTCAGTTTGATGTTCATTCAAAGAAGTCGATTGACCAATCGGACAATATTGTTTATCTTTCCTTTTCATTAAAACCCGGCAAAAATAAAGGATTTCAATTTATGGATATGCAATCACTTCATGACATCTTAAGAGCTGTAGCAAAAGGAGAAACCTCCATAGAGGAGGCTGCCAATGCGCTTACCAATATATCCTGTGAGGATATCGAATATGCACATATAGACCATCACCGTTCCCTTCGCAAGGGGTTTCCTGAGGTCATCTTCGGTCAAGGGAAGACGGTTGACCAAATCATCGGAATAATGGAGAAAATGCTCATCCAGGAAAACGTAATTCTGGTCACTCGAATCGAACTGGAAAAGGCGGAAAAAGTACTCGCACGATATCCGGATGCGGTGTACCACGAGGATGCCCGGATGATCGTATGGAAAAAGCATGAGATACCGATCCGGGGGAAAGGTACGATCCTGGTGGTTTCCGCCGGAACCTCCGATATACCCGTAGCCAAAGAAGCCTTCATAACGGCTGAAGTGATGGGGAACAAGGTGGAGTCAGTCTTTGACGTGGGCGTGGCAGGAATTCACCGTCTTTTCAGGCATAAGGAAATGCTCGAAAACGCTTCCGTGCTGATCGTGGCTGCAGGCATGGAAGGTGCACTTCCCAGTGTGGTAGCCGGTATGGTGAGTCGTCCGGTCATCGCCGTACCTACCAGCATCGGATACGGTGTCAGCTTCGGAGGAATGACCGCACTGTTTTCCATGTTGAACAGCTGCAGCTCAAACGTCGCGGTTGTCAACATCGACAACGGATTCGGCGCCGGTTATATGGCATCCATGATCAACCGGGTCTAAAACCATTTACCACCCGCCGATGAGGTGCAGGTGCAGGTGAAAGATGATCTGCCCCCCTCCCCTTTCCACGTTGAAAAACAGGCGGTATCCTGATTTATGGACCGCCATTTTCTTGGCCATCTGTTTCGCCGTCATGATCATTTCCGATACGATCTCCCTTTCGTCATCGTTCAGATCGTTGATGCTCCGGATATGCTTTTTGGGTACGACCAGCAGATGAACCGGCGCATGGGGATTGATGTCCTTGAACACCACGACCTTGTCATTTTGGAACAAAAAATGAGTAGGCGTCTTACCGCTCACGATCTGGCAAAAGGTACATTCCATGCCGAACCGGCTCCGATGTTAAGCTTCAGGTGATAGAGGATGCAAACACGGTCATCCTATTTGGCAATGTTCAGTGTTGTCAAGATAGGGATGTAAAGCCGGGATATTTATAAAGATGCTTTATTGATTGCCTTCTATGGCGTCTCGTATATTTTCTTTAAAGTCTTCCAGGGGTATGCCGTGCTGGAGGATCAAGGCACGGCCTTTCACCTCATCGGTCTCTTTCTCCACCGGTATGACCATTTCCCGGCCGGTTTTAGGATCGACAATTATCCGATAGTGCCCCTGCTGCCAGCCGTACAGCGGGTGAATCTGCTGTTTGTCCAATGTTTCCACAAAATATATTCCCAACTCCCCCACTTCCGGCATCTGCATGTCCGTAATCTCAAGTTTCAAACTGTGCCACTGCCCGCCCATAAATCCCATCTCCAGGAAAGATTCCCCATAGGTCCCTTTGATCACATCCAGAATCTCAAACGTGTAATAGGTAAATGGTTTTCCGTTTTCCGGTGACAGCCGGGTCTCTTTGGAAATGACCCGTCCCTCAAATACCAGTTCGGCACCGTTTACCACTTCGGAAAATGATCGCTTCAATATGACGGAGGAAAAAATGGAATGGGCGAACATAAGGGGCAAAACAAACACCAAAACGGCATAAACAAATATTCTCTTAAGCATTGCTTACCTCCGAAATCATAGGGATTTATGTTTTTTGCATCTGTTCACGATGATAATCCCATTTACCCCTCAGGGTCGGAGCGTCGAGAGCACGGCGAAGCTGCCTGAGAAACGATTTTCTTGGTACCTCTTTGGCGCCGAGCCGGTTCAGGTGTTCCGTGGCCACCTGACAATCAATAAAATCGAACTTCTTTGTAATAAGATAACCGGAAAGCACCGCAAGGGATACTTTTGAAGCATTGCTGACTTGGGTGAACATGGATTCGCCAAAAAAACACTTTCCCAGAGAAACTCCGTATAGACCGCCGGCAAGATCTTGTCCAAGCCAGGCCTCAACTGAATGGGCATAGCCGGATTCATGGAGTCGACAATAGGCTTCGATCATTGGGTCATTGATCCAAGTTCCTTGATCATGCTTCCGATGAACCTTGGCACATTCTCGAATTACCTTTTCAAATGCGGTGTCCATGCTGACCCGGAACAAACCCTTTCGGATAACTTTCATCAGGCTCTTGGATATTTTCATATCTTGGGGATAGAGCACGAGTCTCGGGTCCGGTGACCACCAGAGAATCGGATCCCCTTCCGAAAACCAGGGGAAAATACCCAAACGATAGGCCATCAATAAACGGGACTGACTCAGATCACCACCCACAGCCAGCAGACCGTCTTTTTCTGCAAGGGTTGGGGGCGGAAAGGCGATCCTTTCGGATAAGAGAAAAACCGTCATGGGTTTGAAACTTGATGCTTGATACTCGATCTTGTTTAAGTAACACTAAATTAAAATGCCATAACCATATGATATATTAATCTATTCAAGTTTCAAATTTCAAGCATCAAGTATCAATCTTCAATAATCAAAGGTCAATTGATCATCCACAGCATCAATAACCACCACCCCGCCCTTATGGAGCTTTCCGAATAGAATATCATCCGACAGTCTGTCTTTTATTTCTTTTTGTATGAGCCGGCTCAGCGGTCGTGCACCCATCTTGGGATCGTGACCTTTTTCCGCAAGCCAGGTTCTGGCGGTTGGTGAAAGGGTAAGAATAACCTTCTTGGGAGTAAGCTGGGTTCGAAGCTCTTTCATGAACTTATCCACAACCTTTTCCATTATTTTAACGGAGAGGGCGTTGAATGATATGATGGAATCCAGGCGGTTTCGAAATTCGGGGCTGAAAAATTGTTCAATGGCTTTTCTGCCTTTGGATTCGGTTTCGTCTTCCGCTTCCCTGAAACCGATAGTCTGGCTGCTCATTTCCCTTGCGCCGGCGTTTGAGGTCATCATAACGATAACGTTCCTGAAATCCGCTTTCTTGCCGTTGTTGTCCGTCAGGGTGGCATGATCCAGGACCTGAAGCAGTATATTAAACAGATCGATGTGTGCTTTCTCGATTTCATCCATTAACAGGACGCAATAGGGGTGTTTTCGTATGCCGTCGGTGAGCAGCCCGCCCTGATCGAATCCGATATAACCGGGAGGTGCACCGATGAGACGGGCCACCGCATGCTTTTCCATGTATTCGCTCATGTCGTAGCGCATGAATTCTATACCCAAAAGCGCGGCCACTTGGCGGGCCACTTCCGTCTTTCCGACGCCGGTGGGGCCTGTGAACAGAAATGAGCCGATGGGTCTTTCCGGCGCCCCCAGGCCTGCCCGGGACCGCTTGATGGCCGTAACCAGAGCTTGGATTGCGGAATCCTGGCCGAAGACCACTTCCTTCAACCGATCTTCGATGGTTTCGAGTTTCTCCCTGTCGGATGTGGAAACGCTCCGGTTCGGTATTTTTGCAATCTTTGCAACGATTTTCTCGATATCCGAGGGATTTATTTTCTTGCGTTGGGACGGACCCTTCAGCCGGACAAACGCACCGGCTTCATCGATCACATCGATTGCTTTATCCGGTAAGTACCGATCGTTGATATATTTTGCAGACAACTCGGCAGCAGCTTTGAGTGCCGAATCCGTATAAACGATTCCGTGGTGTTCTTCGTAATAGGATCGAAGCCCTTTCAAAATTTTGACGGTTTCGTCAACAGGCGGTTCGGGTATTTCGATCCGCTCAAACCGGCGGGACAAAGCCCTGTCTTTCTCGAAATGATTCTTATACTCCTCATAGGTGGTAGAACCGATGCATCTGAGATCACCGGTGGCCAGTGCAGGTTTTAGAATATTGGCCGCATCCATGGACCCGCCGCTGGTGGCGCCCGCACCGACAACGGTATGAATTTCATCGATAAAAAGAATGGCATCCTTCTTTTTCTGCAGCGCCGAAATCACACCCTTGAGTCGTTGTTCAAAGTCACCCCTGAATTTGGTGCCGGCCAAAAGCCCCCCCATGTCGAGTGAGAAGATGCGGCAATCCTTGATCAGTTCCGGCACCTCTCCTTTCTCGATTTGCTGAGCCAACCCCTCGGCCATTGCGGTTTTTCCAACACCCGGATCTCCAACGAAGATCGGATTGTTCTTGCGTCTGCGGCAGAGTACCTGAAGGGTTCGCTCAATTTCGTGCCGGCGTCCGATGAGAGGATCAAGCTTCCCCGCAGCAGCCCGTTGTACCAGATCCACCGTGTACAATTCCAGGGGGTCTGATTTTTTCTTTTTCCCTTCTTCCTTTTCGGTCTTCAGAAAACCGCCGGGAGATGGGCGAAAAGAGCCATCTGCAAACCCATGTGAAATATAATTTAAAATATCGAGCCGCGTAATCCCCTCTTCTCCCATGAAATATGCGGCATGAGAATCTTTTTCCATAAATATGGAGACAAGGATATCTCCGATAGACACTTCCTGTTTTTCTGCAGAGCGGGCATGATTTACTGCCCTCTGAATAACCCGTTGAAATCCCACGGTTTGCTGAAGCACGTATTCTTTACCGTCCCGAATTTGCTCCATGTGCTCTCCGAAAAACGTCTCTATTTTCTGCTTGATAACTTCGACGTTTCCGGAACAGGTTTCAATAATATCGATACCGGAGCTATCGTGCAGGATGGCATATAGTACGTGCTCTATGCAAACATACTCATGACGTCTCTTTTTCGCTTCTCTCACCGCAAAACCGAGAGTGACGCTGAGTTCCTTGTTGATCATGGTCTATTCCTTTTCCATTGAGCATTTGAGGGGAAAACCCTTTTCCCGGGCCAAGAGATGAACCGTATCCACCTTGGTTTCCGCCACCTCGAAGGGGTATGCACCGCAAATTCCGACACCCTGTTTGTGAACATTCAGCATAATTCTGGTGGCCTCTTCCACACGTTTATGAAAGACATAGATTAAAATTTCAACCACAAATTCCATAGTGGTGTAATTGTCATTATGGAGGAGGACTTTATACATGGGCGGCTCAAGAACATCCTCTTCTGTCTCGGATGTTATTAGCTCCTCAATATCAGGTCTATCCTCGCTCATGCATATCCTCCCGCCAGACGATTACCATCAACGGACCAAATGAAATCGTCGAGCTTTCGGAGACTGTTTTATTTAACAGTATAAGCATTTCCAGCCAACCTTGTAAAGGGCATCCAACGTGTTTCCACTTCCCGGATTTGAAGCAAAATCTATGCCCCGCAACACTTCTTATATTTCTTGCCGCTGCCGCAGGGGCACGGTGCATTCCTGCCGACCTTCTTTTCAGAACGCTGAACCGGCTTTCGTTTCGACGGCTCTTCCCCGTGAGAAAAGACCATTTCCTGCTCGGGTTGTCTCAGACCGTCAAGGGTCTCGGGCTGGGCCACCTGAATCCGAAACAGGATGCCGAGGGTCTCTTCTTTAACCCTCACGATTAAATCCTGGAACATCTCAAACCCTTCTTTCTTATAAACCAGCAAAGGATTCTGCTGAGCGTATCCGCGAAGCCCGATTCCTTCTTTTAGGTGATCCATACTCAGCAGGTGATCCTTCCAGAGATTATCCACGGTCTGGAGCATAACAATTCGTTCGAGGTTCCTGAAATCCTCGACACCGATGACCGCCTCTTTTTCATGATAATTTCTTAATGCCTCATCTCCTATGGCCCGACTCAAATCCTCAATGTTCGATCCGTTATTCGTACTCGATTTCAAATCCATTTTTATGTTGAACTGTTTGAAGACGGCTTTCAGCATGCCTTTGACATCCCATTCTTCAGGGGCTTTATTTTCATTGACAAATGTTCCGATGATCTCATCCACCTTCTCCTGAATCATCTCTTCGATGGCTTCATTCAGGTCTTTGCCGTCCAGGATTTCACGTCGTTGCCGGTAGATGACTTCACGCTGCTGATTCATTACGTCATCATATTCCAGCAAATGCTTCCGGATATCAAAATTGTGTCCCTCCACCTTTCGCTGTGCATTCTCAATGGCACGGCTGATGAGGTTGTGCTCGATGGGCTCCCCATCTTCCATACCCAGTTTGTCCATAATCCCGTGAATCCGGTCTCCGCCGAAGATCCGGAGAAGATCGTCTTCCAGTGACAGATAGAATCGCGAAGACCCGGGATCACCCTGGCGGCCGGAGCGCCCCCTGAGCTGATTGTCGATTCTGCGGCTTTCATGCCTTTCGGTGCCGAGGATATGAAGCCCGCCTAAATCCGTAACGCCTTCTCCCAGTACGATATCCGTGCCCCGCCCTGCCATATTGGTTGAAATGGTAACCGATCCTTTCTGGCCGGCCATTGAAATGATTTCCGCTTCTTTTTCATGGTTTTTGGCATTCAATACCGAGTGGGGAATCCCTCTTTTTTTCAGTTTCATACTGATTTGCTCCGACACATCGATGGAGATGGTTCCCACCAGTACGGGCTGCCCTCTGTGATGAAGGTCTTCGATTTCATCGAGCACGGCTTCTTGTTTTTCCTGTTTGGTTTTGTAAATCGAGTCGGGATTATCGATTCGGATCATTGGCTCATTGGTGGGAATGACCATCACATCCAGACCATATATCTTTTTGAATTCAGCAGCCTCCGTATCCGCCGTTCCCGTCATTCCCGCCAGTTTATCGTACATCCGGAAATAGTTCTGAAAGGTAATGGTGGCCAGCGTTTGGTTTTCATTTTCAATTCTTGCTTTCTCTTTGGCTTCAAGAGCCTGATGCAGTCCTTCACTGTAACGTCGTCCAGGCATGAGCCGGCCGGTGAACTCATCTACAATAATGACCTCTCCATTTTTGACGATATAGTCCACATCCCGCTTGAACAACGTGTGCGCCTTCAATGCCTGGTTAATATGATGCAGCATTTCAATATTCTTGGGATCATAAAGATTTTCCACATTAAGAAGGCGCTCCGCTTTTGCAACACCTTCATCGGTCAGAACGGCGGTTCTCGCCTTTTCATCGATGGTATAATGTTCGTCTCTGGCCAGACCGGGGATGATATTGTTCACCTGATAGTAAAGGTGGGTCGATTTTTCAGCCGGACCGGATATGATCAAGGGCGTTCTGGCTTCATCGATGAGAATGCTGTCCACCTCATCGACAATTGCAAAATTGTGAAGCGGCTGAACCAGCGCCTCTCTTTCAAACTTCATATTATCCCGCAGATAATCAAAACCGAATTCATTATTGGTTCCGTATGTAATGTCGGACCTATAAGCGGCAAGCCGCTCTGTATCATCCAGGCCGTGGATAACGGTCCCCACAGAGAGCCCCAAAAAATTGTATATCCGGCCCATCCATTCGGTATCTCTTCTGGCCAAATAATCATTAACGGTGATAATGTGGACACCCTTGCCCGTAAGCGCATTGAAATAGGCCGGCAACGTGGCTGCCAGGGTCTTTCCTTCACCGGTTTTCATTTCCGCAATCTTTCCCTGGTGAAGCACCACCCCGCCGATTATTTGACAATCAAAATGGCGCATTTGTAGGGTTCGAACCGATGCTTCACGGACCGTGGCAAACGCTTCGGGAAGGATATCGTCAAAAGGTTCCCCGTTATCCATGCGCTCTTTGAACCGCTGGGTTTGAGCTTTCAATTCAGCATCATTGAGAGACTGAATGGAGGGTTCCAGCGCGTTCACCTGATCGACAACGGGTTGGATCTTTTTCAATTCCCGTTCATTCTTACTTCCAAATACCTTGGTCAAAAGACTGGATATCATGGGGAAAGACAATCCTCCTTCCATGGATTAAAGGGTATGCTAACTGTCCCGAATTGTTGAGATAGCATTATATACCTTGATTCCGTCGCTTCTCAAGTTAAAACTTAACCTGACAATGCTGTACGCTCAAGTAACAGTTTGTTCGGATGCTTCAAATCTATCCTCAAACAGGGTCAAGGTTTCGGGTCTTCGCCTGCGGCTTCGCCCCCGCAAGCAGGTGTCAGAAACAAGCCGTGATAGTGAACTCCCGCAGTGGGCGGGCAAACACTGAAACCTGAACACTGAACACTGAAACCTACAATAATTTCAGAGACCAACATGAATTTTGACTCGCGGATAATGGATAGCCGAAAAACTTAATTTGCCGGATAGGGAGAGCGCCTGGAGGAACACGTGAAGCGTCGATAGGGATCCAAACAGGAATGAATGGTGCGCAACTAATTTAAGATATATCTTTCAGGATTCACCGGAAGCCCGTTCAGCATAACTTCATAGTGAACATGAGGTCCCGTGGTCTTTCCGGATGAGCCGACGATTGCAATCTTCTGCCCTCGTTTAACGGTCTCGCCCCGTTTCACCAGGGCTTCTTTGATGTGACCATAGCGGGTCACCATACCGTACCCATGGTCGATGACAATAACCCTTCCCAGCTGACCTTTCCAGCCCACATAGCTGACAACACCGTTAGCCGTTGCCACGATGGGGGTTCCCTTTCGGGTGGCAATATCCAGACCTTTGTGGAACTCACGCTCGTCGGTAAATGGGGAGCTCCGATATCCGAATCGGGAGGTTACCCAGCCGTCCGTGGGCCTGATGGCGGGCGTGCTGGCCAAAAGATTCCGTTGATCTTCCAGATGCTTCAAAAGAGATTCAAATCCCCGGCCCTGGTTCGTAAAAGCCGCACTGAGATGGTTTACCTGCTCGTGCATTTCACGAACCAGGCTGTTATGCTTCCCTTTGAGATCGAGATTTGTCTCAAGATCTTCAGGCAAGGATCCCCCAATCCCGAACAGGCCGACCTGCGTAGTCGACTCCAGGTTGGCGATAACACGGATTTTGTCTTCAGTCTTTTTCAGTGCGGTCATTTTTGCTTTTAGGCTATTAATCTCTTTTGCAAATTTTTGAATCTGTTTACGCTGACTCTTAATTTCTTCAAGCTGCCTGGCGACGGATCCCTCAAGCCGGTAGGTGTCAAAGGAGGTATTTCTTAGATTTTTATAATCGTGGACAATATAAGCCAGTACAGCAATAAAAGCCAAGCAAAGAAATGCCAGGACACGAAGAGTGGTCTTAGACGCGGCATACTGTTTAACGCGACCGCCCGTATTGCTGATCAGGCAGAATGATATTCTTTCTCGCATGGCAACCGAAGCAGCGGATTGGTATGATTAAAAAAACATAAACAATTCCAATAAGTTAAAGCTATATAAATTTTAAAAAGATCCTATCATAAGCTTTTCTGGCTGTCAAGACAGGGGAACACACTCAACTTCGTTTGATTGATAAAAAAGGACCCGGAAGGCCATGAAGACCGGTCTTCTGTCTAAGATAGACCCGATTGTCTCCATGACCTTCACGGAAGGTTTATATTACATGAGTCCCAGTTTGAATTTCAGGGAATTTAACGTATTGCGCATCAGCATGGTGATGGTCATGGGGCCGACACCGCCGGGGACAGGCGTAATGGAACCTGCGATTTCCTTGGCCGCATCAAAATCTACATCTCCTTTGAGAATCGCGATTTTTTTGCCGGTCTTTTCACTGATTTTCTCACCCACTCGGTTTACACCCACATCGATGACACACGAACCGGGTTTAATCCATTCCGGTTTGACCAGCCCGGGAACCCCTGCCGCCACGATCAGGATATCCGCACGTTTGCAATGGAAAGCCAGATCCTTGGTTCTGGTATGAACGATGGTCACCGTGGCATTTGCACCTTTTGCTTTCTGAAGCATCATGTTGGCAATCGGTTTTCCCACTATATTTGAACGCCCCACAACCACAACTTCAGCACCACTGGTTTCAACCCCGGCGCGTATAATCATCTCCTGAATACCTGCCGGTGTACATGGGGGAAACTTCACCTCGTCTCCTCCGATCATCAATCGTCCAACGTTCACCGGATGAAACCCGTCCACATCCTTGTCCGGATCGATGGCATTGAGTACCTTTTTGTCATCGATTCCTTTAGGCAGCGGCAGCTGAACGAGAATGCCGTTAATGGAATCATCCTTATTATATTTTTCCACCAGGGCAAGCAGCTTTTCTTCCGTCAAATCCTCCGGCTGGCTGTCCTGAATCTCGTGGAAACCGAGGTCCTTGGCTGTGCGGATTTTCGCCGTAACATAGGAAATGGATGCCGGGTTTTCCCCCACCAGAATCGTCACCAGTCCCGGTACGATCCCATGTTTTTCCTTAATTTCATTGACTTCGGCTTCAATCTCCTTGAGAATTGCATCCCGAATCTCTGTTCCTTTTATCAGCTTCGCCGACATTTCACTTCTCCTTTCAGTGTTATTTATTATAATGCATAAGGGATATTGTCCAATCCCCTTGTTTCATCGATCCCCAGCATGATATTCATATTTTGAACCGCCTGACCGGATGCGCCTTTAATGAGATTATCGATGGCGGACATGAGGATGAGCCGGTTGTTTTTCATGTCCACTTTAAATCCGATATCACAAAAATTCGTCCCACGGACATGAAGGGTGTTCGGCGGTTTATCCTCCGGTCGTATCCGGATGAATTTTCGATCCGAATAAAATGATGAAATGCACGTTTCGATGTCCTTCCGATCCGCCCCATCGGATAATGTTGCATATATGGTGGTCAACATTCCCCGACTCATGGGAATCAGGTGGGGAACAAAGGTGACGGCTATGGATTTTCCCGCCTCGCGGCTTAATACTTCATCAATTTCAGGATTGTGCCTGTGCTCAGCAACCTTATAGGGTTTAAACGATTCCGCCACTTCACTGAATAAACCGGTAACCGAAGGCGACCGGCCCGCACCGCTCACCCCGGACTTTGAGTCGGCAATGATTGAGCCGGGCACAATCAAATCGGCCCTTAATAACGGAATCAATGGAAACACCACCATGTTGCCGGGATGTGAGTATAGTCAATTCAACGTCCGGGTGTCCGGACAGAATACGAACCAGTTCCGCTCCGGTATAACCCGTCGCTCCCACCACGCCGACTCTTGTCATGTGACCCCCTTTGTCGATCTCTTGATCGAAATTTAAAATATATGGCTTCGTATCAGAGGTGGTACCCATTTTCAAGGGATTTAGTTCGAGATGAAAATATGTTCCACAGAAAGGATATTCGGATGTGATGGGGACCGTGTGATTATCATCCCGCCATTTGGTTAACAGACAGTAGAGATATTCCAATGGTAAATTGATTTAAAATTCAGTATAGTACCCATACATAAAACCTGAATGATTCAACAAAAAAATTTCGGAAATTATCTGAGTCCTACTTACCCAAAAAGGAGAGTCCATGTATTTGCCAAAAGTATACGAAAAATTTTCCGAACGCTTCCCGGAAGTATTTAAAAATTATGAACAGCTCGGTGTTGCCTGTCGCGAAGCAGGCCCGCTTGACGAAAAAACACAGGATCTGATCAAACTGGGAATAGCCATCGGCGTGAATTCAAAAGGCGGTGTTATGTCTCATACCCGAAAAGCACTGGCCGCAGGCGCATCGTCTGATGAAATTGTGCATACCGTTATGCTGGCACTAACCACCACCGGTTTTCCGAATATGATAGCGGCCATGGGGTGGGTGGATTCGGTGTTAAAGGAAAACATAGAGTAACTCTCACAATTCCGCTCAGAAAGAAGGACCCAAAACCTTTGCTTTCACCGGTTTGCACATTTTGAGCGATCTAAGGCTCGTGCAGTTTATCCCGCTATAATCGGGGCTGAAATTAAGGTGACGCATGCGTAATAGCTTTATCGGATACCGGGAGGCACTCGAACTGACTTTGGCGCAGATATCCTCCCTGAACTCCATAAACATCCCATTATATGACTGTGTGAATCTACACAGTGCATCAGATGTTAATGCCTTGGTTGACTCACCGTCCGTGGATACATCTCTAAGAGACGGGTATTCCGTCCGTTCAAAAGATATTGCATCAGCATCACCGGAAACCCCTGTTAAACTTGAAATACTGGATATGGCTGCGGCAGGCGTGCCGAGTACCGCAACCGTCCAAACCGGAACCGTCATCCGGGTCCTAACCGGAGCGAAGATACCGCAGGGAGCGGACGCAGTTGTTGCCGAAGAATTCATTAAAAGAGAAAATCATTATATATTTGTGACAGGCCAAGTCGAGCCGAGTCGCAACATTCTGAAACAGGGAACCGATGTCGGAACAGGTGAAGTCATCGTTCGTTCGGGAGATCTACTGACACCGGGAAGGGTCGGGCTTCTTGCAGCCGGCGGTATTGCAGAAGTTGGCGTTATACCCCGGCCCCGAGTTGCAATTATCGCAACCGGCGATGAAATCGTTCTGCCGGGTGAACCGCTTCCGGACGGTAAACTTTATGCAAGCAATCTCGCCGCCCTCAATGCCTGGTGCAGAAGATTTCATATGGAAACCCGCTTGGAGACCGTATCTGATGATGAGAAGCGCGTTTCGGAAACACTCGATCGTTTTACAAAGGAAAATGATGCGGTCTTAACCAGCGGAGGTGCCTGGTCGGGCGATCGGGATCTGGTCGCCCGGGTTTTGTCGGAATTGGGCTGGAAAAAAATTTACCACCGGGTTCGAATCGGGCCGGGAAAAGCCGTGGGATTTGGTTTTTTGAATGAAACACCGGTATTCATTCTTCCCGGAGGCCCTCCCTCCAATCTGATGGCATTTATCCACCTGGCCCTTCCCGCACTATGCCGGCTGTCCGGTAATGACGGGACCCCGTTGGAAAGTAAGGCAGTACAACTGAAAGAGCCGGTACATGGAAGGGTAAAGAATTGGACGCAGTTTATATTCGGTCAGATCGATGAGAACAATCTGTTTGCACCCCTTAGGTGGCCCAGCCGTCTTAAAAGCATGGCGGAAGCCCATGGCGTGATTGCCATTCCAGAAGGACTGGATCACTATCCGGCAGGAAAAAAAGTAACTGCAATGCTTCTGAATTAATATGACGATCTCATGTGCTGGCATAATCCTTTCGGGCGGACTAAACTCCCGGATGCAAGGAAAAAATAAAGCATTTCTAAAAATCGGAGGTTCTCAATTTTTAGATCGTGTCTCAGATACGCTTAGAAAAAACTTCGAAGAAATCCTGCTGGTCACCAAAAACCCATCCACCTACAACCCAAAAGATATTAAAATCATAAAAGACATTCTGAAAGCAAACAGCCCGCTTTCCGGCATTCATGCAGGACTTTCGAATATGGATGCAGACTATGCATTTTGTATCGGGTGCGACACACCGTTTCTTATGGGCGGAGTTGTTGAAATTCTGGCAAACGAGATTGAACCAAATGCGGATGTCATCGTCCCCTATTCAGGAACGTATTTTCAACCGTTGTGCGCGATCTACTCCAAACGATGCGCTCCCTTAATTGAAGGGCAACTCAGCAAAAACGATTTGAAAGTGGACAACCTCTTCTCCAAAGCAAGGATTAAAACTATTCCTTATGAGATATTCCAGCAGGTGGATGAAAATCTCGTTTCTTTTTTTAATGTCAACTCGCCGGAAGATCTTAAGTACGCCGAACAGCTTCTTCCCTCTCTTTAGCTGTGAAGCCCCCTGTCCAAAGCCCTAAAAGAGGTCTCCAGCATAATCTCCGAAAGGGTGGGATGGGCATGTATGGTTTCGGCAAGCTCGGAAACGGTGGTCCCCATTTTGACGGCCAGCGTTCCTTCGGCAATCAAATCTGCGGCATGGGGGCCGATAATGTGAACCCCCACTATTTTTCCATGGCCGGTGGTGGAAACAATCTTGGCTTGCCCGGCTATCTCACCGATGACCTGGGCTTTTCCTAACGTGCGAAATAGTACCGTATCCGATCGAACATCAAAACCCTGCTCTGTCGCTTGGGATTCCGTGAGCCCGACATTGGCAACTTCCGGTATGGTAAAGATCGCACCCGGTACACATCCATAGTCCATTTTTCGACTGACTCCCATTGCATTTTCCGCTGCGATGATGCCTTCAGTGGAGGCCACATGAGCCAGCATAATCTTCGAAGGTCCTAAAACATCACCAATGGCATATACTCCGGGCACATTGGTCTCCAGGGATTCGTCGGCCAGGATCCATCCCTTCTGATCCATGGCAACCCCGAGGCCCTCAAGCCCGATACCTGAGGTGTTCGGTTGGCGCCCGATGCAAATGAGCATCTTTTCAGCCTCAATGGTTTCAGGTTTTATTTCTCGCGCGGGCTTCTCGTTTCCGGGCGTGAATGGGTAAATGGTGACACGTATCCCACTATCTGTGCGTTCGGCCGCGGTTGTGGTTTGCTCTAAATAGTACTTAATTTTTCGTTTTTTCATCTCCCGCTGCAGGATTTTAGAACAGTCCCCATCCACGGATGGTAATGGAAGCAGCCGGGACAACGCCTCGACCAGGGTCACCTTGCATCCCAGTGCGGAAAAGATGGAGGCAAATTCACACCCGATCACGCCCCCGCCCAAAATGAGCATCGATTCGGGGATATCCTCCAGATAGAGCGCATCGTTGCTGGATATGATCTTTTCACCGTCATAGGGGAAATTTTCAAACGTCCGGGGTCTCGATCCGGCGGCGATAATGAGTTTGTCCCATGACACATGCGCTGATTCCCCATTATCAAGCGTAACCGATAACGAGCCGACACCCGTAATCTTTGCATCACCGTATAGATAATTTACACCATTATGCTTGAGGAGCTTGAGGATCCCGTCCCTCTGAACCTGAATCACCTGTTTTTTCCTTGCTGCCAGGCGATGCATGTCAAGGCGGATGTCGACTGATGATTGTATACCGAACTCAGATGCACGGTTCATGTGTTCAAGCATTTCTGCTGTGGTTTTCATGATCTTTGATGGGATGCATCCCCAGTTCAAACAGGTCCCCCCCACATTATCCCTTTCGATGACCGTGACGTCCGCTCCGAGCTGCGCGGCCCGGATGGCCGCTACATACCCACCGGGACCCGCTCCGAGAACAACGATTCGTGTCGGCATACCATCCCCTCCGTTTATGATTTCAAATCCTTTAATAGATGGAATTCCAAAATGGCAAACCCGAACAAGAAATGGGGGTTTGAAACCACCTCTCATCAACTGGCATTTTGAAGGTTTACCTATAGCATCCGCAATTGGAATTCAATCATCAAAGCAAATATGATTTATTATTAAATATTTCGAGTTTATTTTGAGCTATTCATAAATATTCTATTTTTTTTTGACATATTCATAAATTTAAGATAAAGTGCCTAATCATCTCGCAACTCATAAAGCGTATGAAAAACCCATGAATCCGGATGAAACCAATCTCGACATCATCAAGCATCTTCGCCATGGCAGAAAATCTTTCAAAAAGATTGCTGAAGAACTGTCTCTTTCTGAAAATACCGTAAGATCCCGGGTCAATAAACTCACGGATGAAGGCATTCTGGAAATTTCCGGCCTCGTTGATCCCGACGCCTTGCCCGGCCACCGGCTGGTTATTGTGGGTGTTAAATTAAATACCATGGATCTCGTGAACAAAGGGGAGGAGTTCAGCAAACTCAAAGGTGTTGTATCCGTCAGTGTGGTGACCGGACGTTTCGATTTGATTTTAATTGTTTTATTGAAAGAAGGCTTTGGTTTGCTGGAGTTTTACACCGAAGAGGTCGCACAACTCAAAAACGTGCAGTCCGTTGAAACGTTTGTGGTCTATAAGGGTTATAATCTAAGAGTGCCGTATATTCTATAATAAAAGAGTTCTGCGTTCAAAGTTCAGAGCTCATAGTTAAAGGATTAGTTCTGAGTCCTGTATGCTGAATGTGGAGCGCTAAACCCGAAACTCAGAACCCAGAACTCAGAACCCAGAACTCAGAACCCAGAACTCAGAACTCAAATATATGGAGGTTTATCATGAAGGAGATCGATGAACTCAATTTGCCCGAAGATTTAAATTATGCCGAAGACCATGAATGGGTCCTTAGGGACGGCGACACCGTGAAAATTGGAATAAGCGACTATGCCCAGGATCAATTGGGCGACATTGTCTTTGTCGAGCTCCCCGAGGTGGGAGCCGTGTTCAACAAAGGCGACGAGTTCGGAACCGTGGAATCGGTAAAGGCGGTATCGGAATTGTACATTCCTATCAGCGGTGAAATAACAGGGATCAATAAATCACTGGAGGACTCCCCGGAACTGGTAAACACCGATCCGTATAAGAACGGCTGGATGGTCCAAGTCAAACCGGGAAATCCCGATGAACTGAACGAACTGATGAACAGAAACGCTTACCTTGAAATGCTGAAAGGGATGGAATAATGCGATACCTCCCCCACACCGAGGAAGATATCAAAGAGATGCTTCAAACGGTGGGATCGGAAAGCCTGGACGCGCTTTTTTCCATGATCCCGGAGAACTGCCGTCGATCCGAAGATATGAATCTACCGGAATCGCTGACGGAATGGGAACTGGACAAGCTTATGGAAAACCTGTCCAACGACATAGCGGCATCTCCGGAGTACAAATCATTCGTCGGCGCCGGAAGCTATGAACATTACATTCCCGCCTCTGCCCAATATCTTCTGAGCCGATCGGAATTTGTCACTTCCTATACCCCGTATCAGCCGGAAATGACCCAGGGAACGTTACAGGCAATTTACGAATATCAGACACTAGTATCCAGGCTGCTGGGAATGGAAGTTGCCAATGCGTCCATCTATGACGGCGCTTCCGCACTTGCGGAGGCGTTGCTCATGTCCATTCGGATTACCCGCAAAAATAAGGTGGCCGTTTCCCAACTGGTACACCCCCTTTATCGACAAGTGATTAAGACCTATTTCAAACCTTCCGGATATGAAATCGTCGAGCTTCCCTATCTGGAATCCGGGTTGACCGATATCAGCGGACTGAAAGATTTGGAAGATTTTGCCGCAGTGGCCGTTCAATCTCCCAACTTTTTCGGTTGCATCGAAGATCTTCACACCGTGGGGGAAATGGCTCATGAGAAAAAAACCTTGTTGGTAGCCGCTTTCACGGAGCCGTTGGCTTTCGGACTTTTTAAGAGTCCGGGAAGCTTAGGGGCAGACATTGCCTGCGGGGAAGGACAGAGTCTCGGTATCCCTCAAGCGTTTGGCGGACCGGCTTTAGGGCTGTTTGCAGGCAAATTGAAGTATGTCCGCCATATGCCGGGCCGTCTGGTGGGGGAAACCGTTGATCGTGGGGGTAAACGGGGATATGTGCTCACTCTCGCAACCCGGGAGCAGCATATCCGGCGCGAGAAAGCCACATCCAACATCTGCACCAACAACAGTCTGTGTGCGTTGGCGTCTGCCATGTATATGGCTTCCACCGGCGGAACCGGCATACGGAGTCTCGCCCGATTAAACTATGACAAATCCGAATACCTGAAAAGTGCATTTCGCAATGCAGGTATCGGTATTCCGTTTGAGGGCGCAACATTCAACGAATTCGTGGTAAAGCTATCCGGCGGCTCCAGGAAAGCATACGATCGGCTGCTTAAGAAAAAAATTATCGCCGGATTGGACCTGGCCCCATATTATTCGGAACTTGAAAACCATTATCTCTTCTGTGTTACGGAGACCAAGTCCAGAGCAGAAATGGATCGACTGGTTCAGGAGATGACATCATGAACAATGCAATAGGAACGACCGGTTTGATTTTGAATGAACCCCTGCTCTGGGAAAAGGGTAAAAGGGGACGATGCGGCATCTCCATACCGAAGCAGGATGTTCCATCTGCAGATATTGCTCCGTCTTTATCCGGTGAAGGACCTGATTTTCCGGATTTGAGCGAAGTCGATGTGGTGCGGCACTATACGCGCCTGTCCCAGTGGAATTTCGGTGTGGACACCGGAATGTATCCGCTGGGGTCCTGCACCATGAAATACAATCCCAAAACCAATGAAAGGCAAACCCAGCTCAAGGGGTTTGCCCAGGCCCATCCATTGTTGCCAACCGAATTATCCCAGGGTGCCTTGAAACTCATGTATGAGCTCGAGAAGTATTTAGCAGAAATTACAGGAATGGATGCGGTGTCCCTTCAGCCTGCAGCCGGTGCCCACGGGGAGTTGGCCGGGATGTTGATCATTCACGCCTATCATACCAACAAGGGAACGAACCGATCGAAAATTCTCATACCGGATACAGCCCACGGTACCAATCCTGCCAGTGCGGCTTTGTGCGGTTACAAATCCGTTCCCGTGAAATCGAGTGAACAGGGGGTTTTAAGCAAAGAGAGTATTGAAGCGGCTATGGACGAGGAAACCGCAGGGATCATGGTAACCAATCCGAATACCCTCGGTCTCTTTGAAGAAAACATCATAGCCATATCAGAGATTGTGCACGCCAAAGGAGGACTGGTCTATTGCGACGGTGCAAACATGAATGCCGTCATGGGTATTGTCAACATGGGGGATATCGGTGTGGATGTGATGCATCTGAATCTTCACAAGACCTTTTCCACCCCTCATGGCGGTGGCGGGCCGGGATCAGGGCCGGTGTGCGTCAAAAAGCATTTGGAACCCTTTTTGCCGGTCCCGCGAATTATAGAAGATAACGGCCAATACGTTTTCTCGGAAGATTTTCCGGAATCCATCGGAAAACTGCATGCCTTCTACGGAAACTTCGGCGTAATGATTAAATGTTATAGTTACATCCGAAGCATGGGAGCTGCCAATTTGAAAAGAGCAAGCCAGCTTGCGGTATTGAATGCTAATTACATAAAGGAGAAGCTCAAGGACGTGCTCCATCTTCCCTATGACCGCCCGTGCATGCATGAATGTGTGTTTTCAGACAAACATCAAAAATCCGATAAAATCACAACTTTGGACATGGTCAAGCGTTTGATGGATTACGGATTTCATCCCCCCACCATCTATTTTCCACTGGTGGTAAACGGTGCAATTATGATAGAGCCCACTGAAACCGAATCCAGGGAGGATATAGACCTTTTAATTGATGCATTTAAAGCTATCGTGGAAGAAGCGAAAACAGATCCCGACAAGGTTAGAAACGCCCCCACCAATTGCAAAGTTCAACGATTGGATGAAACCGCAGCCGCTCGAAACCCGTGCTTGACAGGTTGAGCCAGAACCTTGAACTCAGAACCAAAAACTTGGTACTGCATCGAACTGCCGACATCAGATTACCGGGAAATCTGGAAACTCCAAACCGGACTTGTGGATGCCCGCAAGGCGGGAGCTTTTGATCAGGATATCGTTTTTCTACTGGAGCATTCTCCGGTATTCACGCTGGGCAGAAGCGGTGGAAAAGAAAATCTTAGGGTCAGTGAATCCTTTCTTGAAAAATCCGGAGTTCCTATCGTTCATGTTGAACGAGGAGGAAACATCACCTATCATGGTCCGGGCCAACTGGTCGGATATCCCGTCATCAATTTGAAATCTTTAAAGCTCGGGGTTTTGGACTATGTTACAAATCTGGAAGACGTAATGATTCGGACAGTGGCCGACTGGGGAATAGCGGCGGAAAGAAATTCATTAAACCGTGGCATCTGGGTAGGGAATAATAAGATCGGCGCTATCGGAGTCACTGTACGGCGCAGTATAACATTCCATGGGTTTGCATTGAATGTTAATGTATCTTTAGAGCCGTTTGAATGGATCCACCCGTGCGGACTAGAAGGAATCTGCGCCACCTCCATGGAAACGAAGCTAGATACTCCTGTCTCTTTCGATCAGGTGAAAGAGCGCTTAAAGCATCATTTATGCGAGGTCTTTCATATCAGACTGATTTCAAAAGACTTGTCAGAAGTTCAAAAATGGTTATAAATGATATGAGTTCAGGGTTCTGAGTTTAAAGTAGAAATAACGGATGATTATGAGCAACCAAAAACCCGATAAACCAAAACCGCCTTGGCTCAAGCGAAGAATACCCGCCGGCGCCGAACATGAACGGGTCAGGAATCTGGTTGAGAGGAGCCGTCTCCACACAGTCTGCCAGGAGGCGCGGTGTCCGAATATTTGGGAATGCTTCTCCAGTCAAACGGCCACATTTCTTATTTTAGGATCTGTATGCACCCGCAATTGCGGATTTTGCGCGGTTACCGCAGGGTCCCCTGCCCCTCTGGATCCGAGCGAGCCCGATAATGTAGCCGAGGCTGCATCAAAGATGAAATTGAAGTATGTGGTGATCACCTCCGTTACCAGAGACGATCTTCCAGACGGCGGTTCCGGAGTCTTTGCGGAAACCATCAAAGCGGTGAGAAGCAAAAACCCGGCAGCCATGATAGAAGTCCTGGTTCCCGATTTTCAGGGCAGCCCGGATGCATTAAGAAAGGTGGTTGAGGCTTATCCTGATGTATTAAATCACAACCTTGAAACCGTACCCCGTCTGTATCAAACCGTCAGACCTCAGGCGATCTATGGGCGTTCTTTGGAGTTGCTTCAACGGGCCGGCAAGTGTGAGCCGTCTCTTCAGACCAAATCCGGTTTGATGCTCGGCCTGGGAGAAATGGAAATAGAAGTGGAACAAACCCTAAATGACCTGCTTGAAGTCGGCTGCAGAATGTTAACGATGGGGCAATATTTACAACCGACAAAGTCGCATCTTCCGGTTGAAAGGTTTATACCTCCGGAGGAGTTCAATGAATGGAAAGATACTGCTTTGAAAATGGGTTTCAAGCAAGTGGCCAGCGGCCCCTTTGTCCGAAGCTCCTATCACGCAAAAGAGCTCTTTAATGCAACGAAAATTGCATGTTAATTATAGCTGAAAGTTGAAGGCTCAAAGCTGAAAGCAAATTCCTGGTTCCCAAACGGCTGAGAGCTGACAGCTGATTGCTTATAGATGATGAAATAGAGGCAAACATGGAATTTTTACTCGTCTGGGCGGAAGTCGATCTAAAAGCAATTGCACACAATATTCGATCCTTGAGAAAACTCTCCGATCCTTCAGCACGCCTTATGGCTATTGTCAAAGCCAATGGATACGGGCATGGCGCCAATGAAGCGGCAAAGACGGCTTTGGATAACGGCGCTGCATTACTGGGAGTCGCAAGAGCCCATGAAGGAGTCTCCCTGCGGGAAGCCGGTTTTGATGTGCCGGTGCTGGTATTGAGTCATAGCCCGCCGAGCATCGCGAAAACGTTAGTGGATTACGACCTCATCCAAACCGTCAGCTCGTTGCAGGGTTCCGAAGCCCTGAATTCAGCTGCCTCACAGTTGGAAAAAAAAATAACGATTCACCTTAAAGTGGATTCCGGTATGGGACGTCTCGGCATTCAACCGGACTGCCGGCGCTGCAATACCGAGGGGCTTGATGCCGAACCATCCGCAGTAGAAGAAGTCGCTTCCATTGTTAGATTATCCAATCTCGAATTTGAGGGTATATTCACCCATTTTGCAACTGCGGATGACGCAGATAAAACCTATGCCAATCAACAGTTTGAAATTTTCATGGATTTCATTGAAGATCTCAAAAGAGCAGGCATTGATCCACCGGTAAAGCACGTAGCGAACAGCGCAAGCATCATCGATCTGCCGGACACACACCTGGATATGGTTAGAGCCGGAATCGCCACCTACGGATTGTGGCCCTCTCCGGAGGTCGACAAAAGCAAAATCGATCTCAGACCGGCCATGGCTTTGAAAACAAGAGTGGCACACCTTAAAAAAGTACCCGCAGGGCAAAAGTTCAGTTATGGCATCACCTATGAAACCGCAACACCCACAACCATCGCCACACTGCCGGTCGGATATGCGGACGGATTGAACCGACTGCTTTCTTCCAATGGTCATATGTTGGTCTGCGGCAAAAAAGCCCCCATCGTGGGTCGGATCTGCATGGATCAGACCATGCTGGATGTGGGCCATATTCCAGAGGTGGAACTGGACAGTGAAGTCGTTATCTTCGGACAACAAGGAGGCGAATCCATTACCGTGGATGATTATGCCGCACGGATCCAAACCATCAATTACGAGGTGGTCTGTTCAATCACCGGACGAGTGCCGCGTGTTTTTTTGGAGTAGGAAAGGAAATCATTATGATAGATCAAGTCGCACAGCAAAGTATGAATCACTTTAAATCGGGCTATTTCTGCGCGGAAAGCGTGCTCCTGGCAGTATCGGAGCATTACGGTATCCGGTCAAGCTTCATTCCCGGCATTGCCACGGGTTTTTGCAGCGGTACTTCTAGGACATCAGGGCTTTGTGGTGCAGTGGCCGGCGGCATTTTATCCATCAACCTGTTTTCGGGCAGGCGCTCGCCAAAAGACTCGGTTGAAGAAAACTATAAGTATGTGAGGGAATTCATGCAGATCTTCCAGGAAAAATTCGGCACCACCAATTGTGCGGAACTGATCGGTTGTGAACTGGGCACAAAGGCCGGTCAAAAGAAATTCAAGAAAGAAAACCTCAAGGAAGAATGTTTTCGGTTCACCCAGGAAGCAACCCGAATGGCAATGACCATCATCGAGAGGATTTAAGATTCCGAAGAAAAAGCAATTTGCAGGAGCAGGCTAGTCCATCCGCCTATAAGGAATACTTCCCATGACTTCGAGAACCGATAAATTACGTTCACGTCTCTATCAGAACACCCCTGAAATTTGTCTTGAGCGCGCTCGTCTTTTTACAGACAACTGGCTTGAAACCGAGGGTAAACCGGTGAAAGCAAAGTTTTTGGGTCCTTCTTTCGGAACGGAATTTTAGTTCTCTGAGCTTCTCTGAGCTTTGAGCTTCCCAGAGCCTCTCCGGTTATTATCATTTCATCCTCCCTGATGATCCATAGCTCTCAGCCATCGGATTCTATGGATCGTTCAATTTGGATACAACAAACCGGATGCAAATAGAGCAGGAATTGTGCCAAAACATGATACAGAATACACGTTACATGATTCCATATAGTTATGGCTGATCTGAAAAATGATTAAAGAACATAAGCGATATGCCGTCAGTCAAAGTGTCAGATCACCGACACCTGGGATGGGCTATTGAGTATTCATGACAAAGGATATAAAGTGATCATCTCCAATGCCTTTACAGAAAAGATACCGGAATCAGGAGGTGACCATGCCCTGGGTGACATGGATCGATATCGAAGATGAATCCAGCACGAATGAAGCGGTTCGGAACCTTTTCAAGCGAACCCGAAATAAAATAACGAATAAAATAACCGATACGGTTCGACTGACAAGCCTGACACCAGAGGTTTCCGAGTTGATAAACAATCTGAGCAATGCCATTCAGAGAAATGCAACCGGCTTAACACCCAGGGAGAAGGAAATTTCCGCGCTGATTGTGTCCGTCTACAACGGTTGTGTTCACTGAACCGCAAGCCATCTTGAAGGCCTCGGTCGAGCGGCGAGAAGTAAAGAACTGGCACAGCAGGTTGCCGAAGATTACACCAAAGCCGATTTGAGCACCCGTGAGAGGCTGATCAGCGATTTTACGGTAAAAGTAACCCGATCCCCGAATGCGTGCAGCCCTGAGGATATAGCGCTTCTTCGAAACCAAGGGTTATCCGATAAAGACATTCTGTGCCTTGTCCAGATCATCTCCTACTACAACATGAGCACACGATTATTTGAATCCCTCAGCACCATGGAATAAAAGATTCAGAAACTGAAGGGTGAAATGGCTTTCCGCAATAATTACAACACCGCTGACGCCCTGGGTCTCGAACCGTTTAAAACACTCTCCAAGGATGGTTGCGCCGGGCCGCTTGACACCCCTCAAGGGACATTTGCTTTAGAAACTCCAGATCGCTCAATTTTCCGGAATCGCAGCCATACAGATCGAGCAGGATATGGGTGCCTAATCCATTCAAATCCCCCACCCCCTTTCCTTAAGATCGTCCATCCCAACCGGGGGGCACTTCTTTCATAAGAACTTGTTTTTAAACGCAAATCCAACATCAAGTCAACCATTCAGTTCCATACTGCAGGATCGGCGATCGAATCGACTTCTTCACCAGAATGGTCGATTGTTGAAAAACATTGATTAACGTTTGAAAGTTGTATTATGTTTCCCCATGTTCTCGATTTATGGCAATCTGAATCATATGATCTGCGGGGGATAACTCATGAATTTGAATCGAAGTATCCAGCTCTCTGTCTATTTGGAAAACCGGGTCGGCGCTCTGGCCGATATGTGTAAAGTCATTGAACAGGAAAGCATTAACCTGATCGCTATATGCGCCATCGACACGGTAGACGAGGCCGTTTTAAGGATCGTCCCGGAAGACCACCCAAAAACCAGAGACGCGTTAACGGCACTCTCCATGCACGTCATCGAGACGGAAGTTCTGGCCATTGAAATTCCGAATACACCGGGGGCTACCGGAAAAGTGGCATCTCTTCTTGCCGAAGCAGGAATCAATATCGATTACATCTATTCTGCGGCTCATCCGGAGGTGACAAAAGCAACGCTTATTTTACGAACCCACAGCATCGATGAAGCCGAGAAGGTGCTTCTGAACGCCTCTTAAATGGTCCTTTGGAAAAGGACCGGATATCTCGAAAACATACTGGAGCGTGTCCATGGAAAAAACAAATTGGAAGACCGATCGTATCGAACTCAAAAAAATGATTGAGGAACTCGACGGAAGGATCATTATCGCCATCGGCGTTGCCAACGGGGCCGAGGCACGTCAGCTCCACCACACCATATACGAGCTGTACGATCAGAAAGCTGTTCCCGATTATATCGGCGGTTTCGTTACCTATATTTCCGGATATCTCTGTTCCGCCACCTACGGTCTGCCCGATCTCGGTTACATTCTGCGCTCTGAAATCGTGAGGCAGACCGACATCATCGAGCATGCGACCTGGATGGCCGCGCTGGACACAAGCAAACCGGCGTTTCCCATCGGTGTTGACGGGGATACCGGATTCGGAAACGAACCCTCATCCATTATCCTGACGTGCCGCCAGATTCACAAACAGGGCGGGCAGTATATTCAACTTGAAGACCAGTACGGGATCAATAAGAGCTGCGGCCATATGGCAGGTTCTTCTGGAACCGGCAAACAGGTGGTGTCTGCTGAGGAAATGATCGAAAAGCGGATCAAACCGGCTGTTTCCTATGCTTCCAGCCAGGATGATTTCCTCATCATGGCCCGCACCGACACCATCGCCAGTCACGGTTTTGATGAAGCGCTCAGGCGGGGACGGTTGTACGTGGAAGCCGGGGCTCACCTCCTGTTCGTGGAGGCCCCTGAATCTCTGGAAATGCTTGAGACGGTTGCACGGGAATTTGAAGATTCTCCGGCCCTGGTGCTCGCCAATATGATAGAGGGGAGTCCCATGACCCCTTATTTGAGTCCGGAAGAGCTGCATCAGAGGGGTTTCGACATCGGCCTGTACTGTGTCGGATCTCTTCTGGCGGGAAGAGCCGCCCAGGCCCGCTACTTCAGCATACTTGGACGGGGGGGAAATGTCATGCTGCGGGCCGAGAGCAGTCCCACGAGGTGGTTCGACGGGTTCAATCGCGTCATCGGCCGTGAACAGACGGAGATGTGGAACCGGTTTTTCAGCGGAGACATATGATTATTGTAAAAAAATAATCGTATAAGAAGCTTGCTTTTTTTCAGAATGGTGTTATTATTAGAACAATCAATAAAGGCCCGCGCTTAATTGACGGGCCGGTTTCCTTCTGAAGGAAAAAACCATTTATCCAAGTGGCAACCTGAGGTTTGGAACTATGAGAATTTTTTGAAAGGAGGATGTCACTATGGTTAATGGAACTGTAAAATGGTTTAGCGAGCGCAAAGGCTTCGGCTTCATCGAGCAGGAAAGTGGTCCGGATGTATTTGTTCATCATTCAGGAATCAATGCAGCCGGTTTTAAGACGCTTAATGAAGGCGATCACGTCACCTTTGACATTGAGCAGGGTCAAAAAGGTCCTGCCGCAGCAAATGTAACAGTGGTTTAGTTATCTGTTTGTGAATTAAAAAAGGGCATTCCGTCGAATAGAGAGGGGATGCCCTTTTTATTTTATCATTATACCTTTAATCAGTCCTATACAGTTTTCTTTTTGTCATTACCAATCTTAGCTTACGGAAAGGTGACGATATGGCAAGATCACATTTTCAATTCAAGAAACGCCAAAAGGAATTGGAAAAGCAAAAGAAGAAAGAGCTTAAAAGACAACGGAAACTGGAGAAAAAAAACA
>DUZK01000006.1 GCA_013349495.1 Deltaproteobacteria bacterium
AAAGTTTGAAGTGCCTAAAGTTGAGGTATCGCTTTGCTCTATCTTTTTTAATGAAAAGGATAGCATTCCAAAACTTTAGGCATTTTGGGCACTTATAATTTTAGGCACTTCCTTGAGCAGCCTATTATTGCATTCAAAAAGATTCTGCCAAAAAAAGCACAAAAATAATTATTAAGGCACTAAATCTTACGGTCCTTTTTTTATCTAAAAAAGTTTCAGCTGCTTCCGCTCATCCGGCCTGGGCTTTTTCACCTGGAGGGCCTGATGGTCTCTGAGCTGTTCTTCGATTTCCTTCACAAAGGGAGAAATGCTTCTCGGAACCTGCCGGCCATGGATTCTTCGCTTTCTGGTGTATGTAAAATAGAGCTGATCCATGGCTCGGGTCATGGCCACATAAAAAAGCCTTCGCTCTTCCTCCGGATCCGAATCCTCGTGATGATAGGGGATATACCCGTCCTCGCAGCCGGCGATAAATACGACCGGAAATTCAAGCCCTTTTGCAGCATGGATGGTCATTAAAGACACTTTTTCAGATTTTGAATCATAAACATCCGTGTCGGTCTGCAGGGCTATAGCGACCAGAAAATCTTCGGTTCGGTTTCCGAAGGCGCTTGCAATACTCAGGATCCGATTATAAGCGGATTCAGATGACCGGTTCTCGTCTATAGTGCTCCGGATTTTTGTATTTTCAGCAAGAAAACGGAGTCTGTTCTCTACGGTCATGGAGGCAACACTCCCTTCTGTTCCGTCGAGCCAAGTGGCAAATTCGTAGAGTTGCTGCTGGCTTTTTTTGCTCATTTCCGGAACCGGAATCCGCTTGGCGTGCCACAGGGCATCCTTTATTCTGAATCTATTCTTATAGCCCCAGAGCTTAAAGATATCGATGGCCTTCTTTCCGATGGTGTAGGGAAGTGCTTTAAGAATGAGCTCGAGATCCATGTAGGATCCGAAACCTTCCAAAAGTTTTATTAATGAAAGCAATTCTTTTATGCCGTCCATTAAGATTAATTTTTCTTTGCTCGCCATCTGATACGGTATTCCGGCTTTATCGAATATTTCTGCGAACACCTCTCCCTGTGCCCCGGTTCTGTAAAATATGGCTACATCTGAAAAACTCCGGTGTCCGTCTTGTTCGGTTGAGTCGATATTGCCGAAATCTACGGAATGAAATCCCGTGCCCCCGACCAGGCTTTCGATGGTGCGGCCGACAGCAACAGCCTCTGCTTTTTCCGAGGCGGTTTCCATTATGGTAATCTGTCTCGTGCCGTTAATTTTTGAGAACACCCGGGATTCACGATAGCTTGTTCCATAAGATGAGTGGCCTTGGATAACCTGAAACGACGCATCGAGGATGGTTTGGGTTGAACGATAATTCTGTTTTAGATGAATGACGGCTGCATCAGGATAATCGTCGATAAAATTCTGGAAATATTGAACATTAGATCCCCTAAACCCGTAAATGGACTGTTCCGGATCTCCGATGACAAAAAGATCGTTTCCGGGTGGAGACAATAACCGGATGAGTTGATATTGCCCAAAATTCAAGTCCTGGTACTCATCCACAAAAATATACGGATAGCGGTTTTGAAAGCGAGCCCGTAGGGCCGGATTTTGATTTAATCGTCCGGCCAATTGATAAATTAGATCTTCGTAATCACAAAGCCCCTCGATAGACAGCAGCTCCTGGTATTTCGAATATACTTTTAGAAAATCGACGGATTGGTATATTTTAGGAAGTGCTTCGGGCGGGTCCTTTGGACTGATGAACCGCTGTTTAGCGGCAACGATTCCGTCCAGCAACTCCGGGCTTGATAATGATGCGGGGCTTCCACCGTCTATGGTTAATGTTTTAGCGGTTTGAACAAGTGTTTTTCGTTTTTCATCATCTATAATTGCAGGTGTTTTATCCTGATCCAGCTCCTTTATGACGCAGTAGCAAAACGAGTGAAAGGTGCCGACAAAGGGAAGTTTCGCCGAAGCTCCCAACAAAAGACTGAGCCGATTAAGCATTTCGTGGGCGGCTTTGTTGGTAAACGTTACGGCAAGAACGTTTTCTTCCGATATCCCTTTTTCTGTTAAAAGATACGCGATTCGATGGGTGAGAGTTCGCGTTTTCCCCGTGCCGGGTCCTGCAACAACCAGAAGTGGCCCATCTGTATGTTCAACCGCTTTAAGTTGTTCCGGATTCAGGCTTATCGGTCTTTGCGGGGTTTCTTTTAAAGGGGTTTCTTTTAAAAGGGATGAATCTTTGAGCGCTTTTTTAAATGTGTTTTTGGGAGGTGTCTTTTCTTTCTGTTTATTGAGCGGTTCTATTCGAAACAAGGACTGCTGCCCGAGTAATTTCTTTTTCTCTTCCATATCAAACAGGGTGATTTTTCCGTATTCCCCGTCATACCCCGGAGACATTTTCACCGTTCCCCGGCGCATCCTTTTGACTGCTTCGCCCAACAACGGAATGTTTACGCGATTAATGTCATCTATGGATACGGTACGGAGGATATTAAGCTCGGATCCCAGCTCTTTTAAAAGCGTCTCGTAACATTGATTCACTTTTTTCGATTTCGGACCGACTCCTAAAAGTTCGGAGAGCATCTCATTTAGCGGAATCAGGTTGGCGTACGGGTGATATTTCTCGGGTTTAATCCCGTGCGGTCGATCAGCCAGACTTTCTACCCGATAAAGGACGCCCAGGGTTAACGGTTTTTCACACACCGGACACAGACCCTTGTGCGTTATGGATTTTTCTGGGCTATAACAAATCCCACATTTCCGGTGTCCATCAAAGTGATATTTACCTTCTTCCGGGTAAAACTCTACTGTTCCGAGAAACTGATCCGGATTTCCTGTCTCAAGCGCGTGTTTAATGGATGGGTATGACCGAGGAATATTAAAAAGATTGGCTTCTCTTCCCAGATTAAACGGTGAGTGAGCGTCGGAATTAGAAATAAGCGTCAGCCCGTCAAGGATTGACACCCGCCAGTTCATTGCCGGATCTGAGGAGAGACCTGTTTCAACTGAAAAAATATGGGGGGTCAGATCCTCAAAACACTCCTCAATCGAATCAAATCCGGATTTGGAACCCAGCATGGAAAACCAAGGGGTCCATATATGGGCAGGGATAAGGAATGCCTGATCGGATGTTTGAAGAACAATTTCCAAAAGATCCCTGGCATCCAAACCCAGGATCGGACGACCGTCGGAGTTGATGTTTCCGATGGAGTCAAGGGTCGTGTTGAATCTTTCGGCTGTCTTAAGGTCTGGAACGAACACAAGGTTGTGATTTTTCCGTGTTTTTTCCTTTTTTTTATATATGTTACTGATTTCCGTAACCAAAACAAATCGAACGTCACCCCGGCAGGTGGAAGGAACCTGCTGATTGTAGGCGGATTCAATATCCGGTTTTAATTTAAAGAGACCTTTTTCATCGGGTATAAGCTTCTCTTTTATTTCAGCAAACCAGCCGGGATGGGTAAAGTCACCGGTGCCGACAACCGTTACCCCTTTTAATTGGGCGGCAATATAAAGTTTTTCAAAATCGATCGTTTTTGAAGTGGCCCGGGAAAATCGAGAATGGATGTGAAAATCAGCTATAAATTCCATATTTCCGTATATCATGCTTAAGTATGTGTAGAATAGTAAATATTTCTTGTAAATTCAAAGGACGTACGCTATATATTTTACGTTTAAGTTGATGTAATACTATATATTGTACTTTTTAATGATTTTTTTATGGGAATTCTTTCCTCAACCGTATCCATAACCCTCTATAAAGTCGATGGAGAACTGGAACAACCGATTCTCGAAAATTTAAGGAAAGGTCTTAAAAAGAACGTTATTTCTGAAATTGATGGCCAGGTATCTGAAAAAGTGGCTGGATGGACCCTGTTCGATTCACCCTATAAACCCGATTTTACGGGATCATCGCATGTTGTCGGAAATTATTTTGTTTTTTCATTAAGGATAGATAAAAAAGTTCTTCCGGGAAAGATAATTAAAAAACATACCGTTATTGAAACGGAAAAACGGTTGAACCAAGTCGGAAGAGGGTACCTGACCGCAAATGAAAAGAAAATGATTAAAGACCATGTTCTAAATATATTAAATCTTCGTATTCCCTCAACACCGAATATATACGATCTCATCTGGAACTACGAGGCTTCCTCTCTCTGGTTTTTTACAAACTTGAAGGGAGCCAACGAAGAATTGGAAACCCTATTTTTAAAATCGTTTAATCTGAGGTTAATCCGGTTGTTTCCTTATACCTCGGCAGATATCACAGCCGGATTATCGGATAAGGAAAAAGATGTTCTTTTAAAACTGTCACCGTCTGTTTTTTGGTCTTAATTAATGCTTGATGTCGCAGTTTCATACAATCGATACAAGTTTATCGGATATGAATTTCTAACCTGGTTATGGTTTGTTGTCGAAAGCGAACAAAATTTAATAAAAAATTATCTTCCTCACTCCGCTTCGATACAGGTTGGGAATCGAATTAAACTTGAAAACCATCGAAATCAAAATCTGGAAACCATTACCATTAAAGGAGATGAAGCCGGTCTTGAGGAAGGTATTCTTGCGCTGCGTAAGGGTGCTCTGGTTACGGAGTTGAATATTTTATATGAAACTCAAAATTTAGTTTGGCAGTTTACGATTAGGGGGGAAAGCCTTAACATCGGCAATCTTAAGACTCAAATAGCAGGACCTCTTGAAAAAAAAGAAAATATTGATGAGCAAATATTGGAAAAAGCCGATCAGTATGATGGGGTGATTAAACTGGTGGATCATCTTTATAAAAATTTTATCATGTTAAGGGTTTCAACCGACTGGGAAGAAAAGACGGTAGTTAAAATAAAAAACTGGATTTTCTCTTAAAAATCGGTATAATAGATTAATAATAAAAATATATGGATTTAATACTTTCTTAATATGATGTTTATAATTATGGGCTTATAAACAATTTATCCGGGCCCTGTTTATAAGTATATATTTATTGTCATTTTTTAAATTTTATAATCTAATATTTTTCTAATAATATTAATTAATTATAAAGTTATTATAGTTCTTAACATACCTGATGAATTATATATAATATATAAGAATAAAGGAAGGTATATGAAATTTACAGTTAAAAAAAATGATATTGTCGATGTGCTGTCTAATATACAGGGACTAACCGGGCGTAAAAGCAACCTGGCGATAACCGGAAATATACTATTAAACGCCACAAAAGACGGCATTATTATTACAGCAACAGATCTTGAAACCGGTTTTGAGGGTTTTTACCCCGCCGCTGTGGAGTCAGAGGGAAAGGTCGTAATAAACGCCCGAAAATTCTATGAAATTATAAGGGAGTTTCCAATTAATGAAATTTTGGTGAGTGAAATTGAAAATCGATGGATACAGATCGGCAATGAAAATATAGAATATCACATTGTCGGTATGAATCCGGAAGATTTTCCGGAAATTCCTCAAATGGAAGGCGTCGATTTTTTTGAGATGAAATCGGAACCGTTCAGGAGAATGATCGAGCAGACCACCATCATCGGTTCTTCGGACGATAAAAGGGCCCATATCATCGGTGTTTATATGGAAAAAATAGAGACTGATGATGAATTGACGATAAGGATGGTTTCCACAGACGGCAGCCGGCTGACCAAGGTCGATTTTCCGTTCGATAAAGATACGCAGATTAATTTTACCGGAAAAATTATCGTTCCTAAAAAAGGGTTAAGTGAGGTTGGGAAATTCCTTAATTCGGAACATCCGATACAACTCGGATGTAAAACCAATCATTTTATCGTAAAAAAATCCTCCGAGACCATTATTATACGGCTGTTGGAAGGAGAATTTCCGGAATATAAAGAGATTATTAAGAAGCTAAAAGCGAATATCATCACTTTAGACCGTCAATTATTTTTAATGATGTTGAAACGGATGTCTATTTTTGCTTCTGATAGTTATAAGGGTGTGATTTTTAATCTCTCGGAGGACAAGATGATGATTTCCTCGACCAATCCGGATATTGGGGAATCAAAGGAAGAAATGGTTATCGGGTTTAAAGGAAATCCTATCGAAGTGGCCTTTAATTCAAGGTATTTTATAGAGAGCCTTAATGTGATGGATGACGAGAAAATTTATCTAAATATTGTAGATGAAGAAAAACCCTGTTTAATTGAAGGTGAGACTGACAAAAACTATTTAAGCGTTATTATGCCGATGAGAATATGAATAAAGAAATAAACAGCAAATACAACGAAGACAATATAAAAATACTCGAAGGAATCGAAGCGGTTCGTAAAAGACCCTCAATGTACATCGGAAACGTGGATGTTGAGGGGCTTCATCATCTCGTTTATGAGGTGGTAGACAATAGTATAGACGAGGCTATGGCCGGATCCTGTGACAAAATTAAAGTCACCATTCATACCGATAACAGCGTGACGGTTATCGATAATGGTCGCGGTATACCGGTAGGAATTCACAAGACCGAAGGGGTTCCGGCAGTTGAAGTTGTTATGACCAAACTTCATGCCGGGGGTAAATTTGATAATGAGTCCTATAAGGTGTCCGGCGGGCTGCATGGCGTTGGGGTGTCCGTGGTTAATGCCTTATCAGAATTGTTAACGGTCGAAATTTATTTTGAAGGAAAGGTATATCAACAAACCTATAAGAGAGGACATAAAACAAGTGAGTTAGAAGTTATTGGAAAAACTCGAAAAAAAGGAACAAAAATTCATTTCTATCCTGACACCACTATTTTAAACAACAATAATTTTAACTATGAGATATTAAGTAGACGGTTGAGGGAACTGGCTTTTTTAAACCGAGGGGTTCGGATTATAATTGAGGATGAGCGATCGGATAATACCCAGGAATTTTTTTATAAAGGAGGTATAGGATCGTTTGTTGAATACTTAAACAGACGTCATTCTTCCATACATAAACCGATTTTGATTGAAGGGGAAAAAAACGATATTCAAATCGAAGTCGCCATTCAGTATAACGACACCTATAAAGAGACTATTTTTTCATTTGCCAATAATATTAATACTATAGAGGGCGGATTTCATCTCATCGGTTTTAAGGCGGCGCTTACACGTACCATCAACCAGTATGCCACCAACGGCAATATCCCAAAAAATCTAAAAGCTAAAATATCGGGAGACGATGTTAGGGAGGGTTTGACAGCCATCATCAGCGTCCGACTCATGTCCCCGCAATTTGAAGGCCAAACCAAAACCAAACTGGGTAATAGTGAGGTAAAGGGTTTGGTGGAATCTCTTATTAATGAGAAGCTTTCGATTTTTTTTGAAGAAAATCCATCGGTTGCAAAAAAAATTATGGCCAAGGCAGTGGATGCCGCCAGGGCGAGGGACGCGGCAAAACGTGCACGGGATATAGCCAGAAACAAAGGGGCACTACTAGATTCGACCTTGCCCGGAAAACTGGCGGATTGCCAATTTTCGGAACCGAGCCAAAGAGAGCTGTTTCTTGTAGAGGGAGACTCTGCCGGCGGCAGCGCGAAACAGGGAAGGGATCGAAAATTTCAGGCTATTTTACCGCTTAAGGGTAAAATTTTAAATGTGGAAAAAGCAAGAATTGATAAGATTCTTCAAAGCGATGAAATAAAGAACATGATTACCGCTCTTGGAACCGGTGTCGGACACGAAGAATATGATATCGAAAAGATAAGGTATCATAAAATTATTATTATGACGGATGCGGATGTGGACGGGTCCCATATCCGGACACTGCTTTTAACGTTCTTTTACAGACAACTTCCAGAGATTATTGAAAAAGGATATCTCTATATTGCACAACCCCCCCTACTTAAGATCGGAAAAGGAAAAAATGAGATATATTTAAAAGATGAAACCCAATTAAACGATTATGTTTTAAAAAATGCCTGTAAAAAAAGAGTGCTGGCTGTCGGACCGGAGCAAGTGAAATTAAACGACCATAATCTTTATGTGTTTACCTGTAATCTCTCCGAATATTTTTCTGTTTTAAAGAGGCTTGAAAGACGCGGCATTCATTCCGATCTCATTGAATTACTGCTTAAGAAGGGGGTTGAAGATAAAGCTTTCCTGCAAGATCCCAAAAAAATGACGATGTTAAAATCAGCGCTGATCGAAAATGGATATGATTCAGAAGAACTATCCTGGAATACTGAAAGAAGCGTATATGAGATGAATGTTATTCCGGATGGTGACGGAAGCGGCCAATCGATTATAGGAAGCACTAAAACCATCAATATTAAGCCGATTAGAATTGGGAGGGGACTGATTTATTCGGAAGATTATCAAAAATGTCTGACGTTGAGTAAAGAAATATATAAATACGACAACCCGCCTTTCACTTTTTATTTAAATGACAAAGAAAAAGAGCAGGAACCGAAATCCTTTGACAATAAAAAGAATTTAATATCCCACCTTTTCGAAGAAGGAAAGAAAGGGATGGTGGTGCAACGGTACAAAGGACTGGGTGAGATGAATCCCATTCAATTATGGAACACCACCATGAATCCGGAACACAGAACCCTGCTCCAGGTTAAAATTAAAGATGCCGTGGACACAGACGAAATATTCACCATTCTAATGGGAGACGAAGTCGAGCCGAGAAGGGAATTTATCCAAACCAACGCCCTGGAAGTCACCATGCTCGATATTTAGGACATATTTCTTCACAAAGCAGACAGACCGTTTTCCATCAGGGACCCACGCCATGAAAATTCACAGAGTGGATGCAAGAGATTTACCGGATCTGTGGTTTCAGGCGGTTCATGATATTCTCGATCATGGGAGCAGGTTTACCATTAACAGAGGATCCTACTCCGGCCAGACTAGGCTCGAGTATGACTATTTCATGGGTCATGTAAAGCATCCCGGAACAAAACCTCTAATCCCGGATATCCCCTCTTCTTGCGGTATCCCCAATCCGGTGGAAGAGGCTTATCTCTATGGCGGTGATGGATATGAGCGGTCTTATATCGAATACCTCATGAGCAGCCACAAGGAACCCGGGGAATCATATACCTATGGAGAACGGCTGACCAAGACCCCCATTGCCGGAGACAAGCTTACCTGGTGGAATGAAAATAACCAGGAAATCGTTGACAAGAGAGATGTCGACGGGAAAGTTCTATTCGAAGAAAACAACACCCTGTACCTCAACCAGATCGAATGGATCATCGATACCTATAAAAAATACGGAGAACGGAACAACCAGATGGTCCTTCAGGTCGCCCATCCATCCGACCTAACCCTGCTGGATCCCCCGTGTCTGCGTTCAATCGATACACGCATCCAGGACGGCAAACTTCATTTTACATCGGTATTGTTCCGATCATGGGATCTTTGGGGCGGAATGCCAGCCAATCTGGCCGCCATTCAAAACCTCAAGGAATACATGTCCGCGGAAATCGGGGTGGAAGACGGTGAAATGATCGTGGAAAGCAAGGGGCTCCACCTCTACGGATATGCCGAAGATCTCGCCAAACTCAGATGTATGAAGGCATAGATCCTAAGCGTCCCAAAAAGAAATCTCTGTGCTATAGACTTAAACCAGAACGCGTCGTCGGATCAAACCATCTATGGCCATTTGTATTTGAGACAGGGCCACTCGATAATGAAAAGACGAGCGACCGTAGGGGTCTAATATTTCTTCTTCATTGTCATCGTTGGTGATGTATTTTCCGAGGAGTTCAACCTTGTCAATGGACTCAGGCCAAGACGTTTCGATTTTTTCCCGATGAGCCCATTCCATTACCAGAATTAGATCCGCCCAATCGATATGCTCTTTTTCGAGCTGGGTGGATTCGTGTTCAACCGGACCGATTCCCGCATCTTCAAGATGCGCCACCATAACGGGATCGGCGGTTCTTCCCGGCATCCCAAAAACACCGGCCGAAGCTGAAAACACGTCATCCAACAGCAGTCCTTCGATCTTTTGTTTGAAAAGCCGCTCGGCCAGAAAGCTGCGGCTGATATTGGCGGTACAAACAAAAAGCAGATTCATTTCAATACGCTCCGATCATATTCAATGGAAACTTCTCTTTTGTCCTTTAACTTATTTCCATCATGACATGAAGTCAACAATCTGAAAGGGGTTTTTCTCTTTTAAGGTTATGAAGCATACTCAAGAATCCATTTTTTCGGATTTATGAAATATCTACGGAAAAGATGCCATGGTTTCAGTGTTCAGGTTTCAGGGTCCAGTTCTCAAGCACCGTTGCTCCCTGACACCTGACACCCGAAACCTTACACGCGTTACAATGATCGTTTCTATTTCAGAGACCAACACAGATGTTGACATGAGAATAGTGGTTTAGCAGATTTTTTAGAATACAAGCCCAGCGTTGACAGGGGGCTTGGGAAAACATAGAGTCCTCAAGTTTGGAAAAAAAGAAAAAGGTAACGGATAAGGAAGAACCGATGGATAAAACAGTTGACACCGGGATGCATTCGGCAGAGCATATTTTAAATCAGGCGATGGATAGAATCTATGGATGCGGCCGATGTTTTAATGCCCATGTGGAAAAGAAAAAGTCGAAATGTGATTATCGTTTTGATCGTGCGCTAACAGAAGAAGAGGCGAAATACATCGAGTCGAAGGTCAACGATGTGATTCAAAAGAACCTTCCTGTTTCAGAAGAATATATACCCAGAAATGAAGCGACCAGTAGATACAATTTGGGAAAAGTGCCGGAAAGCGCCGGAGATAGAATAAGAATCGTTAAAATCGGAAACTACGATGCCTGCCCCTGCATCGGACCTCACGTTCAGAACACCTCGGAAATCGGACGATTTAACATTGTTTCCACCAGCTTCAACAAGGGGACCCTGCGAATTCGGTATCGATTGGATGAAGAGTGATCAAATTATTCGAAAGGTCGGCGTTTCCACATGCGTCCCCCTACACCGGGGGCAACGGCCGGGTCGGGTATATCGCTTTCGCTCTTTAAACAGATATTCACAGTCGAGGCATTGAAACGGCCGGATCACCAGCTTTTTCTTTTGAGGTGAGACTGTTTTCTCCACATGTACCAGGTGCCGGACCACCTCTTTTTCTTTAATGCCGATGGCCTGAGAAAGCTCCCGGGCGCTCATTTCGAAGTCGGTCAGAAGCGCGATGATTCTCTGACGAGCGGTCTGTTCGATGTCATTGCCCATTATGTTTTAGCCCATCTGAACCGTCCACCCCACACGAAACCGTGCATGGCAGGCCGGACAGATCAGAATGACATCGCCGGCACTAGTGCCCTGTTTAATGTCAAAGGACACATGAAACCCGTCAGTATACCCGCACGTGGGGCATGTATAGATCTCACCTTCCGGCTTGATAGACCCGATTCCTTCTTTTAAACCCATATTCATGATAAGCTCACCCCCCTTTCTATGATTAATTATTTACCATTAACACATCCATTTTTATACCGTCAAAAATTATCAAACGAATAGGTTGTCAATCGCTGTCTATTTTTCACCCAACTGAAAAATTGTCTTGACTATTTTTCATTGAAATGAAATATTGCCAACATGCGACCAAGGCCCATGTACCATAATACATGGAAAGACCTTTCCGTGGAAAAGAGCATGGTGTTCATGTCCGGCCCCCGGCAGGCCGGGAAGACCACCCTTTCAAAACAGGTCCTCGATTCCTTTTCGAATCGTCTCTATTACAATTGGGATATTCCGCAAGACCGGGTGCGCCTGCTTGAAAACCCATTTTTCTTTGAAAACATCGAACGAAAAAATTCGTCCGAACCCTTTGTGGTATTCGACGAGATTCATAAATATAGAGATTGGAAGAATTATCTGAAAGGGGTTTATGATCGATTTCATGAGACTTTCCAATTTTTGGTGTCCGGAAGCGGCCGTCTCGATATCTATCAAAAGGGAGGAGACTCGCTGGCAGGGCGATATTTTCTGTTTCACCTGTGGCCGTTTACCATCGCGGAATTGGGAAAAAAGGGCACCAACCACGAGGTGTTCATGGAAGACCCGCTCCAAATAAGTATGGAGGAAAGTTCGGAACTCCAGGAGATCTGGTCAAACCTCGCATCGTTCAGCGGATTTCCGGAACCGTTTCTCTCAGGCAGGGAAACAACCTATAGGAGATGGTCCAGTGCGTACTCACAACAATTGATTCGAGAGGACATTCGCGATCTTACCGGCATCAAATCCATCGGCGATTTGGAAACCCTCTACCATCTGCTGCCGACCAAAATCGGAAGCCCGATATCCCTGCCCTCCCTGTGCCGAGATCTTAAGATATCTTACAACTCCATCCGGAACTGGCTGTCCACAATGGAGCGGTTTTTCCTGATTTTCAGCATCCCCACATGGACCCGTCGCGTCGCTAGAGCGATTCAAAAGGAGCAGAAAATTTACCTGTGGGATTTTCCCCAGATCAAAGACCCTGCGTCACGATTTGAAAACATGGTAGCCGTCGAGCTCTACCGGGCGGTATCATTATGGAACGACATGGGCTACGGCAGGTTCTCGCTTCACTTCATCAAGAACAAGGAGCAGGAGGAGGTCGATTTCCTGATTGCAGAGGAAAACGATCCGGTTCTCCTGGTGGAGGCAAAATTATCCGACCCGCAGCCGTCAAAAGCACTTCTGAAATTCCAGAGCGCATTAAAGACCCCGGCAGTGCAGTTGGTCAATGAGGCAGGCGGATACCGAACGATTTCAAACAGTGATCAAACCATTATGGTTGCCCCGGCTGCCCAGTGGCTTGCGGGATTGCCATGACCTGTGAACGCTGAAAGGTCCTGATTTAGTGAAAGAAAACCCGTTGAAAATATTCACTATATTTTTCATTCTCGGCATTCTGATCATACCATTCGATTCGGCAGCAGCCGATGGAGCTTCCCGGCCCTACCTGGATGTCCTGACCACAATCCATAATCTGAACAGCGTTTTGTATTTTTTGGACGAGATGCTTTTGGATCATCCGGAAATCTTTATGGTGATGCCTTCGGTTCTCATGGAGGGGGTCCTGCAGGGAACCGAGTGGATCGATCCTGACCGGCAAATTGCAATCGGTTTTAAATATCGATCCAATCCCCCGGACATATTCATCCTCATACCGTTTCTTTTCGAACACCAAGCGTTTTCTGACATTTATGATGCCACAATCGTTAATGATTCCTATTTGATAACGCTTCCACCCGGACAGGCCGAAGCCATTAACCGGGCTGTTGAATCCGAACTCTTGAATGCCTCCCTTTCCCCGCCCAAGGGTGATTTTCATTCGGTGTTCCAAACAGGACGGATGTTTCAAGCCGATGATGAGCGGAGTGTGGCATTCCATACCTATCCGCTGGACCTGGCCTCAATCGCAAAACAAACAGAAACTGCTTCATTGGGATTTCGTATAGGGACATCCGATCTACGATTTTCCGTTAAACTTCTTCCGCTTAAAAACAGTGATCTTTTCAAGCTTGTTTCCTCTTTTAATAAAAGCGCCTCATGGACTTCCTCCGCCGACTATATTCCGGCCCATCCCTTCCTGTTGCAGACCACCCCCTTTGATCTCCCGACCTTCTTTCGGCTGCTGAGAAGCAGTATTGTTGGTGAAAACCGTTTAAAAGATTCGGAGTTCGAGCGGTTTTCTGAAATATTGCACCATTTTTCCGGCGAAGCGATAGTCGGATTTTCCATAAAAAACGGACGCCTCGATTTTGAAGCCATTACGGTTCTAAACGATGCAACACCATCCAGTGATTTTCTTGAAACAACTGTAATGCCATGGTTCTTGAAATGGGAGGGGGTGTTCAAACGAGGCGAAGATTCGGTTGTGGCCGGAAGAAAGGTTGTCGGCATTCATCCTCAAGCCCCTTTAATGCAGCCCTTTCCGTTTCATTCTGAATCTCATCCGTACAGGGCTTTGAACATTCCTGAGGTCCGGATGACAGGGATCGACCGCTTTCTGTTGGTTGCCCCTTCCGACGATAGACTTAATAAGCTTATGGGACAGATCGGCTCCACAAAAACAGAGGCATCGAACAGGCCCGGGGCGTTTTTCTCGGCAGATACAGAAGCATTGACAATCGCGATCATCCCGCCTGAAGCGCTTCAAAAAGACAATCCAACCGATTCGAATTTGAGCGGCATAAGGATTCAATCGGATGTTGTTAATGGAACATCGATTATAAATGCAGACATCCCGAAAGAGGACCTCAAGTATCTGATTTCAAACATGATGCACATTCTATCTTTTCAAAACAAAACCTTGCAGGAGCCCGGGGGCAGAGAGACCCCAAACAAGACAGATCCAAACATCCAAAAACCACGGATCGATAAACCCAATTAAGGAAAAGGGATTTTGAGGTCATTTCGCAAACTCTGAAAGCGGGATCTCTGCTTCGATACGACAAGCAGCAGGGTATTCAGGCGAAGACGAATAATACCGGGGATACGTATTCCGTTGACATATCGATTCCGTTTTTTCTAAGATTGAGACGTTATCGTGCAGCCCCACAAGCGGGAATATTAAGCAACATATTATTTTCACAGGAGAATATTAATGGAAAAGAAACCGGTAATCGGCCTTTTGCTGGGGGATCCGACAGGCATAGGACCAGAAATCATAGCGAAGCTTTTTGCCCGTACGGAATTATACGGAATGGCACATATCATAATTATCGGAGACAAACGGATTTTTGAAATGGGGCAGGGGGTCGTCGGAACCGAAGTATCTTTTCCTGTTTTCAACCAGGTCGGCGATATTCCCCCAAACACGAACGGGCCCGTTGTTCTTGATTATCCGACCATCGCCCCCGAGGATGTTACATACAAAAAAGTCAGCGCCAAGGCCGGCAAGGCTGTATATGATACCTTGGAGTATGCGGTAAGTCTGGCGCTGGATAAGAAGATAGACGGAATTGTGTTTGCACCCCTGCACAAGGAGGCCATGGGCCTGGGAGGCTGCCCCTATCATGCTGAGATCGATCTATTCAAGGACCGGTTCAATTGCCCCGATGTCCTCGGTGAAATCAATGTCCTGGAAGACATGTGGACCACCCGGGTGACTTCCCACGTGCCGATTCAGGAGGTCAGTTCGTTGATTACCAAAGAGCGGGTATACGGAACCATCGGATATATAAACAACGAATTGAAGCAGTTTGGTATCGAAGCCCCCAAAATCGCCGTTACCGCACTGAATCCGCATGCCGGTGAAGGCGGACGGTGCGGAACAGAGGAAATAAATGTCATCACTCCCGCCATTGAACAGGCAAAAGCGGACGGGATTCACGTAGAAGGACCGTTTCCGGCAGATACCGTGTTCTTGAGGGTTAAAAACGAGGGCTTCCAGGGGATCGTTTCCATGTATCACGACCAGGGTCAGATCGCGACCAAGCTGTTGGGCTTTGACAAGGGAGTGACCCTGCACGGCGGAATGCCGATACCGATTACCACGCCGGCTCACGGAACCGCATATGGAAGAGCAGGAGAGGGGAGAGCCAATCCGGAAGGCATGATCAGGGCCTTTAAGATCGGCTGTCAGCTTGCTGAAAAAAGAGCAAAAAAAGGGTAAGGAGACTAGACCATGAATGAGACCAAAAAGCCTTTGATCGGATTGATCCATTCCACCCGATTGGTGGTCGATCCGGTGCATCGAACGGTATCATCACAGTGTCCGGACGCCGAGATCATCCACATCGTGGATGAAGGAATACTGAAAGTTCTATTCGGGTTGGGAGAAATAAACGAGAGAATCACCGAATGGCTGGGACGTTTGGTGGATTCCGCAGTGGAAACGGGTGCCGATATGGCGGTTTTGAGCTGTTCGTCTTTATCTCCCGCAGTAAATGCTGTTCAAAAAAAGGTGAGCATACCCTTTCTCAAAATCGACGAGCCCATGGCCGAGCAGGCCGTCCGCACCACCGATCGGATCGGGTTGGTGGCCACCAATCATACCACCCCCAAACCATCTACCATGCTCATCGAAGAGGTTGCCGAGAGACTCGGGAAGAAGATAACCGTTGTACCCAGGGTTCAGGCGGACGCCTTTTTGAAATTAAACGCAGGAGATATTGAAGGGCATGACAATGTGGTCGTCCGGGCTGTTGAGGAGCTGCTTCAAGAAACGGAAGTGGTTATACTGGCCCAGATCTCCATTGCCAGGGTCAAGGACAAATTGGATGAAAAAACCAAAGCGCGGGTATACTCGAGCCTCGATTTCATCGGGCCGAAAATCAATGAAATATTGAGTGAGAAAGCTTAGGCGCTTAGCGACGCAAACTCGACAAAACATTGTCGATTCTTATTAGAATCAAGTTGTAAGTGCTCTAAAGTGAACTAAAGTGCCTAAAGTTAAGGTGTCGCTTCGCTTTACCTTTTTATAAAACTGATAGAATTCCTTAACTTTAGCTCACTTTAGGCACTTAAAACTTTAGTTCACTTTTTATTCTTATTAACAGCATGTCATTGAACATCGACAACAAATTGTCGATATGATGTTGCTAAGCGCCTATCATTACTTTTTAGAGAGGAAACGTATACATGGAAAAAGGACCGTATTTGTTGGGAATTGACATCGGCGGTACCGGATCAAAGGCCGGGGTATTCACGCTTGACGGTAAGCTAAAGGGAGAAGGGTACGGTGAATATCGTATGATCAGCATGCTGCCCGGACAGGCCGAACATGATGCAGAGGGGTGGTGGCAGGCGACGATCGAGGCGGTGCGGGATGCAATCAGAGGAATTTCGGCGGAAGAGATACTGGCTGTGGGAATCGGTTGCACCAACGGTTTAATTGCCGTGGACCGGGAAGGCAAACCGCTAAGATCGGCCATAATGCTCTGGGATCAAAGGGCGCTGCCTGAAGTTGATCGCATCCGAAACACGTTGGATGCAGATACCGTGTTTAATATCGCAGGCAATCCGGTTGCCCCCGGGGCGTATTCGCTGCCCACCATTTTGTGGCTGAAACACCATGAACCGGAACTTTTTGAAAAAACTCACAAATTGATGGTTCCGGGCGGATATCTGGTGGGGCGTTTCACCGGAGAATATACGGTGGATTATTCCAGGGCCTGTACAACGCTGCTTTTCGATATTCGGAAAAAAAGATGGCACACCCCGTTTCTCGAGGCGCTTGAAATTCCGGAGGAAAAGCTTCCAAGGGCGCTTCCGTCCAATGAGTATGCCGGCGAAGTAACGCCGGAGGCCGCTCAATTGACGGGATTAAAAGCCGGTACACCGGTAATGGCCGGTTGCATGGACACCATCGGAGCCTCCATCGGATCCGGTGTCATGGAGCCCGGAGAATGTTTTGTCATCATGGGAACCGCTGCCAGGGTTTCCGGCCCGTTGGGCGAAGCCAAGTTCGACAGCCGGTTCATGAACTGCACCCACGTCGAAGATGATCGGTGGCTGTACATCGGCGCCATCAATGGCGTGGGGTCTTCAGTGCGATGGCTTCGCGATACCTTTTGCCAATCCGAACAAACCGTCGCTGATTTTACCAAACAGAACGTATATGACCTGATTACCAATCAGGCAGCGCAAGCGCCACCCGGAAGCAAGGGGCTGCTTTTCCTTCCTTATATTTCCGGAGAAAGAACCCCCATCTGGAACCCTTATGCGCGCGCGGTATTTTTCGGTGTCACCCTAGGCCACAATCGAAACGACTTTTTAAGGTCCGTGCTCGAAGGCGCATCATTTGCCATCCGGCATGTGATAGAGATCCTTGAAACAGACGTCGGACTCGATATTCCTGCAATTAAGATCGGTGGAGCAGCCGCATCCAGTCTGGTTTGGAATCAGATCATTGCGGATATCCTGGGCAAAAAAGTCATCAGCCTTACGAGTTCTCATATCGAAGTTTTGGGCGCTGCAGTACTGGCAGGTGTCAGTGTGGGGGCCTACCCGGATTATCCCACGGCAGTTGAAAAAACAGTGGTTTTGGACAGAGAGTTCGAGCCCGATCCCAGAGCCCACGATGCATACAATCAACTCTTTCCCTTGTACAAAACGCTTTATCAGGAAATAAAGCACCACTTTGAAGAGCTGGCGAAAATGGATCTTCCTCAGGTTTGGGTGACCAAAGGGATCGGCACATGACCGAAGGACAAAATCGAAAAGAATTGGTCCGTTATGCGAGGAAGGCATATAAACGCCACCTGGTGGGCGGCACAGGCGGCAACTTCAGCGCCCGCATCAGCGGGGGACGCATGGTGGTTACAGCCTCGGGCATTTCCCTGGGCGACACCGCAGAAGACAATCTGATTACCGTCCGGATCGATTCCTATAAGTGGGAGCCGGTCAAAGATTATATACCGTCGAAGGAGTATTTGTATCACGCAGATATTCTTCGAATGCGGCCGGATGTAGGGGCTGTTCTTCATGTTCATCCCCCCTATACCACCACCTTTGCCGTAAAGGGTCGATCCATACCCATGCTTACCGATGCCGCATTCAAGCAACTCCCCATGCCCCATGTGCCGTATGCGCCTTCCGGTTCCAAAGAACTGCAGGAATATATTGTTCAAGCCATAGAAGAAAATCCCGAATGCAAGGTGTTGTTTTTGGAAAAGCACGGCATCGCCGCACTGGGAAAGGATGTCAGAACGGCGTACGATTATGCTGATCTCATTGAGGAGTTGGCAAGGGTTGCGTTCCTGGCAGAACAACTGTAGTATAGCGCCAGGAGCGATTCTCTATTTTGGACGCAGATGAACGCAGATTTTTGGGATAATTGATTCTAAAAGAATGATTTTATCTGCGGGTATCTGCGAAAATCCGCGTCCTAATTTTTTATCAGAATTCGATATTCTTCGGCGTCCTTGGAAACGGAATAACGTCTCTGATGTTGTTGATGCCGGTGACCAGCATCATAAGCCGTTCAAATCCCAAACCGAACCCGCTGTGCGGAACGCTGCCGAATTCTCTGGATTCCAAATACCACCAGTATTCTTCTTTCGGCAAACCGGTTTCTTTCATCCGTCCCTCCAGAATATCGTATCTTTCTTCACGCTGGCTTCCGCCGATAATCTCCCCGATGGAGGGGACCAGCACGTCCATGGCGCCGACCGTGGCATCATCATCGTTTACCCTCATGTAGAACGGCTTGATTTCCTTCGGATAATTATAAACGATGACCGGCCTATTAAAGTGCTCTTCCGTCAAATACCATTCGTGTTCGGATTGAAGATCCGAGCCGTATTTTACAGGAAATTCGAACTTTTTATTAGATTCGGATAAAATTTCTACAGCCGCCGTATAGGGAATCCTCACGAAATCCGATGCCACTATATTTTCAAGGATGCCCAGGAGTTGTTTGTCCACAAACCTTGCAAACAGCTCGATATCGGATTTACATTCCTTCATAACGAATCGAAGGAGCTCCTTTATGAGTTCTTCTCCCAGATCCATGTTCCCGTCCAAGTCACAGAAGGCCATTTCCGGTTCCACCATCCAAAACTCGGCAGCATGGCGCCGGGTATTGGAGTTTTCTGCCCGAAAGGTCGGGCCGAAGGTGTATACATCGCCAAGGGCCAAGGCAAACATCTCTGCTTCCAGCTGACCGGAGACGGTGAGTTTCGCTTCTTTGCCAAAAAAATCTTCTGCGTAATCCGCTTTGCCGTCAGCCACGGGAACATGATCCATATTCAGCGTGGTCACCCGAAACATGTCGCCCGCCCCCTCGCAATCCGAGCCCGTGATGATGGGCGTGTGGATGTACCGAAACCCACGATCCCTGAAAAACCGGTGAATGGCATAGGATAACTCGGAGCGGATCCGAAAGGCGGCACCGTATTTATTGGTGCGCGGCCTAAGGTGTGCTATGGTTCGAAGAAATTCGTCGGTGTGGCGTTTTTTCTGCAACGGATACGATTCCGGCGCAAGACTGATAATGTCAACACCTTCCGCCTGAATCTCCCATTTCTGTCCGCCCCCTTTGGATGCCACCAGTTTTCCTTCGATGGAAACGGCAGAACCGGTTGATATTTTGTTGATTTCTTCATAATTGGACAGGTTCTCATCGGCGATGACCTGTATATTCTTCAGGCAGGAACCGTCATTAACTTCGATGAAGGAAAACCCCTTTGAATCCCGACGGGTTCTTACCCATCCTTTGACGAGAACCTTGTCCATGGGGGCATCAGCGTCCGAGAGATGGAGTATTTTTATTCTTTTCATTCTCTTGCTCCCTTTTTATCCGAACCGCACGGTTATGTAATAGAGCTGATCGCTGCGCTGCAGGAGAATAACCACCGATGATTTCTTTCGATATTTAACAATCGCTTTTTCGAAATCTTTAGTTTCCTTGATGGGGATCTCGTCCATTTTTCGGATGACATCGCCGGGTTGTACACCGATCTTTGAAAGGTGAGATCCGTTACGGAGTTTCGTGATGACCACGCCCTCTTTTGCCGCCAGATTATATTTCATCCGATTTTTTGTCGACACGTCTTCTGCGGCAACCCCGATCAGGCGATATGCCAATTCCATGGCCAGCTCAACGGGAAACACAGCAGTATTTATGGATACTGCTTTTTCCTCTTTATCCCGCCAGATGGTCACAGGTATGGGTTGCCCGGCGGCAATTCCCTTTAATATGGATTCATATTGCGCTGCATCCGTCACTTTTTTGGATCCCAGCGTGCGGAGAATATCGCCCTCCCGGATACCGGCTTGCCGGGCCGGGCTTTTGTCTTCAACCGCTTTCACCAGGACGCCACCGACACCCTGAACGTTCAGATATTGCGCCAGTCTTGCATCGATGTCCTGTACGGTTAATCCGATCCAGGCCGGAATCACTTCTCCGTATTGAATCAAATCGTTGACAATCCGCTTGGCCTTGTTGATGGGAATGGCAAAACCGATCCCCTGGGCCTTGGCATAAATGGCGGTGTTGATGCCGATAAGCGCCCCGTTGATATTGAGTAGCGGGCCGCCGCTGTTTCCCGGGTTGATGGATGCGTCGGTTTGAATGAAATCCTGAAACACCCGGTCTTCGGTTCGAATGCTCCGGTTCAGCGCACTGATCACTCCGGTGGTGACGGTATGGGAGAAGCCGAAGGGATTGCCGATGGCGATCACGGTTTCTCCGATCATCAAATCTTCCGAATCCCCCATTTCTATGGCGGGCAAGGGTTTGTCCGATTCGATCCGAAGTACGGCCAGATCAGAATCCGGATCCGAGCCCACCACCTGTGCTTCATATTCACGCGCATCATTTAAAATAACGGTGATGGTGCCGGTTCTTTCCACCACATGTGCGTTGGTTAGGATAAACCCCCTTTTGCCATCGATAATCACACCGGAACCGAGACTGTGCCGTTTATATCGACGCTCAAAGCCGGGTTCGAAGAAATCCTTGAAAAAAGAGTCGAAAAACGGGTCCATTCCGAATCCGGAAAAAGGGCTGACGCGTTTGCGAACTTCATACTCCGAACTGATATTGGCCACCGCCGGGCTGACATTCCGCACCGCCCGAACAACAGGAGTTTCACGTTTAAATCCGGTGGTCTGGGGCCAACCCGGAGCGGCCCACAGCGCCCATGTTATAAATATGAATAAGCATTTTAAGAGATTACGGTTTTTCAATATGGGTTTTAAAAGCACCATGCATTTTCCTCTATTTGTGAGATTTTTGAACGATCATGGTATTTAATATCTTTCGGTGATATAAAAAAGGAATTATTTTTTAATCATTCGGTTGGCTCCAGTAACAATTTATTCGGATGCATGAAATATACCGTTGAACAAAGTTAAGGGGTCTTCGCCTGCGGCTTCGCCCCGCAAGCAGGTGTCAGGGAACGCCATTGCTTAAGAACCGAACACTGAAACCTGATTTTTGAATTCATATCATGACCATCAACACCCTTCAAGATATCCTGCCGTTGGTTGAACAGCCCAGCCGTTATTTGGGCACGGAAATTAATGCGGTCAGGAAAGATCATAACACTGTTGCGCTTCGCGTGGCCCTTGCCTTTCCCGATTTATACGAAATCGGCATGTCGCATTTCGGCCTGCAGATTTTATATTCCATCTTGAACCGGGATCCGGAGATTGCCGCTGAGCGCGTATTTACACCGGGCGTCGACATGGAAGCGCATCTTCGGGCCGCTGATATTCCATTGATGTCTCTGGAGACACACACCCCGCTTAAGCGGTTCGATATCATCGGAGTTAGCCTTCTCTACGAGCTGAACTTCACCAACATCCTGACCATTCTCGATCTTGCTCAGATTCCTTTCTATTCAAAACAGCGGAACGCCTCGCATCCGGTTATCATCGCCGGAGGGCCTTGTGCCTGCAACCCGGAACCGCTGGCGGATATGTTCGATGCAATGGTCATCGGGGATGGGGAAGAAGTCGTCTGTAAGATGACAGAGACTTGGATCCATTGGAAACGGGAGGGGGATGAAAAGCGGAAAACCCTTTTACAATTGTGGTCGAAGATTGAGGGGGTATATATTCCCGCCTTTTTCAAGCCGAAATACAACAAATCCGGATTCCAGATCCTATCACCCGTTGATCCGGACCACCGGTCTGCAGCCCGCGCGGTGATATCCAGCCTGGATGAAGCTTTTTTTCCTGAGGCCCCTATTGTGCCTTTTGGCAGGCCGGTCCATGATCGTTTGCGTCTTGAAGTGGCCCGGGGGTGCACACGCGGCTGCCGCTTCTGCCAGGCCGGCATGATTTATCGTCCGGTTCGCGAGCGGGCACCGGAAACGCTGCTCGAGCAATCTAGAACAGCACTTGGGAATACGGGCTATGGGAACCTGTCCCTATTGTCGCTGAGCACGGGGGATTACGGCGCTATCATTCCCTTAATGGAGCTTTTGATGGATTACTGCGATGCTCGGAGAACCGCTATTTCCCTTCCTTCCATCAGGGCCGGAACCCTGACCCCCAAGCTCATGAGCCTGATTAAACGCGTACGGAAAACCGGGTTTACCATAGCTCCTGAAGCCGGCAGCCAGAGGCTTCGGGACGCGATCAATAAGAACATTACCGAAGAAGATATCCACCAGACGGTTGAAAATGCATTTCGCCTCGGGTGGCAGGTTATTAAGCTCTATTTTATGATCGGTCTTCCCACCGAAACCGAAGAGGACCTTGACGCCCTGGTTCGTCTGGTGAAAAGTCTCCATAATATCAAAACGCCCAAAGGGAGGAATGGCAAACTTAATGTCAGCATTGCCTCCTTTATTCCAAAACCCCACACACCGTTTCAATGGTTGTCCCAACTGCCGCTGTTCGAGTCAAAAGAAAAGATCAAGTGGATACAGTCGAGCCTTCGGATGCCGGGTGTTCAGCTGAAATGGCAGAATCCGGAAATGAGCATTCTCGAAGGGTTGTGGGCCAGAGGGGATCGAAGATTAAGCCGGTTGCTGGTCTCAGCCTTTGAAAAGGGGTGCCGGTTCGATGGATGGGGCGACCAGTTTCGATTCGAGACATGGCAACAGGCCCTTTCCGACACCGGAATCGATATGGATTTCTATACCACTCGCACCAGAGACCTGAATGAACCATTGCCCTGGGACCACATAGACATGAAACTGTCCAGGGGTTTTCTGTCGGACGAATGGGAAAAGTCCCTGAAGGGGGAGAAGACCGAAGATTGCAGGGCCGGTGACTGTCATATGTGCGGTGTTTGCGATTTTTCGGATCTCAAACCCGTGGTATTTGATGGCTCGGAAGGCAAGCCGGGTGAAGCCGAAACATCCAATGGCAAAGAGCCTGCCTATGTCAGGATGAAGGCTTCCTATGAAAAAATGAAGCAGGCCAAATATTTTGGGCATTTGGAGCTTAGAAACATTCTGTTGCGCGCCATCCGCCGGGCCGGAATACCTGTAAAATATTCACAAGGCTTTCATCCCATGCCAAAGGTTTCGTTCGATGACCCGCTGCCGGTGGGAACGGAAAGCCGCCAGGAATTTTTTTACATCACCCTGGAAGACACCATGAAGCCCCGGGATGTGATGAAAAGGCTAAATGATAATCTGCCGGAAGGGCTAAGCATATTAAATTGCCAGCTTTGGACCCGAAAATCCGCTAAGGACCTAAACGGCAGCCGAACCTATGAAATCATGCTGCCCCATGATTCATTTGATAAAACCCGGCTGGATGACTTTATTCAGCAAAAAGCGTGGCTGCTTCAACGGGTGAATCGGAAAGGAAGAACAGCGGAAATCGATCTCAAGCAGATCGTAACCGACATAGATTTACATTCATCCAATGGTTTAAAAATGGTAATGAAGACCGTGCCCGGTAAAACACCGAGACCCATTGAAGTGCTGGCATCGGTTTTTAATCTTCCGGAGGAATCGGCGAAACAGGCACGGATCATTAAGTTGCCGTGAGACGATAGCGCGTGGAGCGCCGTTGATACAGAGAACTTTGAAATGATCGTTATTTCAGGTTTCAGGTGTCAGAGAACGACACTGCTTAAGGGCTGACCCCTCCATGGGCGGGCGGAAAAGCACTGAAACCCGAAACCGTAGGGTTACCCAAGGATATAGTTCATGGATCCGAACAAAAGATTATTAGCGATGGCACCATAAATAGGATAGGAGTATGCCAGAGTGATGTATAAAGAATTGATCATTAACGCCACCGAACACGAAACACGGGTTGCGCTGCTGGAAGACGGGACCATCGTCGAGCTTTTTATTGAACGGTCGGATGATGCCGATATCACAGGAAATATCTATAAGGGACGCGTACAGCGGGTGCTTCCGGGCATGCAGGCCGCCTTTGTGGATATCGGTTTAAATCAGGCCGCCTTCATATATGTGGACGATATCTATGGGGAAAGCTACGATCTTTTGGAACAGCGGATCGACCACGAAAATGGTGAAAATCATGACAATCTCACGTCCGACAGGATAGACTCGGATTCCGAATCGCATTATGAGAATCGCGGCGTGCCCATAGAGGATCTCATTACCGAAGGCCAGGAAATTCTCGTTCAGGTCGCCAAATCGCCAATCGGCACCAAGGGCGCGCGCATTACTTCCTATGTGTCGCTTCCAGGACGGTTCCTGGTTATAATGCCGACCTCGGACCATATCGGTATTTCCAGAAGAATTGAAAATGAAGGGGAAAGAGCCCGATTAAAAAACATGGTCCTGGAGCTGAGGAAAGAAAACGGACTCGGCTATATCGTTCGGACCGCAGCGGAAGGCATACAGCCGGAAAAACTCACCTACGAAATGGGGTTTCTAAAGAATCTTTGGGATAACATACAGAAGAAATATAAACGAGCCCCGGCACTGTCATTGTTGCACCAGGAAATCACCATCAGCTTGAGGGCTGTCCGTGATCTTCTGACCCAGGAAGCCGATCGATTGGTTATCGACTCCAAAAAAGAATATGAATCGATTCTCGAGTTTCTGGATGTGTTCAATCCAAACCTAAAGGATTCCGTAGAGCTCTATGCGGGGAGCGAATCCATCTTTGATGCCTACAATCTTGAAGCCGATATTTCCCGAGCCTTAAAACGAAAAGTCTGGCTCAAGTCCGGGAGCTATGTTGTAATCGAACAGACCGAGGCCCTTGTTGCCATCGACGTGAACACCGGCCGTTATGTGGGCACCCATAACCTAGAAGAAACCATTTTAAAAACCAATCTCGAAGCGGTTAAAGAGATTGCATACCAGATTCGACTTCGGGACACCGGCGGCATCATCATCATGGATTTTATCGATATGGAGAAAATGACCAACCAGGAGAAGGTTTTTAATGCTCTGACCGAGGCGTTTAAAAAGGATCGGAGTAAAACCCACGTGCTGCCAATGTCGGAAATGGGGCTAATTCAGATGACGCGGAAACGAGTCCGAAAGTCGTTAAACCGACTGCTTTGCGAGCCTTGCTACTACTGCGATGGAGAAGGTTCTTTACCTTCGAAACACTCCATTTGTTATAATATTTATCGAGAGATTCTTCGAGAGGCCCACGGAACGATGGGCGCCAGGTTGACGGTCAAGGTCAATCCCAAAATCGCCGAACTGCTTCACGGGGAGGAAAACCACCTCGTCACATCCGTTGAGCGGACCATCGGCAAGCAGATCGTCATATATCCGAACTCTCAGTTCCATCTCGAAGAATTTGATATTTTTGAAGTCCTTAAGGAATGATGAATCTCAAATCCTTCATTTATTCTTGACAAAATCGATACACGTGGTTTAAGGTATCTGATTTTTGAAACACCTTTCATTTGAAGCACAAATAAAGACCGCACCGGATAAAATACAATCGATCATTTCGATTTGTTGATTAAGGGGAAGCTACATTATGAAAAGAACATTTCAACCGAGCAACGTCAAGCGCGCCCGAACCCACGGGTTTTTGAAACGGATGTCGACAAAGCAGGGAAGGAAAATTATTAATCGAAGACGAGCGAAGGGAAGAAAACGACTGGCCGTATAACCAACTGAATTAACACGCAATTTGTGCCACCGGCATGATTCGGGAGAAACCGAAAAGATTTTTCAAACAGTTGGTTGCAGGGAAAAATTATCTCTTGCGCAGATTTTCATTTACCAAGGCGGATCGAATTCTCAAACGATCCGATTTTCTGCGATTATCAAAAACCGGGAAGTCCATTCATAATCGGTATTTTATGATTTCATATTGCCCGGGATGTTACGATAGTAACCGCCTTGGTGTCACCGTATCCAAAAGGGTTGGCAACGCTGTGACGCGCAACAGGATCAAGCGCTACGTGAGAGAGCATTTTCGGCTAAACAAGCATGATTTGGCAGGGAACTGGGATATTAATGTTATTGCAAGAAGGGATGCGGCTGATATTGATTCCAAAGAAACAAACAAATGGCTGCACAACCTTTATAGAAGAATCGAGACGCCTTGAGATTAAATAGGATCTTTCTGTTCATCATAAGAGCGTATCAATATCTGGTATCCCCCTTGATGGGGCCAGCTTGCCGATTTTATCCAACCTGTTCGGATTATGCTCATCAGGCTGTGGAGAGGCATGGCCTGGTTAGCGGCGGAGTTATTGCGCTTAAACGAATGCTAAAGTGCCACCCCTTTCATCCGGGAGGGGTGGATCATGTTCCGGCGCATCCAGACAACAGGTCGTTATAGATTCCAGCCCCTAGCGTTCTTGTCCAATAGGTTTTCTTCCCTATCATCCGGCTATGCTCGGTATCGTTTTCGGGATTCCTTGATTGAGATTAGGAGAGAATTATGAAGGATCAGGCTCGATTATTTATTGCAATCGCACTTTCATTCGTTGTGTTTTTTGCGTGGCAGCTGATCTTTGTGGATAAAGAAAAGGAAAAGATTCAGCCACCTCAACCCAGCCAGGAAGCACCGGTTGCTACAGGACAGTATGTTAAAGACAAAGAGACAACTGGGGTCAAATCGACTCAACCTGCAGCCCCTGCGTTGATTCAGAAAGAAGGGCCTCCGCCCGTTAAATCGGCCAGAATGATTACCGTCGACTCCCCCCTATACTCCATTAATATTTCAGAACAGGGAGCTGTTTTTAAAAGCGTTGAATTGAGACAATATAGGGAAAGGGTCGAAGCGGATTCGCCGATGAAGCAGCTCGTTGCTCAAGAGCTGGCATCCGGAACCATAACCCTCGGATTTTCTAAAAACAGCCTGCCAGGGATGAACAACGCGGTTTTTTCTTCTATTTATGAATTTGAGAAGCTGATGGTTGCTGATAAAGATGAAAGCCTTTCATTTCAGTGGCAAGATCCCAATGGGGTTGTTATCGAAAAGACGTTTTATTTTTCACCGGACAGCTATTTTATTCGCCATGTGGTGACGGTCAAAAATGGTTCAGATCAAACCATTGAGGACAATCTCACCCTTTCGCTCATTAATCTGTTGCCCGTCAATAATACTCGATTCGGATTTGAAGGGCCAAGCGCTTTGATCGATAATGGGGTTGAAGAAGTTCCTACCAAGGAAATAGCGGAAAAAAGCCTTTTAACCGGTAATCTCAAGTGGATGGCCATACAAGATCGATATTTCATTTCCAGCATTATTCCAAACACGCCGGGTCAGGCGAGCATGAAATTGTTCCTGGATCAGAATAATGTCCTTAGGGCAGACTATGTTCAAGCGGCTACAACCATCCATCCGGGAACCCAACAGGCATTCGAATACGGCCTTTTCTTTGGTCCCAAGAATGTTAAAATTATGAGATCGGTAGGCAAAGACCTGGATAAAGCGGTCGATTTCGGCTGGTTCGATTTTATCGCAAGACCCTTTCTCTGGTTAATGAATTTCTTCTATGGCTATATTCCGAACTATGGCGTGGCCATCATTATCTTGACAATATTGGTCAAGGCAATTCTTTTTCCCCTTGGAACCAAAAGCTATAAGTCCATGAACGAGATGAAAAAGCTGCAGCCCATTATGGCCGAAATTCGGGAGAAACATAAAGGGGACAAGAAGAAGATGAACGAGGAGATCATGGGGTTGTATAGAACCTACAAAATCAATCCTATGGGAGGTTGCATCCCCATGGTTGCTCAAATACCGGTTTTTTTTGCATTGTATAGAATGCTGTATCAAGCCATTGAGCTGAGGCATGCACCCTTTTTCGGTTGGATCAACGACCTGTCTGCACCGGATCGTCTTTTCCGATTCGGTTTTACGGTTCCATTTATGGAACCACCCTTCGGAATACCGGTGTTAACCCTTGTCATGGGGGCAACCATGCTATTGCAGCAAAAAATGACCCCTTCACCCGGCGATCCCAACCAGGCGCGGATGATGATGCTTATGCCCATTGTTTTTACTTTTATTTTCATCAATTTTTCATCCGGACTGGTGCTGTACTGGTTGATCAATAACGTTTTATCCATATCCCAGCAGTATTATATTACTAGAAAGCTCTCTTAAAGAGGGAGTTAGTATTAAACCCGTATATTTATATGCTCAAGATCCGCACCACAGAATTAACTCGAATCCAACATGGATGGGACGAATGGGGTTTTTAAAAGGCAAAATAATAATGCTGTCGTTCCTTCATTCAAAGCAGAACGGATCAAAACGGGTTCAGCAAATCTGATGGTATTGGAGGTTTTTCATGACGCACGACTTGGACTTTGAAGGGAAAAATGTTGAACAGGCTGCCGAAGAAGCCAGCAATGAACTGAACATAAAGAAGGAAGATTTAAAATTCGATGTGTTATCTTATGGATCGACCGGCATTTTCGGTCTGGTCGGGTCAAAAAAGGCGAGGATTCGTGTCAATCTTCCCAAAGATTTTGATTCGAAAAACAAGCGCTCTTTTAATCGAGAAATGCTCGAAAAAGAGCTTGATATAGACTTTTCCATTCTCGATGGAGACGATACCGCATCCTCTCCTATCGAAAAACCTGAGACGGCTGAAACGATAGATTTATGCCAGGATGTTTTGCAAAGAATCATCGATACCATAACCACCGATGCCCAGGTTAATGTGATAAAGGAGAGCGACCATATCCTGTTTGATGTGAAAGGCGGTAACGCGGGGATTCTTATCGGCAAAAGAGGGCAAACCCTTGAATCGATTCAGTATCTTATAGAAAAAATCGCCAACAAAAAAAATGATGAGAGAATTCGTATACAAGTGGATGTTGAAGGTTATTTAAAATCCCGGCGAACCAATCTTGAAAGCCTTGCTTCACGGCTCGCCGATAAAGCAGTTCGCACGGGGAAGCCCATGACCATAGGTCAGATGAATGCCCACGATCGAAGGATCGTTCATCTATCATTAAAGGATACGCAGGGGATCCGAACCCAAAGCATTGGAAACGGCGCCTATCGAAAATTGATGATTATTCCTCGGAAAAAAAGACAACAAAGTAAAATGAATTAAGAAACAGCGTTTCCATTCTAAGTAGCTGCGTTAAGACCACTCCGGATTCTCAATCTATCGATATAGATAAGCGTTCACAGGTTCAGGGCTCTAAGGTTCAAGGCCGCCAGGTGCTTGATGAAACAACGAATGACAGAGCGGGTACGCCCGCCATGATCATTAACATGCTTTAACTTGATAGTATAGGAATTTTCTTTTTTGGACGCTGATGAACGCAGATTATTTAGATTAAGAGAAAAAGATTATCTGGTTATCCAGAAAACCCAAGTCAAGCCGATTCGGCGCTGAAGGCAACCCGATTCGCAGACGTATGAAACTCGCGCTCACCTTCACCGCCTATTCCACAAATCAACTTGGCTTTTGTAGATAACCAGGAAAGATTATTATCTGTGTGAATCTGCGGAAATCCGCGTCCCATTTAACTTAGCTTTTGTCATGTACTATGGAGCCACTTTGTGAGCTGAATCTACAATCTTTGAAATCTGAACCCTGGTCGCCTACGGCGCCGCCAAAGGCGGGTAAACCTTTGAGCCCGTGAACGGTTAAAAACAGACACGATGACCCATTCAACCATAGCCGCCCTATCCACCCCCGGAGGCAAAGGCGGTATCGGGATAATTAAAGTATCGGGGAAGAACTCAATTCCAATTGCCAGCCGGATATTCCGGAAAGCCGGAAAGGATGATTTCGGCAGCGGAAACCGGATTGAATCGCACAAGCTTTATTACGGGCACATTCTAGATCCCGATACCGGAGAAGTCATCGACGAGGTGCTTTTGTCCGTGATGAAGGCGCCCAACAGCTATACCCGGGAAGATGTGGTGGAGATAAACGCCCATTCCGGACATGCAGTAGTGGCCAGAATATTGAAAATCGTACTGGAATCCGGAGCAAAGCTTGCGGAGCCCGGAGAGTTTACAAAAAGGGCATTTTTAAACGGCAGGATCGATCTTACCCAGGCGGAAGCCATTATCGATGCAATTAATGCACAAACCCACCGATCGCTTGAAATTGCCAGCTCTCAAATAACAGGAGAACTCCGAAGGAAGATCGAAACAATCAGAGACAGACTGTTTGGAATTCTTGCCGAGGCAGAAGCGGCTATCGATTTTCCGGATGACGTGAGCGATCTGTTCATCCCGTCATCTGTTAACGCCCTATTGAGCGAGGAAATCATCCCTCCTGTTGAGTCCATGTTACAACAATACCAAAGAGGCCACCTATTTCGGGAAGGGATCAAAATGGCGGTTGTGGGAAAGCCCAATGTCGGCAAATCAAGCCTGATGAATGCTTTAATTCAAAAAGATCGAGTGATCGTCACGCCTTTGCCGGGCACCACCCGCGATCTGATTGAAGACACGATAGACATCCACGGCATCCCCATCACAGTGACCGATACGGCAGGACTACACCATACCGAAGATCCCATAGAAGTCATCGGGATTCAAAAAACAAAAGAATATATAGAGAACGCCGATCTCGTTCTCTTTATGATAGACGGCAGCGAATCGTTAAGCGATTCGGATTTTCAAATATATGAGACCATTAGAGAACACCGTTCAATCCTTGTGATCAATAAAGCCGACCTGATGGAAAATGATACTCCCTATGATATTCCGCCATCCTGGGAAGTGCCGAACATTACGATTTCGGCATTATACGGCACAAGAATCCAATTGCTAAAGGAACTGATTGCCCAGGAAACTGTCGGTAACGGATTGGCGGACGAAGGCGGCGGCATAGTTCCCAACCTGCGGCACAATATCGCCCTGGGTGAGAGTTTAAAGGCTATTAAGTCAGCCCTAAAAGGGTTAGAGGATAATTTTCCGGTCGAAGTTATCGTCATCGATCTTAAAGAAGCCGCTGATAGACTGGGAGAAATCCTCGGTGTAAACGCCCCCCAAGATCTGTTGGATGAGATTTTCAAGCGATTTTGCATCGGCAAATGAAAAAAACTGCTTGGTTTTGCAGTTTGCTCAAGTAACCATTTATTCGGATGTATGAAATATACCCTGAGGCAAGGCCAGGGCTCAGGTGTCAGGAAGCACCGATGCTTGAGAGCTGAAACCTGAACCCTGAACCCTGAAAAACACATAAATGATCAGTTCAATTTCAATAGTCGACATTAATGTTGATGTAAGAATAGTGGAGACCAGAATAGAATGTTTCACGTGAAACAAATTTTTTTCGAATTGTTTGGTGAGTGACTTACAAATTGGTATGGAGACGTATTATATATAGTGGGAAAACCTCATGACGCATGGAATATTTAGTGTTTCTATAAAATCTGCAAGTTCCAAGAAGATTGAAGGAGTTATTTAGGAGATATTATGGCAATCGATTACAAACCTTTCTTTGACGAATACAAAAAATTAGTGGATGCTGCGGACCAGGCGTTTGAGAGAATCGAATCGGAGTACCCGGATTGTGTCAAATGTCACACGCGGTGTGCGGACTGCTGCCACGCATTGTTCGATCTGACCCTTATCGAGGCGCTCTACATTAATCACCATTTTAAGGAGCGGGTTTCGGGAAACGACAGAGACGATCTCCTTTCAAAGGCGAATCGAGCAGACCGCAAAATCTATAAAATCAAAAGAAATGCACACAAAGCTGCCGTGGCGGGGAAGAATGATGACGAAATCCTCGGGATTTTATCCGAGGAACGAGTCAGATGTCCGCTTCTGAATCAGAAAGACCGGTGCGATTTGTATGAATATCGCCCGATTACCTGCAGGCTTTACGGTGTGCCCACTGCCATTCGGGGAAGCGGACACACCTGCGGGCTTTCGGGATTTGTATCAGGCCAGGCGTACCCAACGGTAAACATTGACAATATTCACCGAAGACTTTACCAGGTTTCCCTCGATCTTATTCGATCCGTTCGATCCAAACATATAAAGATGGCGGACCTGCTGGTTCCGGTATCTATGGCACTGCTAACAGAGTTCGATGATGCTTATCTCGGTATTCCAGACCCCGACAAAGACAGGGAAAAGGAAGGAGAGACAAATGAGTGAACTTTCCCCTGAAGAGGAAAAACGGAAGCGCGCCATTTTTGAAGGCATGTCTCCCCGGCGCCAGAAACAGATTCTTAAAAAGGATTACGAAAAATGGGATCCATTCATGCAACCAAAGGACCCCATCGATATTCGCAGAGAGAAAACCAAGCGGACCACCCAGATGCTGGTGAGAGAATTTCTGCAGACCCGGAGTGACGAGAATTACAGCAACGAATACGGAAGAGGGGTTTTCGAATTGTGCCTGGGCATCGTTAATGACGATGAACGGTACCGGGGAATGTTTGAGTTTGCAGCCTGGTATAACGAACTCCTAGAAAAAGAAGGCCATATCGAAGAGATCTGATTGACAAAACCATTAGAGGCATTAAATTTTTTCTTTACAAGGGAAGGGGCTTGTGATAATAACTTTCTCTTTTTAGAGGGTCTAATAGTCTCGGAGAAATCCGACACCTTCGATCGGTTAAAGCCAAAAGTTTATCGGTCGATCATATATGGAAGATCAAGACAATCTAGACCAAGGTTTGAGATATGCGAAAAAAAGATGTCGAGTATTTTAAAAAACTTTTGACCAATCATCTGAACGGGCTTTTGGAACAGGCCGATGACACGGTGTCGGGAATGACCACACCCAAAGAGAACTTTCCAGACCCGACCGACCGCGCTTCTCTAGAAGCCGACCGAAATTTTATGCTTCGGATTCGGGACCGGGAAAGCAAGCTCATTAATAAAATCAAGAAGACACTCGATCGTATCGAAAACGGGACATTCGGAATCTGCGAATCATGCGGTGAGAATATCACTACCAAACGACTAAAAGCCAGACCTGTTACCGAGCAATGCATCGAATGTAAGACCAAAGAGGAGGCCCAAGAGAAAGCGCTTGGAATTTAATGCAAATGCAGGTATCGATCTGCATATTCATTCGAATGCCTCGGACGGATCGCTTTCTCCCTCAGATATTCTCAGTCGCGTCCAAGCCCTAAATCTCAGAGCAATCTCCATCACCGATCATGACACCCTAGAAGGCTCCAGAGCGGCTGCTTCTGCTCCGATCCCTCAATCGATAAAGTTCCTTACGGGCGTAGAAATCAGCGCGGCCCCACCGACTTCCACAGCGCTTACCGGAAGTTTTCATATCCTGGGTTATGGCATCTGCCTGGATGACCCGGCTTTAAACAAAGCCCTGGTTAAGCTTCAAGCAGCGAGAAGAGACCGAAACCCCCAGATAATCAGGCGGTTGAATGAAATCGGATGCCGGATATCGTTAGAAGAACTTCAAGAAGAATTTGGAAAAAGCCAGCTGGGCAGACCGCACATCGCTCAGATAATGGTGCGAAATGGATTTGTTAAAACAATTAACGAAGCGTTTGATGAATTTATCGGTAAAGGAGGACCGGCGTACATCGATAAGTACCGCCTGAAGTGTTCCGAGGCAATACAGATTATTCGAAATGCCGGAGGCATAGCAATTTTGGCCCATCCGTACTTGTTAAAGACAACGGACAAGAAAACCCTCGAAAATATCATAATCACCCTAAAGAACATGGGAATGGAGGGAATAGAGGTCTATTATCCAGAACATACCCCGGAAGACACCGTGACCTATATTGAGCTGGCGAGACAGCATCATTTATTGATGACCGGGGGAACAGATTTTCATGGCGCCATCAACCCGGATATCGAAATGGGCGTTGGTCGGGGGGGCTTCCACGTGCCTTATAAGCTTTATGAGAGCGTTGTGAGATCCTGCTCAGCCAGAGGCCAAAAGAAGTAGCGACCGATATTATATGGAATCATCCGATCTTAGCAAGCTTGAAGATACGATTCATTATCGATTTAAAGATATTGATTTGTTGGATGAATCTTTACGCCACAGCTCTTATGTGAATGAGCAGGACCAATCGGGAATGCAGGATAACGAACGCCTGGAATTTCTCGGGGACGCCGTGTTGAACCTCATTGTCGGCCATATGCTCATGCAATCTTATCCGGAGCTTAAAGAGGGCGAGCTTTCTCGAATTCGAGCCCAATTGGTAAATGAAAAAAGGCTGGCTGCAATGGCCCGGGATATAAAACTCGGTGACCACCTTAGGCTGGGCAAAGGAGAGTTGCAGACCAACGGTTGCGACAAACCCTCCATCCTTGCCGATGCATTCGAGGCGATATTGGCCGCCGTCTATTTGGATGGCGGGTTTGTCGCCGCCTATCAACTAATTGAAGACAGGTTTTCACCTCTCATTTTATCGCGCGGCCTGGACATGACGGCTCTGGATCATAAAAGCCGGCTGCAGGAACTGGTTCAGACCAATCAAAACGGGATGCCGGTTTATACCGTAACCGATGAAAGCGGTCCCGACCATGAAAAAATGTTCAGGATTCAACTAAAAGTGGGCGATTTGATGACTGAGGGCGAAGGTAGGAGCAAGAAGATGGCCGAACAGAATGCGGCAAAAAAAGCCATTGCGCTTTTGGATGATTCACACAGATAGTCCGGATTGGACGAGACGCTCATGGACTCCCTCCACGACAAGTGCCGTTCAGATATTGCCCGTCGACCCTTAATCATACCTGTTTTCCTCCCACACGCAGGCTGCCCCCACCAATGCGTATTTTGCAATCAAACGGCCATCACCGGAACCGAACCATCAATCCCGACGCCGAAGGATATCGATCAATTGATCCATCGATTCCTCGATTATGGCCGCAGTCACCGGTCATCCGTTCAGCTGGCCTTTTACGGCGGGAATTTCCTGGGGCTGCCCGAAGCGCAGATTATCAGCCTTCTGGAGCCTGCTGCTCGATCCGTTGCATCAGAGACGATAGACGGCATCCGTTTTTCCACGAGGCCGGACACCATAACGCTTGAACGGCTTTTCATAATTGATGGTTACCCGGTTCAAACCGTTGAGCTGGGAGTCCAGTCCATGGATGATCGTGTTCTCTCATTGTCAAGGCGAGGCCACTCTGCCAAGGATACAGTAAATGCCGTGGAGCGGCTCAAAAAAAGAGATTATGAAATCGGGTTGCAAATGATGGTGGGACTTCCGGGTGAAGACGAGGGGTCCTGCCTTTCGAGTGGGGAAAAAATCGCAGATCTTTCCCCCAATTTTGTAAGAATTTATCCAACCGTGGTGTTGAAGGGAAGCCTGCTTGCACGGTGGTATCGGGAAGGATCGTATGAACCGCTGCCGCTTGAAGAGGCGGTCCAGCGGGCAGCAAAGCTTTACAAAATATTTGAAAATAAGAGCATACCGGTTATCCGGATGGGGCTTCAATCCTCAAGCGAGCTGGAAAAGGAAGATACCATCATAGCCGGCCCTTATCATCCGTCTTTTGGTGAGCTTGTATATTCTGAGGTTTTCTATGAAAGAGCTTCAGCCCTTATCCAGACGATTAAGCCGTCCGGAGATACTGTATATTTAAAGGTTCATCCCAAAAACATTTCCAAGCTAAAAGGTAGAAATAATAATAATATCAAGAAGTTGAAAGATATTTATCAGATCCGATCAATTCGGGTAATCCCCGATCCGTCTCTATCCATTAACGAAATCGATATCTCTACCTCATGGGATTGATAGACAATGACCATTACCGACATGTTGAATCATGAAGACAATCACAACTGGGGGGTAATTCATTAGGCTATGACTTTTAGCTTGTCATATAAAAACTCTGGGGAAAAATCAGCACCATTAGGCCATGTAATTGTATGCAGTTCACGATTCACAACAAAATTTTTAAAATAGAATATGTCCTTCAGCGGTTCAAAAATCTCTCCATCTAATTCGCCTTCAAGATCAATCTCTCCCTCCGATCCGTCCGAAAAACAAAGATAAAGAGTAAATCTATCAACATAATTCGCATCTATTAACCTAGGCAACATCTTTCACTCCAGGGGCGCTATCTTCTTCAGCGGTTTTCTTTCTTCTGATAGTCGCCAGTTTTCAAACAATTCTTCTTTATGGATTTCGTACCATTCTAATACATGCCGTAAAGCCCTTTTGGGAAAGCTGCCATTTATTATACCGGTACTTATTTCAACGGTAATTTCGTATTCACCGTATAATGCATGAAAATGAGGAGGTGCATGATCCTTGTAAAACATGGCAATAATAATACCCAAAAACCTCGATATCTCAGGCATTAGGTTGAGATCCTTATTTGATCAAGTGCGAGCTGGTATATGTCGTTAAAATAATCATCCTATTATTATCATAAACCGCAAGAAAAGTGTAAAATCGTTCAAATCTTAGACGCCAAACCGATTGGTTTATAAAATCCGTATCTTGGGGCAGGATAAAAACTCTGCTTATCATATCCCTTCCAATACCTCCTTAATGCATGTGATCAGCTTCTCCTCATTCGGTACAATGGTATCTTCCAGGGATTTTGCATAGGGAATGGGAACATCCGGAACGCCCACCCGCTTTATTGGAGCATCGATATAATCAAATGCGTTCTCGGCTATTTTTGCCACGATCTCGCCACCGATTCCACCGGTAACGCAGGCTTCGTGGAGAACCACGACCCTGTGCGTCTTCTTAACGGATTCGATGATGATATCGGTATCCATGGGCCTCAGCGTTCTTAGGTCCACAATCTCTACGTCGATGCCGTCCGCTTCCAGGGTTTTAGCCGCCGCCAATGCTTTATGAACCATATAAGAATAGGTAATAATGGAAATGTCCTTGCCTTCCCTTTTTATATCACCGACTCCAATCGGAATGGTGTAATCCTCCTCCGGGATTTGACCCTTTATGCCGTAAAGCGATCCATGTTCCATATACACCACCGGATCATTGTCTCTGATCGCAGATTTGAAGAGCCCCTTGGCGTCATACGGTGTCGACGGCATGACCACCTTCAATCCCGGGATATGTGAATATATGGCCTCAAAGCTCTGTGAGTGCTGGGCCGCCTTTCCTCTTCCGGCACCGCTTTGCATCTTGATCACCACGGGAACGCTCACTTTCCCGCCGGACATAAACCGTGCCTTTGCCGCCTGATTGATGATTTGATCCATGGCCAGGGTCGAGAAATCGGTGAACATGATGTCCGCAATGGGCCTCATGCCGAGCATGGAAGCCCCCACTGCCGCCCCGACGATGGCCGCCTCGGAAATAGGGGTGTCCAGAATCCGTTCATCCCCGAACTTCTCGAACAACCCTTTGGTTTGGCCGAGTGCCCCCCCGAATTGTCCGATATCTTCCCCGATCATGAAAACAGTACGGTCTCTTTCCATCTCTTCTGCAAGTGCTTCCCGGATCGCTTCAAGAACGGTTGTCTCTTTCAATTTGTTTCACCTCTTTCGTGTTAATATGGAGGATTGATTGATGGAGCAATGATTCATCGTGGGTTTGTTCTTTTACAACACGCCAACACTCCAAATGTATTTTATTATGATGCATAAACCGCTTGGAACGCTTCCTCGCCTCTGGGTTCGGGACTGTTCAGTGCGAATTGTTCCGCTTCTCTTACTTCCGCTATTACTTCTTCTTCAATTTTTCGGATATCTTTCACACTGAGCATTTTTTTCTTTTTCATGTAACTTATCAGCTTTTCAATGGGATCTTTCTGTTTCCACTCCTCCAATTCTTCTGTGGTTCTGTAGGTGCAGGGGTCGCCGATATAGTGGCCTTTAAACCGGTAGGTCATGCATTCTATGAAAGTCGGCCCTCCTCCCCGGCGCGCCCGCGCCACAGCCTCTCCCATGACATTGTAAATTTCCAGCACATCCATGCCATCCACCGAGATTCCCGGAATACCGTAGGATTGTGCGCGTTCCGATATGTTCGGAATGCAGATCGTGTTGCAGACCGGGGAGGATATGGCGTAGCAGTTATTTTCACAAACGAAGATCACAGGAAGGGAATAGATAGATGCAAGGTTGATCCCTTCATGAAACGCACCGGTGTTGGATGCCCCGTCGCCGAAGAAGCAGACCACAACCTGCTTTCGGTGTTGAAGCTTCACTGCAAGGGCTGCACCGGTGGCGATCGGAATTCCGGCACCAACAATTCCGTTAGCCCCCAAGTTGCCGATTTCGATATCGCTGACATGCATGGAGCCGCCCTTGCCCCTGCAGTAACCGGTCTCCTTGCCGAGAATTTCCGCCATTATTTTTCGAATGTCCCCGCCCTTTGCAATGCAGTGGCCGTGCCCGCGATGGTTGCTGACAATATAGTCTTCCTTTTCTATTGCAGAACATGCCCCAACCGCTATGGCTTCTTGCCCGATGTAAAGATGAACGGTGCCACCGATCAGATTTTGCATGAAGAATTCTTCAATTTTCTCTTCAAAAAGGCGGGTCATCAGCATTTTTCTAAGCATATCGCTCAGCAATTCTTTTTTGACAGGTAATTTCGGCATCCTCGCCTCCTCAGTTTAATTTTTCTTTTTTCTGTTTCATTAATCCGTTAAATTGTCAATGAAGGTTGCACGCAATTAAATGAAGTGATGTGTATATATTCTCGGATCATCTCTAAAAGGGTTGGTGCGATCCTGAGGCTGAGGGGCCAAGGGTCAAGGATTCGAGCCGAACTGGATGCCCGGAACCGGGGCGGCGGCCGGGTTGCAATCATTGATGCAAAGCCATCGATTGAGAAAGCCATTCATGCGGCCGAGAGACTGGGAATCGAACTGACAGATTAGATTCATCAGAGCAGGGGGTTTGTTTCGTCCATCCTGTCTTTCCGCTTGACAACACTGATTCATGTTTATAGTGTTGTCGACGGTCGACAAAATACCAAAAAAGGACATGGTTTTTATT
>DUZK01000007.1 GCA_013349495.1 Deltaproteobacteria bacterium
TAAAATGCCTAAAGTTGTGGAATTCTATCCTTTTTATAAAAAAAGATAGAGCAAAGCGATACCTTAACTTTAGGCACTTAAAACTTTAGTTCACTTGTAACTTTTCCGGCTTGTCCGGGCTAGGGGTCACCGGACAGGTGATTTCGTGAAACTCAAATCGATCAATGGATACCACACATAAAGCCGCTTCTACAAGGCAGGGAGCCGTTTAATCGGCTTCCCGGCAGTCAGTGATTTCAAAATGTGAGGCATAACCGGTTATGGCATTAATAACCGCAATCGGTCTATCTTTTCTGATCTTCCGGAACAGTTCAACACCGTTCATGCCTGGCAAGTTAAGATCAAGGAACATGACATTGTTTTCAAATCTGCGCTGGTTGAATGGGGTGAAATTATATATTTACCAATTCTACAAATGGATATAAGAACCGTAAGCAACATGGAAAAAACATCAATCAATTTCAAATGCCCGTCTTATTACGACCTCGATATGACTTGCCGTGCCCATGGTTGGAAAAACCTGGCGCCTTTTTCATGGAATGATGATACCCGGACGCTTTTCTTTGCCGTGCTGTGTGAGAATAATCCCTTAGGGGTTTCGGTCTATCAAAATCGAAAATCTCTTGACGTGGAAATAGCCTCTCACAATACGTTGAAGAAAACTGATCTCAGCCAAACAGAGGCAATGATTCGAAGAAGTCTGGGGCTGGATTTGGATATATCCCCGGTGTTGAAAGCGGCTGAGAAAGCAGGGCCTGAATATGTTCGGCTCATGAAAAAAGGCGCCGGCCGCCTGCTTAGATCCCCGACCTTCTGGGAAGATGCCGCCAAAACCCTTTTCACCACCAACTGCACGTGGTCATTGACCCAAAAGATGTGCAGAGCCGTCTGCTCGAGCACCTTTACTGAGCCTGCGCCTTCAGGAATGCATCCGTTCCCTCATCCCGGCAGATTTGCCCGTTATTCAGCCAAAAAATTGAAAGCCATGCTCCCCATCGGTTATCGAGCGGATTATTTCAAGGAATTGTGTGACCGATTTTCTAAAGATCCGAATATGGGTGGGCTTGAAGTGAACGGGTATGATTATCATCATGCGGACCAGATCGTGCGCCGATCAAAAGGGTTTGCGGATTATGCCTGCTCGCAGCTTTTGGTGTTCGCCGGATATTTCCATGAAATTCCGGTGGACACCACTGTCGTCGCATTTCTAAAGCGAAATCATCCCAGAGTTCGCAAGCCCAAATCCTTTATCGACCGGCGTTACCGGAAGTGGGGGCCTTATAAATGGTGGGGATATAAATTCGATACCATGCTGGCACGACAAAACTGGATCGGGGATTAGTATGGGACGCAGATTTTCGCAGATATACGCAGATAATATCATTTATAGAATTTAGAATCTTTTTATCGGTTTTATCTGCGTTCATCAGCGTCCAAAATAAATTCCTGCTAGCAAGTTCAAATAACTTCCGATTACCTCCCGGGAATGATGATCCTCGAATCCTCTTTCTGTTTCGTGATGATTTTAGATTCCTGTTGATCTTTCATTTTTTGCGCTTCCTCCATCAGGCGTTCCACAGCCTCTTCCATTGTTTCGGGAAACCGCTTCACAGCCTGCTGGAGTTCTTTCGCCTTTATTACGCCCTGTATCGGCAGGGGGCCGTTGGGTGTCATCAAATTGGTCTGCCCGACAAATATGGCTTTCCGGGTTTTGTCCTCCGATCCGTCCGGTTTAACCGGTATCAGCCGTCGAATATTGCCGACTTTTAGATCTGTAAAGGATTCTTCTTTATACAAATTGGAACGATCGATTGAAAAATCGATAGAATTGTTATCGGATTCGGCCATTTAAGGTTACTCCTTCTTTAATGATATAAATGACTTAAACGTTTCTCTTCAGTTTTCGGCAAAGTAACAGATCGTTGACGATAACACAACCGCTACTCTAGAAACCTTTCAACCTTCGCATCTTCCTTCAATTTACTGACATATTGATTCAATTCCTTCTGCACCTTTTCTTTTCTTACCTGAACAACGATTCGATTTTTAACTTCTTCGTAGCTCGGATTTTTCTCCGGTTTTTTGTCAAACACCTTTATTATCTGCAGCCCGATCGGCGTTTGAACAGCATCGCTGACATCATTCGGTTTTAGAGCAAAGGCTATGTCTTCTATGGATTTCATCGTCTGTCCGCGACTAAAATATCCCAAATCCCCCCCATTAACGCTGCTGGGGTCTTCTGAATATTGCTTTGCCACTTCAGCAAAATCTTCTCTGGCTTCCAGCTTTTCCTGAATTATCTTTATTTTCTTCTCTGCGGCTTCCTTTTTCTCTTTATCTGCATACAGATCGAGTTTAATCAGGATTAAGCTCGCCCTAACCTACGCGGGTTTTCTAAATAGATCACGGTGGGAATTATAATAGGATTTGCCTTCTTCTTCGGTAACGGTAATCTTGTCTGCGATTTGCGCGTTGATAAAAAGGTTGATGGCAAAAACTTTTGAAATTTTTTTTCTCAGTTCATCCTCGGTAAGATCTATTCTCGTGATCGCTTCAACAAATTTTTCTTTGGTAGGATAGCGGTTTCTCACCCTGGCAAACTGTTTTTCAACTTCCTCAGGTAGGACCGTGACTCCTTTTTTCCGGCTTTCCTGCAACAGCAGTTCCTGCTCGATTAGACTCTCCAATATTTTGGGCTTTACGGCTTCCAGTTGAATGTCGGAAATTTGATTTCCTGATCTCGCCAGCCGCTCCTTAAATATTTTAATTTCTCTGTTAAGTTCTTTAGATGTGATGACCGTACCGTTGGCAACAGCTATTTTATCATCCGGTAACGCCGTCGTTCCCGCCCATGCAGGAATATGGAAAACCAAAAGCAGAAGGATCACAAACATCGCAAGACCACATCTTGATTGCATGAATCCCATCAAAGACTCCTTTCGACTTTTTTTCGTCACATGCAATGTGCCAGATTCCGCTGCAAATGTAAAACTTCATTCTTGCTTGCACTGAAAGAAAAATGCGGCTAATTTCATTCCAGTTGGTACCGATTCACTGTGAACGGTCAACGGACGTTGGAGAACCTCTCTTGGAAAGGAGGGCGGAATGGATCAGAAGAGATTTCACTACGGTTGGGTCGTCATATTTATGGGGTTTGTCACCACTGTTGCCGCCCATGGCTTTGGACGCATGGCCTACACGATTATTCTGCCTGCAATGAGAGACGGGCTCGGATTTAATTACACCCAGCTCGGATTGCTGGGGACCGGTAATTTTGTGGGATATCTAACCATGGCCATCATCGGCGGTTTTCTTGCCGCCAACTTCGGTACGCGAATCGTAATTTCGCTGGCCCTGGTACTGATGGGTGTTACCATGATTTTAACCGGCATTGCGCAATCGTTTTCCATGGCGTTTTTCATGCGTTTCCTGACCGGACTCGGAAACGGTGCTTCATATGTTCCGGCCATGGCTTTGGGCTCCGCATGGTTTGCCATGAAGAAAAGGGGATTTTCCACAGGCATTGTGTCTGCGGGAATCGGAACCGGTACCCTCATTTCGGGTCTGATTGTGCCTCCGATTCTCACTGCTTATGGTTCAGATGGGTGGCGTTTCTCCTGGTACATATTGGGGGGCGCGGTCATTGTGATTGCCGGCATCGTTTTTATGTTCATCAGGAGCCGGCCTGAAGAAAAGGGGCTTGTGCCTGTAGGCGCAGACCCTGAAGAGATCGCAGCGGCATCTGAAAAGAAAGCTTCCGCCCTGCAGTGGTCCCAAGTCTATAAAATGAAATCAATATGGTATCTCGGTTTCGTCTACTTTTTCTACGGATTATCCTATATTATCTATATGATCTTTTTCGCCGCATATCTGGTAAAGGAAATGGGTATGTCCCAGGCGTGGGCCGGTAGTTTATGGGCCATGGTCGGAGGACTGAGCATTTTCTGCGGGATCATATGGGGCGGCATCTCGGATCGGCTGGGACGCGGTCGGGGAGCAGCTTTTGCATACCTGGTGCTGGGCATATCATATATCGTCTATGCGTTGATAAAGATGAAATTCGGCTTCTACCTCTCGGCCGTACTTTTCGGGCTTACCGCCTGGAGCATTCCGACCATCATGGCCGCTGCTGCCGGAGATTTTGTGGGTCCGCGCTTGGCACCGGCCGGCTTGGGGTTTATCACGCTTTTCTTCGGAATCGGTCAGGCTGTCGGGCCGGTTTTGGGAGGCTTCCTGGCCGACGCCACCCAAACGTTTACCATACCGTTTCTGGTAGCGGGGGGCATATCTTTGACCGGAACCGTGTTTTCTTTTTATCTTAAAAAACCGGGGTTGGCCGACCCGATATAGAAGGGGCTGCATCATACATGACCCTTTCCAGGCCCTTCGATAACACCCACTCCCGCTTTTCTTAGGATAAGTGCCCCCGCACCCAGCCATCCTCCGACCGCTCATAGCGTACGACGGCATCCCTTGGAATAAGCAGACGAGCCCTCTCATAACATAGAATGGCCCTTCCGAGGTCATTTAGACGAAGTGGGATCAGTACGGTTTTCCATAAATGCGTTAATATTCGAGCAGCGTTATTATCGTGTCGCTGATGAATAGTTTTACATTTGTTTTACAAAGCGACAGGTTATTTTGCTGTATACTGAGCCAGCAAAAAATCTATTACTGAAGGAAACCGCATGAAGTTATTGCTGACGTCCGTATTCGGGCCGTATGGTGTTGATGATGAATATGGTGAAAAAGAAAATAAAATGGAACTGTTCCACAATCAGGTGACCAGAGAGCAAGGGATATTTTCTTATCGGTTCAATCATGGAAGCCAGGGACTATATTTTTTGGCCGAAAATATCGATATGCCCACCAGGGTGCTCGATTTTCCGACCTTTAAACGGTTTAAAAAAGAACTCAAAAGAGGCTATGACTACATCGGGATCAGTTTCATTATCCCCAACTTTAAAAAAGCAAAGAAAATGGCCCACACGATCCGTGAACTATCGCCGAAATCCAAAATTATTATAGGCGGTCACGGTGTCAATATTCCCGATATCGAATCGATGATCGAACAAGATTCCATCTGCAGGGGTGAAGGGGTATATTTTTTAAGAGAGCTTTTTGGAGAAGATATTAATAAACCCATCAAACATCCGCTTGAATACAGCTCCTTCAACAGGCAAGTCATGGGGGCGCCGTGGGCGCCTGATTCCGGCATTCTCATAACGGGCCTAGGGTGTGCCAATAAATGCCGATTTTGTGCCACGTCCCATTTCTTTGGCAATTATATTCCATACTTAAAGACCGGCCAGGAGATTTTCGATGTTTGTTGCCGATTTGAAGAGGAGAAGAATATAACGGATTTCGGCGTATTGGATGAAAACTTTTTAAAAATGAAGGATCGCGCACTGGAATTACTGGACCTGATGGAAAAAAATCATCGTCATTTTTCGTTTGCAATCTTCAGCTCCGCAGAAACCCTCAAGGCGATCGGTGATCTCGATATTCTTGTTCGTCTGGGTGTCACATTTATTTGGATCGGCGTCGAATCGAAAAAGGAGATCTTTACAAAGAATAAAGGCACTGATTTTTATGTTCTCTTCAAGGAATTACAGAAAAGAGGAATCACCATATTGGCATCGTCGATTTTATTTCTCGAAGAACACGATAAACGGACAATCTGGGAGGATGTCGACTTTGTGACCTCATTAAATCCGGATTATTTGCAATTCTCACCGCTGGGTCCGATCCCCGGAACCAAATTGTACGACGATTATGAAAGACAGGGAAAAGTACTTAAAGGAATTCCTTATGAGTCCCAACACGGTCAGGGAAAAATATGGTTTCGGCATGATCATTTCGATAGAGATGAAGCAGAAGATTTTTTAAGACTCGCTTTTGAAATCGATTATAACCGAAACGGTGCTTCCATATTGCGCGCGATGAAAACTGCGCTAAAAGGTTATATGTATTGTGGAAACCACCCGGATGAACGAATCCGGGATCGTTCAGAATACTTTAAAAATCGACTTAAGGTGATGCGATATTTTCTTGCTGCCGCGACTGTTTTTGTGCAAAACCGAAGGAGTGAAATCCTTTTAAAGGAAATCAAAAAATCGTTCCGCTCGATCTTCGGCAGGAAGAATCTTCCTACGTTCGCAGCATCGATGATTGTCGTTTTATTCAGTATCAAGGAATACCTGCGATGCCGTTTCGTTGGTGACGGTCGAGTGCCGAAAACATCCTACCGTTCATTCAACAGGGTTTATAAGCATGAAAAGCGGTGGGCCAATTCCTCCGGCGATGCCGGGGCATCCTCGAAGGTAATCTACAGATGGTCTGAACAACCAGAGCTGTCGTTAGCGACAGACAATGGCAGTCGTCAGGAACCACCCCTGAAGCGGGTAGCATAATGATGTCCGTCATGCATATAAAAATACGAAACCAATAAAAATGGGGAAGCCTTGGGGACGGGGAAGCATTGGGGGAAGCATTGGGGACGTTCTCAACATTTAAACTTTCATATTGGAAAGACAACCTGTGAAAGGCTTCCGGGACATTCTGAAAAAGATGAATGGTCATCGTTTTCGACAAGGTTTAGCTGGATGGCCACTGTGGACCACGGTAATCTCAATTTTATCTTCCGGTTCCTCGCCGCTTCCGCACAGCTCCAGAAGGGGCTCCTGGAACAGGATGATGGTATCCGGGTAGAGGGGGGGCTCCGTTTCGTCCGGATCTTCCGCCGGTCAACAGTACCTGTCTGAAGATCGCCTGCCGCCTTGATTTTCCTGCTTTTTCCGTTTAGATTGAAGTCCCATGTATCTGGTGGAAATCCATTATCGAAACGCCCGGGCAAACGGCCTGGGACATCTTACCCTTCAAAAGAAGGGGGAAAAAGCCATATCCAAATGGACGCTTTTACCAGGCAACCCGGCGAGCCGCGAAATCCTTCGGCTCATGGCCTTACCCTGTGTCGGCCTTCGGTACATCCCGGAAATTCCCTTCAGGTTTGAGAAAATCTGCCGAAATCCGGACAAGCCTCTGGAGATCTCGTGTGTGCTGGCACCCCATCCCGGACGGGAGAGCAGATCTTCCCTGCCGGCGCGCTTCGGATACGGAATCCGGATCATTCCTTCAACGAACCGATTCGAAGCGGCGGGCAAAGCGCCCGCTTTTCTGCCGCCCGGTCTTCCGGTCCGGAAACCGGCCATCGGAAGCGGAAATTCGCGCTATTTCGTGCTCGGATACGGCAGCAGATTTACCGCCCACCGCGGTACGGACGACTTTGATTTCAACGACCCCTTTTTCCGCATTCGGCGTTTCGCCTCACTTTTTTGCGGCAATGCGCCCTTAACGGACCCCGTCGCATTTTTGCACCGGCTTCACTACAAGGCGGTAAGGATTTCCCGGTATCCGGCGATCCGGACCTATCGTAAACTCTGCGATCTTTGCAGCGCCCATCTCGACCTGGATACCCGGCCATGGCTGGAAAAGGAATGCGACGTTGAGGACGCGTGGCAAAAGCTGTGCATCTGGCAGAAACGGATCCTGGTACCCGTGCTCGATGCGGTACGCCATGTACTGGATGCGTCCCCTTTCCGGGGAACTCCCTTGAACATGCAGGGATTGATGCTGCTTGACCGGCCGGATCTTGTCACCCCTCTGAAATTTTTTCCACGATTCATCCGCCTGCTCGACAGCCTTTTTCCGCAAATGCAGTTTGTCTGCGCCGTTTCTCAGAAAGCCGCTTCAATTCTTTCCAATGACCTGATTTTAAAAGAACTGCGCCTGCCCGATCAAAATCCGACCCGGCCTGAAAAGCAGGCGGCAAAAATACCAAGAGGCGCCGTTTTGCTGATCGATATCGACAGCCGGCTTCCGAACCTTGCCCTGATGAAGTTGAGTCGCCATTACAAAGAGCAGGGGCGGAAGGTTGTCTTTGCCCGGAAGAGCGCGTTCGAAAAAAAGGCCGACGGCATTTATGCAAGCTGCGTGTTTTCATCTGCCTCATCTCAACGGACGATCCAAAATCTGAGGCAATACTACGGTTCATTTCTTTTTGCGGGAGGTTCTGGGATCGACCTTCATACGCGTCTTCCGGAAAGCATCGAAGCGCTTCCGCCCGATTATTCGCTCTATCCGGAGCTCGGAGACCGGGCCATCGGTTTTTTCACCCGCGGATGCCCTTTCCATTGCCCTTTTTGCGTCGTCCCGGTAAAAGAAGGCCCGGTACGAAAGGTGAACGATCTTAAGACCCTGCTTGAAAACGGAAAACGCCGCAAGCTCATTTTATTGGACGACAATCTCCTCTCCCATCCCCACGCGGAGGATTTTCTCGAAGAGATGACGGTATCAAAGATCCGGGTCAACTTTAATCAGACCCTGGACATCCGCCTTCTTAACTTTCGAACGGCCCGACTTCTTCGGCGTATTGGGGGATCCAACGTGCGGTTTACCCGGAAGGTGCTTCATTTCAGCCTCAATGATACCCGTGAAATGGAACTTGTCCGGGAGAAATACGGTATGCTCGGATTCACTTCCCGTGACAATGTGGAATTCATCTGCATGTACGGTTACAACACCACGCTGGAGGAGGATGTCCGGCGATTCCGTTTCCTGCGGTCGCTTCCCGGGGCTTATGTTTTTGTGCAGCAATACCGGCCGGTTCCGGGCGGCCCCCCTTCCCGGATATCCGATTTCCTGGATGGAGAGGCGGATCGGTGCATCGACGAGCTCATCGGCATTCTGTTTCCCCAGAACATGAAGAGCATGGAAAAATACTACCGGTGGGTCAGCCGGCAATATGCAAAGAAATTCGGAAAGCTCCACCCCAAACTGGTCGATACGATTTTCAGGTACAATTACCGCCACAAAAGGGGACGATACCTTGCCACCCTGGCCGGAACCCTGAAAGTCGGATCCCATTCCGCCAATTCACAAAGAGCACTAGACCGGTTAAAAAAACAACAAGTGTGAGACCCAACACGCCGAAGCCTCCCTTCCGTCAAACTTTCATTTGACCCGAAATTTGCTTTGTGCGAATGGGATATCAACACGGCGAACACCATTGTGCAGTTTCCAGAGCTTCACGGCCAGCCCGTAATCCCCGGACAGCAGGGCGGCACAAGCGAACAGCAGGCCGCTATCCGGTGTGCGCCGCAGTGAAAATGAGCGGCCGGCATGTCGGTGCATCTCTTTAAAGTGGCCGGACCGATAGGCTTTAATGGCGGCAAGCCGGTGGAATTTTGCCTTCAATTCGGTATCCGCTACCCGGCTAAAATCGGTCTTGCACCTTCTGCAGCGGGTTTCTCCCTTTAAGTCGGCATGACATGTCGGACACTTTTCCATACGCACCCAACCCCCGATTTATCGGGGAACCCATAAGTATCTGCCACAAAGGCACCGAGACACAAAGGATATCATTATGATTCTTTCTTCGGGCCTTGGTGTCTTCGTAGCAGTCGATGGAATTCGGGGTCAATCTTCCAGATAAAACAGGATATCATCCAGTTCATCCCGAAAACGCCGGGCATCCTCCATTCGATTTTCCTTTAGTGCATCGTGGAGGTCCTCTACCCGATTGATGATTTCTTCACGGTCGTCTTCAGCAGCATCGCCCAGTTTGGCCTCGGCACGATGAATGACGTCGAGAAATTCATCCGAAATATTTTCTTGCACCGACGGTTCGGCAGGTTGGGACGTGGCATCTACGAACTCCTGCTTGCCGTGGTCCCATAAATTCCGGACCCGATCCCGCGTCTGGGACAATTCATCCGCCGTAAAACGCGAGATTGCGTTTTCAATGACGGCATCAATCTGTTTGCCGGTATGTTTTTCAACCGCCCTGATCTTTAAGATGCCGTTCAGGTCGAGGTCGAAATGAAGGGTAATTTCGCTGCCGGCCGGTGACGGGGTCAATTTGAACCAGTAATTTCCCAACAGCACATTATCCTGGGCATCGGGCGCTTCCCCCTGATAAATTCGAACATCCACCGCCTCCTGATCGTCAACGACGGTCAAAAAGACTTCGCTTCTTCTGGCCGGAATTTTGGTATTCCGACGGATCAGGGGAACGAACTGGGTCAGACTCGGATTTCCGTTCACAATGCCGAGGGCCGAAGTTCCGAACGTGTAGGGCGTGATATCCACCAGCACGGCGGACCGGTCGATGCCCATCTCTCTTGCCGCCTGAATACCCGCCCCCATGGCCACACAGAGGTCCGGGTCGATTTCGCCGTGGGGCTGAATACCGAATTTATCTTCCAGCATTTCGGCAATCTTCGGTATGCGAGTTGAGCCTCCCACCAGGATGATCTTCTGGATTGCCGACGGCAACATGCAGGCGTCTTTCAGTGCTTTATTGATTGATTCCATGGTTCGGGACAGATCGTTTTCAATCATGGACTCAAACTCATGTCGGGACAGCTCGAAGGACAGATGAACCGGCTGCCCGTTTTTCCGCCCGATGTGGTCCTCTTCCACCAGCGCAAAGGGGGCAAAGGACAATTCCTTTTTGACCGCTTCGGCCGAACGCTTGAGTCTTGCCAGAGCTACAGGATCTTCAGCCAGCTTGAGCTGGTACTTGCTTTCGATGTGGTCCAAAAGACGTTTGACGATTTTGCGGTCGAAGTCGTCTCCGCCCAGAAGGTTGTCGCCGGTGCTGGATAGAACTTCCACCACATTGTTTTCAATTTTTACAATTGAAACATCGAACGTGCCGCCGCCCAGGTCGTAAATCAGAATGTGCCGGGTTTCCGGATTCCCGCTCTCGTAAGCCAGGGCGGCTGCGGTCGGTTCATTGATGATCCGCACCACCTGCAGGCCGGCGATTTCCCCGGCTTCTCGGGTGGCCTGGCGCTGGGCATCCGTAAAATACGCCGGAACGGTGATAACGGCCCTATTTACCGGCCGGTTGAGCCGCCTTTCGGAACGCTCTTTTAATGCCTTTAAAATAAATGCCGAGATCTCCTGGGGAGAAAACGATTCCGCTCCCAGCCGGATCTTTTCTTCCGTTCCCATCAGCCGCTTGACCGACAGCGCCGTCCGATCCGGAGCGGCGACCGCCTGATGCCATGCTTCCTTACCCACGACCACCCGCCCGTCTTCGGCCAGGCCGACACACGACGCGACGATGCCGTCGTCGCCTTCGCAGATGACTTCAATACGACCTTCAAAACCGTATGCGACCTCGGAATTGGTGGTTCCAAGATCGATTCCGATAATCGGCTCCATTATCATATCGCTACCTCCCAAATGAAAGATCAGGATGAAAGATCAGCTTTCATTGACAACGACTTCGGCCGGCCGGATGACGTCGTCGCTCCGAATAAATCCGCAGACGCACTCTTCCAGAACGATTCCCGGCGCCTTTTCGGGGATTTTCCTTCTATCGACCGCACGCATGCATGCCGGATCAAAAGGCCTCCCGACGGTAAGAACCGGCCGGATATCAACCACCGCCAGTGCCCGGTCAAACCGCCTCAGTGCCAGTTCATATCCTTCCACAACCCCTTGAATTCCCTTGGGAGGACGTCGAAAGAACCCACGGGAGCCGCAGGCGTTTCGGGCGGCCGCCAGGCCCCGCACCAGCGCATCACGAATATCGAGAAACGGCAAAACGGTCTTTTTTTCGGTGCTGTTTCGGATCGTTGCCTCCAGCCGGTCGATCTTATCGATTCGATTTTTATACAGGTTTACGATTTGCCGGTGATCGTCGATGAGGGCCTCCTGGATTTTCAGTGTTTTATGTTGCTCCCTCGTTTGCAGCCTGATTTCCTGTCGGAGCGCTGTAAACTCTGTTAGCATCGTATACAGATCGCAACCATCCATTTCCACCCGGCCGTCGACCGGATCGTTTTCGGGAAGGTCCTCCAGCCATTTGCTGAAATCCGCGAGCGCCTTCTGCTTCCATTCGGTTGTGGAAGGAGGATCTTGCCGACGCGGCTCGGTGATTTTCAGCAGAAATCTTGCCGATCCCCTCAGAATCGGATACAGACACTTGTTCCGCAACCATAAACCAACGCGTTGAAATCGGCTAACGATATTCGAAAAATTCATCGCGATCCTCCGGAGGCGCTAGGCGGGCTTTGGCGCCCGAAGGAGTTCCTGGAGCCCCACCAGTTTGGGTTTGGGTCTGCCGGCCCGTACCAGGTACAGAAGGGCGGCTTCCATATCGCTGGTGTTTCGACCTGTGAAAATCCGGGAATAGATGCGGGCTCGCCGGTTCTTGATCGCTTCATAGGCCTGGGTGATATCCTGAAACCGCTGTGCATCCGTTTCGGGAGTATGTATTTTGATGCGTTCCAGGTACCTGTTTCGGATTTGTTCATCGGTTGCGCTCTCCTCGAGGCCGAGGGTCAGATAATGCGCCAGCATGGCAGCCTCCTTTTTCCTTTTCATACGGGCCATCTAAACCCAAACAAGCATGCGGGCTTCCCGGGATAGTAGAGGTTTCATTTCATCGGGCATTAGATCGGCAAACATCTCCAGGACCATCCGTATTTGAAAATTGTTGTACAGTTCCCTTCGCCGTTTACGGATGATTTTTTCCGGTGCACCCCGAAGCCCCATTTCATCCACCAGTTGCTCGATATCCGAAATGGCCGATTTAAGAGGATTCCCTTCTCCCCAGGGCAATTCCCCGAGTCCATCGAAGATGTTCGGGAAAAACGCTTCTCCGTTTTCATCGAAACCATCCGGATCGAAAAACTCGGCTTCCCCCGCACGGCCGGTACACATCGGGCAGGTGCAACCGGTATTTAAAAGCTTAAAGTTGAAATGCTCGAGGGCCGCTTTCAACCGCCCCTCCGCAAATACCGACAGCCGCCGGGAAGCGGCGCGGAACAATTCCCTATACCGATCTTCCACCTGATTGACTATCGTTTCAAACGGTTCGGCATTCCTGTCGGTTTTGTCGGTGATATGACGGATGACGAGCGAATAAAAAGCAAGCAGATGATCAAATGGTTTTTTTGCCGTCTTCTGCCGTCTTCGGATTTCTTTTGCGCACGCCTTGGTGAGGCCCGATGCCAGCATGGCCTCCAGCACCGGGAGGACATCCTCGTCAAGCAGCAGGTTCAGGATTTTCGGTTGCCGATCCAGAAAAATGGAAATCATCGGTTTCGGCTTCATCCGATACGGCGGTCGATCTTCCTCGGGTACCAGCAACCGGCGAATCTGTGAGGAAGGCAATTCCTTCATTCGCGCGGCATAGGGACGAAAGACGGCATCCAATTGCCGGATCTTAGCCGTGTCCCACGGTCCATAACCCGGCCGGGCCTCTGCAGCAAGCAGTGCCAGGGTCTTTAACCGATCAAAGAGGAGCATCGGGGAAAGGACGGTTGCGATAATGGACCGGATGTCTTTTTTTTCGGTTTGAATTTCTCCTCCGAACAGCGGAAGCTGCCCGGTCTGTTCCATCTCGAAGCGCACCTGCTTTACGGCCACCGGCGGTTTTGTATTTTTGCCGCTCAATTTCACGGCCTTTTCAAGATCCTGTTTGACAATGTGTAGCTTCTTCCGCTGAAGGTTTCTTTCTATGGCATGGAGCAGACCGGTGATCCGATATTCTCTCACCCGCTCATCGTACGGTGCGCGCTTCATGGCCGCTTCAAGCATCGTCTCGGCTTGGCGAAACGCGTTTTTTTCATAATACAAGCGGGACAATGCCAGGCAGGGCTCCGGATCGTCGGAAAACCGTTCATACATTCGCAGCAGCCCCTGTTCGGCCAGTTGCTTGGACTTTCGGGAACTTCGCGGCAGATTCGCCAGCAGATCATAAGCAGACCGGTTCTCAGGGTCCAGTTCGATGGCTTTCAGCGTCATTTCGATCAACGCCGTTTCGGCATCTTTCGATGCAATTCCCAAACTTTTCAGCGTCCTGACCGATAAACCATACATATCGTCCGCCATATGCCGTTTTGATATTTGACCTGCGGCATCGGTCAGCACCAGGGACGATGCGATCCGGAGATCCGATGGATCCGCAAATTCACTATCCAGCATGTTCAGGTAGTCCGCCGTTTCCTCAAATATATCCTCCGCAGCAAGAAAATAATATTGAGCCATGAAAACCGCGGCATCGGCTTCTGACAGCAGGGCTTCGGCCAGTTCCTGCAACACATCTTCATCCAATATCCCGGAAAACCCCATCGGCATTATCATTTGAAGGATCTGGCGTACCGCAGCCTGAGGAGCGGGCGGGAAAAGTGCCTGGGAAATTTGCTTTATCTTTCCGATTGCCGCTTTTAGCCTTTGGGTTTTTAAATCGCTCAACAGGGAGTGGATTTCATCTTCCGCAACCTGCCGGCCCTCCCAAAGAACAGGGAAATTTTGCGGCAAACGTTCCACCCGACGAAATACCGAAAGGATGGGAAACGATTCGGGAATCATTGAAAGTGCCCGATTCATGCCGTCTTCGTCCTTTCCGTAAAAGCAGGCCATGGCGCGACATAACATTTTCAGCGGCGCTATCGGTGATGTTCGGGAAACGGATCTCATGGCCGCCAGCGCCTTTTTCCAGCGGGCTTCATTCATCCATTTCAGTGCATCGCGAAATACGCATAAATCTCTTTTCAAAGGGGATGTATCCGGAAGGGCATCGAGCAAATCCCACCGTGGATCGGTTAACAGTCGTGACGCGATAATGTGTTCGGCTTCCGAGGACGGACCGGCGCTGCTGATATATTCCGCGTAGCTGGGTAATGCCTCCTGCAAAGGAGATGCTTTCATTATCAGGATCAGGTCGTTTTCGGAAAGTGCCTGTACATCGGGGCGAAAAGAAAGGGTATGCGCGTGAATGACATCGGCTTCCTTTACCATCCCTTTTTGGCGCAATTGGGTTTCTCTTAATGCATAGGTCCGAAACAGCAGGGTTTTTATTTCCGTGTTTGTTTCGTCCTTTTTTAAGGCAAGCTTCAGAATATCGATCGCTTCACGGTAGTTTCCTGCAGCGGTCAACGATCGGCCCTTTTCCATCAGTTGAGCCGAAGGCGCGTTCAACAGCTTTTTACGCTCTGTTTTGCGAGTTTTTTTACTTTTCTTTTTCGCCATGCCGTTCGGAAGTTTGGCGGGATAAAAACCCGGCCCCGAAAAGGAATCGACTTTTTTATTAAGCAGGCCACCTGAAGGTCGCTCGGTCGCCACTCATACTCGATAAACAGAACCAAGGCAATAGAAATTAAAACATGCGCTGATGAACGATTTTTCGGAGTCATCATTTTATTCGAATCTTATAATCAAATCCACGTCCCCACAATTCAATATGCGGTAACTTTCAACAGGAGGCATCGTCGTCGTACGATGACGCTCATTTGCGATTGAATTCATGCGGCTATTGGAATAAAATGTAATCTCAAATGAAAGGATTGTTTACGTGTTTTACAAAAGTTTCACAAATCAAAGAATAGGGATACACCGGGACCGTAAGCGATGACTCAATTAAAGTGGCTTGTCCACCCCGTCATGATTTTTATCTTCTCCATCATCACCGTGGCCATGTCCCTTATCTTGTATATTTACTGGTATGTTGAGATCAGCGCTGGGCTTAAGGCGGTCATCCAAAAAGCAAACCTTGATCCCGATCAGGTGCTGGCGCCACAGACATGGGTAGTGATCCTGATCCTTTCGATTCTTGTAGGGATCATTCTCATGGGGATGTTTATTATTTTCGTATACAATCAAAAGACCCTCCAACTCTACCGACTGCAGCGCAACTTCATCAACAATTTTACCCACGAACTCAAGACACCGGTCACCTCATTGAAACTGTATCTGGAGACATTCCAAAAACATCAGCTCTCACGAGAGGATCAGCTCAAATATCTCAACTACATGATCCATGATGCGGATCGGTTGTCAGAAAACATCACCCGCATTTTGAACCTTGCCAGAATCGAAAGCAAGACCTTTAAAGAGGAGTTTGTCACTAGAGACCTTGTCTCCTTTCTGGAGCAGTTTTCCGAAAGAAACAAGCATATTTTTCACGGGTGCGAGATCCATGTTCATAATCCCACCGGCCGGGCTTTTGAATATGGAATCGATCTCTCCCTGTTTGAAATGCTGTTGATGAATCTGCTTACCAACGCCACCAAATATAATTCATCGAAGACCCCCAGGGTGGATATAACCTTCACGCCCACGGACAAGGAATTGCACATCCGTTTTGAGGACAATGGTATCGGGTTGCCACGAACGGAGCTTAAAAAGATTTTCCGTAAATTTTACCAAATCGGCCAACCGGATAACATGTCGGCCAAAGGAAGTGGACTGGGCCTGTATCTGGTGGACACGATCGCACGCATCCATAAGGGCACGATCACCGCAGAAAGCAAAGAAGGCGAAAAAGGGTCCGTTTTTTCCCTGATTCTTCCATCAAAACTGCTGGCCGCAAACCCATGAGGTAACGATTGACCCATATAAAAAAAAAGCGTGTCTTGGTTGTGGAGGATGAGGATCATATCGCCGAGGGCCTGAAGTTGAACCTTGAACTGAAAGGCTATACAGTGCGTATCGCTCCGGATGGGATTGCGGCATTGCAGGACTGGAAAAAATGGCAGCCGGATCTGATTGTACTGGACATCATGCTCCCCGGCATCGACGGATTATCCGTGCTTCGCAATATCCGCCTCGAGGACAAACGCCTCCCGATTCTGATATTGTCGGCCAAGGGTGATTCCGAAGATAAAGTGGAAGGGTTTTCTCACGGAGTGGACGATTATCTCGCCAAACCCTTCAATCTGGATGAATTTTTACTGCGGGTGGAGCGGCTTTTATTCAGGGCGCCCCGGTACGACGGAGCAGGGGCTCAAAACGACGCCGCCCGTTCGCCACAGGACTCGATTTACATATTCGGCGGCAATCGAATCGACTTTGACACCTTGACCGCCCAGAGTCATTTCGGAGAAATACAATTGACCGAACAGGAAGCAAAGCTGCTGAAACTCTTTATCGCCAATCGGGGCAAACCCATTTCGCGAAGAATACTTCTGGAGATCGGTTGGGGATACGCCCGGGGCACGGAATCCCGAACCATCGACAATTTTATTGTCCGGTTTCGAAAATATTTTGAAAAAGATCCCAAAACGCCGGTCTACTTCAAGAGCCTCCGATCTGTGGGATATATTTTCGATCATGAAAAAGATTAGAGGGAAACGCCGAGACCCTTGGAAACGAGTTTGGGCCAAGCTTTTTGATAGGTGGCCATATGCCTTGCCAATCGAATATGATCGGAATCGATGTCGGTTCGGTGGCAATCGCCGTAGCGCAGATGGATCTCAAAGGCGATATAATCGATACCGCCTATGCATTCCACCAGGGACAAATCGTATCCTCCCTGAGGGCTGTCCTTAACAGATTGGATATCGGTCAAACCTGCGGTATTGCATCCACTTCTTCAATCCCGCCTATTGTAAAGACAACCGCTCAATTCGATACCCGGATCGCCGTCATTGAAGCGGCCTGTCGGTTTTATCAAAACATCGGGGCGATTCTTCTTGCCGGCGCCGGAAAATTCGGACTCATCCGGTTTGATGAAGACGGCAATTATTTCAAGTTCAAGGCCAACACCTCCTGTGCTGCAGGTACCGGAAGTTTTCTGGATCAGCAGGCTCAGAGGCTGAACCTCGGGGGGATAAGGAAACTTGCTGAAATTGCGTATAACAACAGCGGTGCAATGCCGAAAATCGCTTCCAGATGTGCGGTTTTTGTAAAAACAGACCTGGTCCATGCCCGGGCAGCATATCGGCTCAATCCCGAGGTCGATACCATCATCGAAATCGGCGGGCAGGATTCCAAATTCACCACCTTAAAAAACGGGTCGGTTACCTTTGCGGCCATGAATGCGGTGTGCGCCGCCGGAACCGGGGGGAACAAAAACGATGTGATCATTCCTTACCTGAATTATCCGCGCGATACTAAATCATTGAATAGACTAACCATGGTCTCACGGTTTAATGAAACCGTTTCAAAAATTCCATGACCATAATCCTTTCCAGGACTTTCGTTTGTATGCATCGCCGTGAATCTTAACGAAGCACATATTGTTCATACCAAAGATGGCCGCAGGAAAATAGATCACGGAACAATAGTTTAAAAACATCCTCAAAAAACCCGACCAGTTTTTGATCGTTAACCTTCTGAAACAGGGATGGTGGTGTTCGGTCAGACAGGCGGTGGGCGCTTTGCAATGCGTCAAATCAAATGGTTCAACGAATCGCCGCTGATCCGGTATAAACACCAATCATCCATGCACTGAGCACCAAACCGTTTGTAAAAATTTAAGGCCGGTTCGTTCCAGGTTAATACGGAATATTCGATCCGTCCGCAATTCCGGTCCTTTGCAAGCCCCGCTATATAAAGAAACAGCGCCCTGCCCATGCCTTTTCCCCTGAATGTCTCTTTGACAAAGATATCTTCAATATAGATCCCCGGCCGGCCGGTAAATGTCGAAAAATTGTGAAAGAACAGAACATAACCGGCCGGAATCGATTCGTAATACCCGATCGCCACCTCCGCATAAGGCTTTTCTCCGAACAGCGATTCTTTAAGGGTCGATTCGGTGGCCAGCACCTCATGGGACAACTTTTCGTAGGCTGCAAGATCCTTTATCAAGGATAATATCAACGGGACGTCGGTTTCTGCAGCAGATAAAATTTTAATTCGTTCATCGCTTCTCGATGTCATCTGATTCTCCCGGGGTCATGGGTTCGAACTCAAGCAACCTTTATATATGCCGATAACATGATTATGCAAATCGATCCCAACATGGACATGACCAGTTTGTCCACTTCCCTTTGCCAGGAAAAGGTACAATCCGAGGTCCAGGTCAAGCTGCTCAAGGAAACCATGGAGTTAGCAAAAGAAATATCATCCAAACTCCTTGAAGCAATGGGTATCGGTCAGCACATCGATACCGTTGCGTAGAATCTGTTTCTAAATCCTACATTTAAAACGTAATAAAATCAGCAAAGGAATTGTCAGGAGGGGATTCATTTTATAGTTGCGTATTCGGCCCGCATTTCTTTTTTTAGGACTTTACCCAGCGCGTTTCGGGGAAAGTCTATGCGGAAAACCACACCGGCAACCCGCTGGTACTTGGCCACCCGGGTGTTGAGCCAATCCCTGACGTCATCTTCCACAGCGGCAGCCCCCTCATAAGGGATGACCAGGGCCAGGGGCGTCTCGCCCCACTTTTCATGGGGCACGCCGATGACCACGCAGTCCTTGACATCGGGGTGACCGGCCAAAATCTCTTCAATATCGCTTGCGAAAATGTTGATGCCGCCTGAGATGATCATATCCTTCTTTCGGTCAAGTATATAAAGAAAGCCGTCTTCGTCCAGCTTTCCCATGTCCCCGGTTTTCAGATAGGTTCGGCCCCTCTCGTCCCTCCACATGGCTTCACGGGTTTTATCGGGCAGCTTGTAATACTCGGGCATCAGAAACGAGCTGGATCCGATGATCTCACCGATCTCACCCGGCGAAAGCCTATTTCCTTCATCATCGATGATGCCTACATCCCAGCCCACCGGTGGAATGCCGATGGATGCTGTCTTTGCTTCCATATCCTCGGGCTTAAGCGTCGTGGCGACTCCCTCTGTCAGCCCCCATAACTCGACCAACTCTCCGGGAAGACGGTTGAGGACTTCCTCCTTGTCCTGTTTGAGGAAAGGCGATCCGGCGGACAGCCAGATTTTCATTGAGTTTAAATCATATCGGTCAAAATCCGGGTGTTCGAGCAGCATTTTAAATTGAGTCGGCACCATGAACGTATGAGTGCCTTTTTCCCTCCGGACCAGTCTGAGAAATTCAGCAGTATCGTATTGGGGCATGATAATCAGGGTCCCACCGACGAACATTGTTGGCAAAAACGTCAGCCAGGTGCCGTTGGCATAAAGAGAGGTCGTAACGATATTGACGGCGCCGGAGTCGATTCTGAAATCGATGGCGAACATGGCTGCAAAATGGAACCGGTTGTGATGGGTGTGGAGGATTCCTTTCGGCAATCCCGTGGTTCCGGAGGTATACATGATATTGAAAGGGTCTTCATAGGTCAGCTCGACAACGTAATCGTCATCCGGGCTGTCTGACATAAACCGTTCAAATCCCCCCCAGCCGTCCGCATCGACACCCACGGAGAAACGGTAATCTGCTGCAATGCCGGTTAACTGCTCACGATACGACTCAATTGTATTCAGGAGTTTCTTGTCTGCGAAAAGAAAGATCGAGTCCGAATCATTGATCATTCGCACCAGTGATTCCCCTGTCACCATTGCGGACAAGGGAACGATGACCCCACCGGCTCTTACCGTGCCGAACATTATTTCCAGCATCTCGATGCTGTTGGTCATCAGCATGCTGACCTTATCGCCTTTCTTAAGGCCCATGGAAACCAAACCGTTTGCTACCCGGTTGATGCGGTGGTTGAATTCGCCCCAGTTAAGCCGCTTTTCGCCACAGACCACGGCCGTCTTATTTGTGCGCCACTTACCGTGCCTGGCCATCACGTCCGTGATGATTACATCTGGATTATCGAATTTGATCATACTGCTTCTTCCCGTATGATTGGGTTGCAGCATCTCCGGCAAAGCCTGCTTTCTGATTTTACGCTTTCGGTTTTTGCCAGAAGGGACCGGTTTTTCCGATCTCCTTCAAGGTGGACAGAAATTCGGCTCTATATTCAATCCTGCTTGAGAAATAATCCGGATCCACCCGTCTGCGGAAATACTCGCATGAAAACAGGAGAAATCCCCAACGACTGGGCAATCTCCGTGTAAAACGGTGCCTGCCCGGTTTCCACCATGCGATTGATGATAAAATGAAATGTCTTGTCCAATTGGGTTCCGCTCATGGTGATTTACCTCCTTTCATATCATAAATGTTGCGAACAGCTTTCAAGGGATAGCAATGGTTCGAAGATACAGATAGAAGGTGAGCATCAATTCATGCTTCAGACTAAATACCAATATTTCAGTTCTGCATTTTAAAATCAATACTCGATCTGTGATTAACGATATGGAATTTAAAACATGACACCATTCATGCTGGTCAGTTCTCCGTTTTGGCACGGCAGGCAGTATGTGAGCGCAGTTTGGGAGACCTACAACGCAGCCGTCGGGCCGCAGGTGGGGTTTTGAGGCGCCCTCTATTGACAATCCTTTCAACATCTGCAATCTCCACCATTGGTCAAATGCTGCAAGCTCAAAGCTGAATGCATAAACCGCTCGATTAATAACTGTCCGCGTCTAATAAAACCGAATGGAGATAATAATCATGAAAAATACACCATTGCACTATCAAACCATCGCCGAACTATCCAAAGCCATTCGCAAAGGCGAAGTGTCAATCCTTGAATTAACGGAGCACCTGCTCCAACGGATCGATGAACTGGATCCGACCCTTAATGCGTATCGTCTGGTTTGCAGGGAGCGGGCACTGGAAGAAGCCAAAGCCATGGAAGGCCTTTTACGGGCCGGCAATGATTTGGGACCGCTTCACGGCATTCCCTACGGGGCAAAGGATCTCTTTGATGTAATGGGAATTCCCACAACCGCAGGTTCAAAATTATTGGAAAAAAATATCGCTTCAGCCGACGCAACGGTTATTAGAAGACTCTCTCAGGCGGGAATGGTTTTCACCGGCAAAACCAACACGGTTCAACTGGCCTACAGCGGTGTCGGCATCAACCATGATCACGGCACCCCGCACAATCCCTGGCATCGCACTCCCCATGCTCCGGGCGGTTCCAGCAGCGGGTCAGGAGTGGCGGTGGCATCCGGAATGGTCCCAATGGCTCTGGGTAGTGATACCGGCGGATCAGTGCGTATTCCTGCCGCCCTTTGCGGTACAACCGGGCTGAAGACAACAGTGGGTCGGGTCAGCCGTACCGGAGTGTATCCTTTAAGCTGGAGCATGGATTCCGTCGGCCCCCTGACACGATCGGTCGAAGATGCGGCTCTTGCTTACCAGGCCATGCAGGGATTTGAAGCACAGGATGATACCACACACCATGTTCCCCCTCATGATGTATTAAAAAATCTCAAGACCGGCATTCAAGGGGTTCGCCTGGCTTTTGCGGAAACCGTCTTCTTCGATGATGCGGATCCGGAGATAGAAACGGCGGTTCGAGAGTGCAAAGAAGTATTTCAAAACCTGGGTTCGCATGTAGATCGTGTGGATATCCCTGAAGTTGAGGCGGCATGGCAGTTGAATCGTAAAGGGATGATCATCGTTGCCGAAGCCTATTCAAACAACCGAAAGCTTTTGGATGAACAGTATGATCAATTGGATCCGATTATTGCGGTTCGGATGATCAAGGGAAAAGATGTTATGGCCGCCGATTATCTGGAGAATATGCTGGAATGGAAGCGCCTTCGGGAAAAAATCATCGACACCCTGAAAGATGTGGACGCACTGCTGGTTCCCACTACGTGTATTCCCGCCCGGCCGGTTGAAACAATCGATACGGACTTCGAACATTACATGGAGCACAATGTGCTTTATCTTAGAAACACATCCGTCGGCAATATCTTAAACCTTTGCGGATTGACCGTGCCTTGCGGCACGACGAACCAGGGGCTTCCCATCGGGCTCATGATTTACGGCAAACCGTTTCAGGAAGATCTGGTATTGCGAATCGGATATGCCTTTCAAGACATCACGGATTGGCATAAACAGACGCCGGATCTGAGCTGGGCATGACAAGTTCGCCAGTTAGCCAGTAATTTGCACTGTCTAACTGGTTGACTGGTCAACTGGTAACTGGCAACTGGCCGACTCAAAATAACATTCATAATAGACCATCGGTTTAATATGATCGATGCGTTAACCGCAGAAATAAGTGAGGACTAATACCATGACCATTCTAATTTCCGGCTCACTGGCTTATGATCGAATTATGGATTTTCCGGGTAAATTTTCGGACCATATTCTGCCGGATAAAATCCATATTTTGAATGTATCTTTTATGGTGAACAGCCTCACCGAACGCTGCGGCGGCACGGCAGGCAATATCGCCTACAACCTCGCACTGTTGGAAGAAAAACCCTATGTCTTGGCCACCGCCGGAAAAGATTTCGGTACCTACCGGGAGCGCTTCGAAAAACTGGGACTCCCCTTTGACGGTATAGTGGAATTACATGAAGAGTTTACGGCCAGTTGTTATATTACAACGGATAAATCAAACTGCCAGATCACCGGCTTTAATCCCGGTGCGATGAAATTTGCATCTCTATTTCAATTTGAGGATATTAAAAAAGAAGAGGCACTTGCCATCATTTCTCCGGGAAACCTCGAAGATATGATCGGATACTGCAACTATTATAAAACCGCGGGGATTTCACATATCGTCGATCCCGGCCAGCAGATACCCTGGCTTTCCGGAGAGCAGCTGGACCAGATGATTACCGGCTCAACCATGTTCATCTCCAGTGACTACGAGTTGGAAATGGTTAAAAAGGCAACGGGATTCGATATCGGTGATCTCCAGGAAAGGACGGAGATTATCATCACAACCTTTGCCGAGGAAGGGTCTCTCGTTCTTTCACGGGATAAAGAGGAAAAAATACCGGTGGTAACAGCCGATGAAGTGAAAGACCCCACGGGTGCCGGGGACGCTTATCGAGCCGGCCTGATCAAGGGAATGGTTATGAAAAAGGATATTACCACAAGCGCCAAAATGGGAGCAACCTGCGCCAGCTTCTGCGTCGAGTATAACGGCACCCAGGAACACCGATTCACCATCGACGCATTCTGGGACCGGTATAACCAAGCATTTCAGTAAATCGGAACAGAGTCCAACGGCTTGGCAAATATGAAACGCTTCTCGTCTCCACACATTTTCGAGTCTTTTCAATACCGCGATTTCAGGTGGCTCTGGCTGGGATCATTTGCAAACTTCATGGCATTGGGTATGCAGATGATGGCCAGGGGGTGGCTGGTGCTTCGATTGTCGAATGACTCTCCGTTTGCCCTGTCCCTTGTCATGATCGCCTTTTCCCTGCCCATGACCTGTATGTCCTTGATTGGAGGTGCACTGGCTGACCGATACCACCGAAAGCACATTCTCATGACGGTCCAAGCCGGCAATACGCTCATGACCCTGTTACTAGCCACCCTGGATCTGACCGGATTGATCCGGTTCTGGCATCTAATCGTTATCGGTTTTGCCAATGGATCGCTCATGGCGATAAATATGCCCAGCCGGCAGGCCCTTATTTCAGATCTGGTGCCCAAGGATAATGTGATGAATGCCGTCTCCTTGAACAACTCCGGAACCAATCTGACCCGCACCATCGGACCGGCATTGGCCGGAATCCTCATCGTGTATATCGATACGGCCGGTGTGTTCTATATTATATCCGGTTGCTACATTTTCTCCTTTTTTTCTTTGGCCATGATACGAACTTATAATAGGTCTGTATCCGCAGACGGCAAAAGCATGACAAAAGATATTCGAGAAGGATTAAAATATGCCGTGAAGGATTCAACCCTTCGGGGTCTCATCATCACACTGTTTATGCCAGTGTTCTTCGGTTTTTCACTGATTGTTCTGCTGCCGGCCTGGGGCCGTGAGGCATTGCAGGTGGAGGCCGATAGTCTGGGAATTTTGATGATGATTATGGGAAGCGGATCTTTGGTGGGAACCTTGATTCTGGCGGCCATACGCAATCTCAATCACAGGGGCACATGGCTTTTGATAATCGGAGCCTTATGGGGCGGCGGTATGGCGCTTTTTTCAGCATCCACCGCTTATGCCGTGGCCATGCCGTTTCTTTTTCTTGTCGGTTTCATGAGCGCTGTCTTTATGGCCCTCAACATGACCCTCTTGCAGACCTACTCAAGCGATGCAATGCGCGGGCGGATTATGAGCATCGCCATGATGAGCTTCGGGGCCATGCCGTTAAGTACGCTCCCTTTCGGCGCCATTGCCGAATGGATCGGAACTCCCAACGCCCTCTTGTTGAGCGGTGTGATGCTGACCATACTCACAATCGTCTTCACCGTAGCAAATCCCAAATTCCGGGAAATAGATTAGCCTGGCTAAAATTTACTCCCCATACATTTCGGTGATGAGTCGTCGCAGTTGAGCCGCATTTTCCGATGACAATTTATCAATCTTTTGTTTTAAACGCCGCTTACTAATTGTTCGTATTTGATCGACTGCAATTTCAGCTTCTTTGCCGGCGCAAATGACTTGAAGGCGGGTTCTCCATTGGGGGTGAAGTGAGGAGTGTCACATCAAGATCATCCCAGTTTTCAGTTTCTTTTGCCATTGCTTTATAGGTCTCTGCCCAAGAAAGCTTTTTATCATCTTTGCTGCGGAGAAGGATACCGGTATCGGTTTCTTCGAGTAAGAGTGAGTTTTCAAGTCCATATTTTTGAATGAGTTCCTTGGGAAGACGCACACCTTTGGAATTTCCGATAGGAACCAACTTGATATCTCTAGCCCGAATTTGTTTTTCCATCTTTGACACCTCGAAAACGACTCGATTTGCTTTAGAATATTTCAGTAACTATTGTAATTACATCAAGTCTGCAAGTCAAGTGATGGTTGGAATAACCGCAGGGCAGACGCATTTGAAATTTATGTGTTAATTTGCAGTTCCAAAAGGATTATTTCTGAACACGGAATCCACATGCGGTTACCCTGGTGTTCATATTGAGCAGTATTGACAGGATTATCAGCAGCATGTTATTCGCAAAGGATCATATTTTTGACGTTGCAGGGGCTGCGTGTCTTAAATGAAGCAAGCGAGTTCAAAATTATGTTACTTGCAGGCAAACCCTGATTCCAACCCTGCTGAAAAACGATTCACCCGCTTAAAAATTTAGGGAGAATGATCTATGGACCGGATCTATTCGTATATCAATGAGCACTCCCAACGATTCATCGATGAGCTGGCAACATTCGTAAAACAGCCCTCCATCAGCTCCCAGGGTATCGGCATCGAAGACTGTGCAACGCTGTTGACCCAAATGATGGAGGAGGTGGGCATCGGTTACGAGGTGATGCCCATGGGCGGCGATACGAACCCGCCGCTGATTTATGGCGAGTTAAGCTCTCCGGGCGCTTCAAAAACGCTGCTTGTCTACGGTCATTACGACGTTCAGCCGCCCGAACCCCTCGACGCCTGGGATTCCCCTCCGTTCGAGCCCACCATTCGAAACGGCAGGATGTACGGACGCGGCACCGCCGATAACAAGGGGCAGATGTTCGCCCACCTCAAGGCGGTGGAAGCCATCCTTAAAACCGGCGGCACGCTCCCTGTAAACCTCAAATTCATGTTCGACCCGGAGGAGGAGATCGGAAGCCCCAATCTGGACCGCTTTATCCGGACAACAGGAGACAAATTCAAGGCCGACATCGGATTCTACTCGGACGGCCCGATCCACCCCTCGGGCAGACCCAAAGTCTCTTTCGGCAATCGGGGAATGTGTTACGTTGAGATTAACCACCGGGAGGCCGGTCGAGACGTTCATTCCGGTCACTACGCCGAAGCGTTGCCGAACCCGAACTGGCGGATGATTCGATTCCTCAACGGCCTCAAGGATGATAACGGCCGGGTGACCATCGAAGGATTCTACGACGATGTCCTGCCGGTAACCGACGCGGAAAAGGCGGTCCTGGCTGAAATACCGTTTAACGAAAAAGCCAGCTTGGACGATCTCAAGGTCAAACGGTTCAATATCACCGACGATGTGAGTTTCTGGGAAACGACGACGCTGGTGCCGTCGCTCAACATCGCCGGATACGCATCCGGATACGGCGGCGAGGGGGCCAAGACCATCATCCCCTGCAAGACCCGGGTCAAGATCGACATGCGCCTTGTCAAAAACCAGGACCCGGTCGATATCTTCGAAAAATTCAAGCGCCACATGGAAACGGAGGGCTTCGGCGATTTCGACCTGAAGATGCTCGGCTGTTGCGGCCCGCGACGCACCCCGCTGGACAACCCGGATGCGCCGGCCTTTATCGAAGCCGCACGAAAAGTGCACGGCAAGGAACCGGTGGTGCTTCCATCCGGCGGCGGTACCGTGCCGCTGGCGTTTTTCGACGATTATTTGAATGTGCCGCTGATCGCCATCCCTTACGGCAACCCGGATGAAATGAATCATGCGCCGAACGAAAATTTTGACCTTGATCTTTTCATCAAGGGGATTAAAACCAGCGCAACGCTTTTTTACGAGCTGTCCCGGATTTAATCACAATGTTTGAAACGTTCGACACGTCTACAGGGATACGGATACGGATTACTGCAAGACTTTACAAAAAACCGGACCAGCCGGGTCATATTCATGGGGCTGACCGGTTCTATTTGGTAATCGGACTCTCGACCACCGGGTCGAGGGGGAGGTGGTAACTTTGGGATCAATCCCAACAATTATTGGCAAAGGAGGTTAGCATGATGGGTTCAAAACTTAAGAGGATTGGGTGGATCGGCTTTATTCTGGTCATCACTTTCGCCTGGATAGCCGCTCCGGTCTGGGCGGGCAAAAAGGACGATGTGCTGAACATCGCCTGGGAAAAAGAGCTGGAAACCTTGAACCTGTATTACCAGACCGCCCGGGAGGGGGTCATTCTGGGGAGGCACATCTTCGACAGGCTGATCCATCGTGACCCGGAAAGCGGCGAATACAAGGGGTGTCTTGCCAAGAGCTTCAAATGGATCGACAGCGTCACCATGGAGTTCGAGCTCCGCGAAGGGATCACCTTCCACAACGGCGAAAAGTTCGACGCCGACGACGTGGTCTTTACCCTGAACCACATGAGCAACCCGGAAAACAAGGTCAAGGTATACCAGTATGTGGGATGGATCAAAAACGCCGAAAAGCTCGGGCCCTACAAGGTTAAGATCAACCTTAAGGACCCGACCCCGGCCGCATTCGAGTTTCTCGCCGGCCCGGTCATGATCTATCCGGACGAGTATTATCAGAAGGTGGGCATGAAAGAGTTCGGTGTCGCACCCATCGGAACCGGCCCCTACAAAGTCGTCAAGGTCACGCCGGGCAAAGAGATCGTGATGAAGAAAAACGAGAACTATTTCAAAGAAAGCCCCAAAGGGCAGCCCGTCATCGGCACCATCCGCCAGCGGACCATCCCCGAGGCCAACACCAAGATGGCCGAACTGATGACCGGCGGCCTGGACTGGATCTGGCACATCCCCAAGGATCAGGCCGAAAAGCTGGCCCAGATGCCGAACATCGATGTGGTGGCCGCTGAAACCATGCGGGTCGGTTTCCTTTACTTTCTGCTCGACAGTCCGCAAGTGAAAACACCGTTTACCGATATCAGAGTCCGGAAGGCCGTGGCCCATGCGATCGATCGGGAAGCCATCGTCAAGAACCTGGTGGGAGGAGACTCCAAGGTGGTCCATACGACCTGCTATCCGAAGCAGTTCGGCTGCACAGAGGAGGGGGTAACCAAATACGACTACAATCCGGAGAAGGCCAAAAAGCTTCTGGCCGAAGCCGGGTACCCCAACGGACTCGACGTCGATCTGCACGCCTATCGGGACCGGCCTTATGCGGAGGCGGTGGTCAATTACCTTCGCGATTCGGGCATCCGGGCCAAGCTGCAGTACATGCAGTATTCCGCGCTGCGTGAAATTGGTCGCGCCCGGAAGGTCCCGATGGCTTTCTGGACCTGGGGCTCCAATTCCGTCTATGACATATCGGCGTTTGTGGGAAACTGGTACAAAGGAACCGGCGACGACGTCATCCGGGATCCGCAGGTGATGGAATGGCTCAATAAAGGGGATACGTCCATCGATCCGGCCGTACGCAAGGAAAACTACAAGAAGGCGCTCCAAAAAATCACCGAGCAGGCATACACGGTTCCGCTCTTTACCTGGGTGGCCAACTACGCCTTCAGCAAAGAGCTCGATTTTAAGGCATGGCCGGATGAAATTCCCCGATTTTACATGAGCAAATGGAAATAGTCTGCACCCCGGGTGCGGTTCGAACCGGACCGCACCCGGACTTGCGAAACGAGGCAGTACCACTTCGATGATTGTCTATACCCTCAAGCGTTTGGGCCTGGCCGCCTTGGTGGCGATAACGGTTTCGATTATCAGTTTCATGCTGATCCGGCTGTCCGGCGATCCGGCCATTGCCTTGGCCGGAGAGAACGCGACATCGGAGCAGATCGAGTTCATTCGGATACAATACGGGTTCGATCGACCGCTCGTCATCCAGTATCTGGACTGGGCGCACCGGGCATTGCAGGCCGATTTCGGCGAATCCCCCTATTTCCAGCAACCAGTGACCCGGATCATCGGCGACCGCATCGGGGTGACCCTGAAGCTGGGGGTGATGTCCCTTATCTTTGCGGTGGCGGTCTCCATTCCCATGGGGGTTTTGGCTTCCATCCGGCCGAATACCTGGATCGACCGGATTGCGCTGAGCATATCGGTCATGGGGCAGGCCATGCCCTCTTTCTGGTTCGGGCTGATCATGATCATCGTACTCGGCGTCTGGCTGCGGTTGCTGCCCATATCCGGCACGGACAGCTTCGCCCACTATATCATGCCCACCATCGCTCTCGGCTACTACGGGATTCCGGCGTTCATGCGGCTGACCCGATCGGGAATGCTGGAGGTGCTCTCATCGGACCATATCCGGACCGCCAGGGCCAAGGGGCTCCGGTGGGGAAAGGTGCTGTTCAAGCACGCACTTCGAAACGCCATCATCCCGGTGGTGGCCCTTGCGGCGGTGCAGCTGGGGTTCATGCTGGGCGGTTCCATCGTCATCGAATCGGTATTTGCACTCCACGGCATCGGATATCTGGCCTGGGAGTCCATCGGCCGGAGGGATCTTCCGGTGGTGCAGGCGATCGTGCTGCTGCTGTCCATGATATTTGTGGCATTGACCCTGCTGTCCGACATCATCAACGCATTTCTGGATCCGCGCATTCGAGTGAAATAAGCTATGGCAACATCCGCACCAATTTCAAAAATCCTCGATGCCGGACTGGGAGAAACGGTCATTTTCCCCAGTCCCGGCCAAGTCATCCGAAGAAGGATGCGGCGGCACAAAGGTCTCATCATCGGAGGGATCGCGGTACTTTTGACTTTTTTGGTTGCCGTCTTTGCACCGGTTCTGGCCCCGCACGATCCGTACGCTCAGGATTTGAGCAAGCGGCTGATTCCGCCCTTCTGGCATGAAAAAGGAACCTGGGATCACCCGCTTGGGACCGACAACCTGGGACGGGATTACCTGAGCCGGGTGGTCTACGGATGCCGTATATCGCTTATCATCGGGTTTTCCATCATGCTGATCGCTGTGACCATCGGCACCACCATGGGGATTCTGGCCGGGTATTTCGGTGGAACGGTGGATATGGTGGTCAGCTTTCTTGTCACAGTGCGGCTGGCTCTGCCGGCGGTTCTGGTAGCTCTGGCCGTGGTGGTTTTGATCGGCGGCTCCATGACGGTGGTGATTGTCGCTCTAGGCTTTCTGATCTGGGCGAGGGCTGCGGTGGTAATCCGGGCATCCACCCAGCAGATCCGGTCTCAGGATTACGTGGCCGCCGCCCAGGCCGCCGGATGTTCGACGATTCGCATCCTGTTGACGGAAATTCTTCCCAATCTCGCCGACAACCTGGTGGTGGTGGCCACCCTCGAGATCGGACGGGCTATTTTACTCGAAGCTGCCCTCTCCTTCCTCGGTATGGGGGTCCAGCCGCCCACGCCCTCCTGGGGACTCATGATCTCGGAGGGTAAAGAGTTCATGCTCTTCTTCCCTTACTTGATTACGATCCCGGGAACTGCGCTGTTTATCCTGGTCTTGGGCATGAATCTGCTGGGAGACGGGATCCGCGATGTCACCGCACCGGAGGGCCGGACATGAAATCTGTGCTGGAGGTCAAAAGCCTGTATGTGGACCTTCCGCTTCCGGCGGGCATGCTGCATGCCGTGCGCAACGTTTCCTTCCATGTGAATCAGGGGGAGACGGTCTCGCTGGTCGGGGAATCCGGCTGCGGGAAATCCATGACCGCCCTGGCCGTCATGAACCTGCTTCCCAGGAAGGGAGTGCGACGGGCCGAGGTGCTCTCCTTCGAGGGTCGTGATCTCATGAAGATCGATGATTCCAAGATGGCCGATATCCGCGGCAACAAGATGGCCATGATCTTTCAGGAGCCCATGACATCGTTGGATCCGTGTTACACCATCGGAAACCAGCTCGAAGAAGCCATCCTGCAGCATCGTAAGGTCTCAACGGCGGAGGCCAGGGACCGTGCCGTATTTCTTTTGGAAAAGGTCGGCATCACGGCTGCGGAGAGCCGATTGAAGCAATATCCGCATCAGCTTTCCGGAGGCCTTCGGCAGCGGGTGATGATTGCCATGGGGTTGATGTGCGGGCCCAGCCTGATTATCGCGGATGAACCGACCACGGCCCTGGATGTGACCATTCAGGCACAGATCCTGAGTCTTCTGGCATCACTTCAGCAGGAATTCGAGATGGGGTTGATACTCATCACCCATGACCTGGGCGTCGTTTCCCGGACGGCCGACAGGCTCGCCGTCATGTATTGCGGCGAGGTGGTGGAGACCGGAACCACCGAGGAGGTTTTCGATAACCCCATCCATCCTTACACCCGAGGCTTGATGGACTGCATCCCCGTTCCGGGTAAAACCAAACCGGGAGAGAAGCTCGGCTCCATTCCGGGAATGGTGCCGACGCCCATCGGCGAGCTGACCGGATGCTCCTTCCGCAACCGCTGCCCCAGTGCCTCGCCCGATTGTGCAAGAACGGAAACGCGTTTAATCGAGATATCACCGGGGCGGGCCTATCGCTGTCTGCTGAGCCCTGAAGCCTGTGCCGTGGAATGGAATCGTGCCTGATATGGATGAGCCGATCATCAGAACCGTCGACGTCAGAAAGACCTATCGGGTTTCGGCCGGGACCTTCAAGGGGAAACGGTCGCTGCACGCCGTAAACGGGGTATCCATTTCCGTCAAGCGGGGGTCCGTGCTGGGACTGGTTGGTGAGTCGGGCTGTGGCAAAAGCACAATGGCCAAGATGATCCTCAGACTGGAAGACATCACCGGCGGTGAGATTTACATGAACGGAAAACCGGTCTCATCCGTATCCCGTAAACACATCGCGCGCAACATCCAGCCGATCTTTCAGGATCCCTACTCTTCGCTGAATCCCAGAAAAAACATATACTCCATCATCACGCTGCCCCTTCGGGCACTGAAGGTCGACGGCGCTTCGGACCGGCACAAACAGGTCGACGAAATCATGGGGGTGGTGGGATTGGCCCCTCGATTGAAGTACAATTACCCGAACCAACTTTCAGGGGGGCAGCGGCAGCGGGTTGCCGTGGCCCGAGCCCTGATCATGCATCCGGATCTGGTTCTCTGTGATGAGCCGACCTCTGCACTGGACGTATCGGTCCAATCCCAGATATTGAACCTGCTGATCGATCTAAGAAAGGAATTCGGCCTGACCTATATTCTGATCAGCCACAACCTGGCGGTGGTACAGCACATGGCCTCCCGAGTGGCGGTTATGTATCTGGGCCGGATCGTGGAAGAGGCCGACACCCAGGCGCTTTTTAGAAATCCCCGTCACCCTTACACCCAGGCGCTGTTGACCTCGGTACTGACCCCGAACCCGCACCTGGGGCTGCCGGAAACCCACTTGGGGATCACCTATCCCAATCCCATCGATCCGCCGCCAGGATGCACATTCCATCCTCGCTGCCCCAAGGCGGACCAGCGGTGTTCCCGTGAAGCGCCCCAGCCGGTCGTTGAAAAGGATCACCTGGTGGAGTGTTTTCATCCCGAACCCGTGAGTTGATCGCATCACCGCTCATACTGTATTTCAGGGATCCGCAAAAAGGAATAAATACAAATGATTTATTAATCCTATCTCTGGAGGTGATCATATGGAGTTTACCGAAGTTTTTGAAGGCCGGCGCAGTGTCCGTTATTTTACGGATGAAGAGATCCCCGAAGAAGACATCCGCAAGATCGTTGCCATCGGAACACTTGCTCCCAATGCCGGAAACCGCCAGGATTGGCGCTGCCTGGTGCTCACGGACCATTCAAAGAAAAACGAGATTAAAGAACTCATTCAGGAAAAATTGGAATCCCTGGCCAAGCGAGCGGGAAAAGAAAACCCGGAGCGGTATCGTAACCGGCATGGCTCCATTCTTTTTGCCGGCGCACCGGTGGTGCTGGTGTTTTTGACCCAACCGTATCGCAGCGCCATAGACGATCTTCTCAAGGAAAACGGTTATTCGGAAGCGGAAATCGACTGCTTGCGTATGCGGCCGGATATCCAAACCATTTCAGCCATGATTCAGAATATCCTTCTGGCGTCGCACATGATGGGTTACGGCGCCTGCTGGATGGTTGCTCCCAATATCGCCCGTCACGAAATTGAAAATTGCCTGGGTATTCGACCCCCTTGGTCCATGGCGGCTTTTGTCGCTTTGGGCCGTGCATCTAAAGCCCCGGGAGGCAGCAAACGAAAACCCCTGGATGAAGTTATCGAGTTCATCCGTTAAGCAGACGTCTTTGATGGTCTGGAGGATGCAATTATGGCTGCAAAACCGACCTATGAGGAATTGGAAAGAAGCGTCCAAGAATTAGAAAGAGTTGAATTTGAGCGCAATCGTATCCGGGAAGAGAGCCTCAAGCGCCAGATGTTTCTTGAATCGGTGCTGTACCACGCGCCCGACGCCATCGTGACCCTGGATTCGGAACACCGGGTCATCGACTGGAATCCCGGAGCCGTCAATATGTTCGGTTATGCCCCCGAAGAGACGATCGGTGTTCGACTGGACGATCTGGTGGCACGCGGAGAACATCACATCGAGGCCACCGGCATAACCCGTAAAGTGCTGTTTGGACAAAGGGTGGATGCGTTTGAAACGGTGCGGTATCGAAAAGACGGTACGCCTTTGCGCGTGATCGCAGCCGGATCCCCCATCATGATAGACGGTACCATTACTGGAATTGTCGTTATTTATACCGATATTACCGAACGGGTGCAGTCCGAGGAAAGATTGCGAGAAAGCGAGGAGAAACTTCGGAACATCATTGAACACAGCTCCAATCTCTTTTATTCCCACACGGCGGAGCACGAATTGACATACCTTAGTCCTCAGTGCCGCGAATTTCTTCAGTGTGAATCTGAAGAAGCCATGATCCAATGGACGAGGTTCGCTACGGATAATCCCATCAACGAAATAGGGTTTGAATTAACCGCGGAAGCTATTAAAACCGGAAAGCGGCAAAAACCTTACGAACTGGAACTGATTGGCAAGAAAGGCCGAAAAATCATTGCCGAGGTGCGGGAATCACCGATCGTAGAAGATGGAAAGACCGTGGCAATTGTCGGTTCACTGTCGGATATCACCGATCGCAAGCGGGCAGAAGAGGCGTTGCGGGAATCAGAATTGAAATACAAAACCCTTACTGAAAACTCCATCGCAGGCATTTTCATTCACCAAGATGACAAATATGTTTACGTTAATGATAAATTCGCCAAAATGCATGGATATAATTCAGACGAACTGCTCGGAATGAACCACTTTGATTTGATCCATATGGATCAGAGAGATCTAATCAAGAAAAGAGCTCACAAAAGGTTAAAAGGCGAACAAGTTTCTACACAATACGAAATAAAGAGGCTCCATAAGAATGGACAAGTTGTCTGGCACGAAATTATGGTGAGTAATCCCATTATGTATGCAGGCAAACCGGCAATCATGGGACATGAGATTGACATCACAAAGCGAAAGCTCGTGGAAGACGAATTGCGAGAATCTGAGGAAAAATACCGACTTTTATTTGAATTGGAGTCGGATGTGATCCTTTTGGTTCGCAGAGACGATGACCAGATTTTGGAAGTGAATAATGCTGGAATAGAGCTTTACGGGTATACACGAGATGAGCTTCTAAAGATGAAGAATACAGATATTTCCGCCGAACCCGAAGAAACCCTTAAATCAATAGATGAAGGGAGAGATAAAATTCCTTTACGATATCATCGTAAAAAGGATGGAACTGTTTTCCCTGTCGAAATATCAAGAAGCCATTTTAACTGGAAAGGTCAGGCAACTCGCATCTCTGCAATCAGAGACATTTCCGATAGAATTGAAGCTGAAAAGGGAAAAGCCGAGTATGAGGCACAATTGCGTCAGATGTATAAGATGGAAGCCATCGGCACGCTTGCCGGCGGCATCGCTCATGATTTTAACAATATTCTCAGTATAATTCTCGGTAATACGGAATTGGCGATGGATGATGTACCGGAATGGAATCCGGCGCATTCCAATATGCGAGAGATAAAAAAAGCCGGACTCAGAGCAAAGGATGTGGTTAGACAGCTTTTGAGCTTCAGTCGAAAAACAGAGCATGAACGAAAACCAATAAGAATCGCGCCCCTTATCAAAGAATCCGTAAGGTTTCTCAGATCATCGATTCCGTCGAGCATTGAAATCCGCCAGAATTTATCTGTTCAGGCAGATGCCATCTCGGGGGATCCGACTCAAATCCATCAGGTGATGATAAATCTGTGCACCAATGCAGCGCATGCGATGGAGGAAGAAGGTGGTATAATGGAAATCAGTTTAACACATGTACAACTTGATGAATCCGCGGTGAAACAATATCAGGGCCTGAAACCCGGTCCGCATGTTATCCTCTCTGTCAGCGATACGGGATCTGGTATCGAGCCTGAAATCAAGGATCGATTATTTGATCCTTATTTTACGACGAAAGAAGTCAATAAAGGCACGGGGATGGGTCTGGCGGTAGTACATGGTATTGTTAAAAACCATGGGGGGGAAATATCGATCGAAAGTGAGCCGGGGAAAGGCACGGCCGTTCATGTTTTGTTTCCGGCTGTTGAAGCTTTAGAAAAAGAAATTACCGTTGAAGCGCCTGAAGCCCTTCCGCGGGGGAATGAGCGGATTCTCCTTATTGATGATGAGTCGGCGATCGTAAAAATAGGTAAGCAAATGCTTGAACGATTAGGCTATATGTGTGAGTCGAAAACAAGTCCCGTTGAAGCGATTGAGTTATTTCAATTGGATCCGACCCAATTTGATCTGTTAATCACCGATATGACCATGCCTCATATGAACGGTAAAAAGTTGGCTGAGGAGATCTTGAAAATACGGCCGGATATCCCGATTATTCTATGTACGGGATACAGTGATAAAATCGATGAAGAACAGACAAAAGAGATCGGTATACGAGCGTATGTAATGAAGCCCATCGTGATGGTTGAGATAGCGAAAACAATCAGGCAAGTATTGGACGGAAAATAATCGATTGTCTTATTTATTCGGTTTGCAGGGGGTGGGTTGAATCCATCGGTTTCGGTCTCCTTCATAAAACCATTTGTCCGGAAAACCGCGCCGTCTGATAAATGTGGGGTTTTCGGCCCAGTTGATCAACTGCACATACGCCTCGTGAATCTTGCGAAATGAGTCGGCATCTCCGCCCAGATCCGGGTGGTGTTTCATGGCCTGGCGTCGGTAAGCCTTTTTGACGACCTGCGACAAACCTGGTTTTTCAAGCTGAGACCGGCTTAATTTCAAGTGAATCACGGAGCTTCCAACCTGGGACGGGTTCTTTATTTCTATGGGTCTGATCGAATCGATTCCTTTATGGTTTCGATTGGCGCTTTCCAGTAAGTGTTGTGAGGCCAGGTATCGTTTGCGGGTTCTTTTCACTTCATCCCACCATGCATTTCCCAGATGATTGGCCATTCTGCTGAAATCATCTACCGGTTTAGACCGGGAAGAGCGAGGATACAAATAGCTGAAGATTTGAGGGGAACTGTAGGGGAGGACGTCAAGGACAAGCAAATAATCTGTAAAATAGAAAGTGGCATAACGGGTATTGAGTGCCCGGAGCAAGCCGGTTCGAATATCGAGCTGATGCCGGAGTCGCTGACGGCAGTCGATGGAGCAATATTTGCGCCTTGTCATATTCTCGGTGGTGCCGCAGGACAAGCAGCGATTTTGCTCCGCTTTTTCCTGCCGACAAACCACATGTTTGGTTGCTGCTTTCATATTTATAGGTAAAGAATCGCTCTATTAACCGCTCCCAAATAGCATGAATTATCACCAACCGCCGCCTTGCGAACAAAATCATATTTCCCATCCCTTTATCAAGAAAAAAGTCCACCTATTAGAAAATTCAAATTAAATAGGACGCAGGTTTGCGCAGACCCGCCTTCTTCACCTGAGCGAATGAGATGGCGGGCAGGTATACACAGATAATATCTTTCTCATTTATTTCTATGATGTCACATTTGAAAAAAGATGAAGTTTCAGGTTTCGGGTGTCAGGTTTCAGAAAGGAAAAACCGGAGAACTGATAACCTGAACACTGACACCTGACACCAAAAATCGTTAATAAAATATAGAAATCCAGCTACAGCAAAACGGAATGGTTTTTGCTGTATTGATCAAACCACAGTTTGTGAGCAATCAAAGAGTCGAAATCCGTCAAATCAGTTCAGACGGTTTTTTCGAACGGGAACCAAATGTTTATAGGTTCTCCGATTGTGATCCGCATCAGCGGCAAATATGGATAAACTCAACGCTTTTTCATCAAACCCGAGGGAAAACCCGTTGATCCGGTATAAAGCACCTCCGGTCTCAAAACTGGAAAGGCGTGGTATTTCATATGAAACGGTGTAGTTTTCAACCGTTTTTTCAAACACCCGCATCACGGTTTCCGGTTTTCCAAAGTATCCGAACCCGATAACTCTTAGATGTTCCATCATGCTTCTCCCGCACAACAGTTGCTGTTAAAATATTCATCGGCCTCTTCCACCGAATTGAAGAGAATCTCATCCCTCCAAAGCGTTTTCCCCCCCTGTTTTCGAGTCAGCACAATGGCGGTATGTCCATGGTATTCATAAATATCCTGGTAGGTTAAGTAAGTTACTTCATTTGTCATTTTTCCCTCTCCTTTCTTAAATTGTCATTGGCGATGATGACCGTGTTCAATTTCCGGTGCCCACTATAAAATACCGGTGTGTCAGATACGGTCACACCGGATGAAATTTTTTTATTTTTTTTTAAAATTTACCGTGGCATATAAATTATTGAAATTATAAATGAGCTAAAGTTTGAAGTGCGCTAAAGTCTATGAATATATTGCTCCGGCTTCATATAAAATCGATAGAATGCCTCAATTTTAGGCACTCTGGATCATTTTAGTCACTTCACACTATTTTACGCTTCCAGTTTTTTAGATATAGTTGAGGATAAATTGGGCGATATAGTTTAGGCGGTGAGGAGCTTATGGCACGTGGGGATCAACTGGGACGGCAGTGGAAGATAATACAAACCCTAATGTCTTCACATGCCGGCAAGACAGCGCCGGAACTTGCCGACGAGCTTGGATGCCGCCCCCGAACCGTGTATCGGGATCTCGAAGCCCTTCAAGTAGGGGGATTTCCGCTTTTCAGAGAACGTATCGATAATAGAAACTACTGGTCGCTTATCGACACGGCAAAGCGTCAGATTCCGATCCCGTTTAGTTTAACGGAGTTAATGGCCCTCTATTTCAGCCGGAACATGATAAAATTCCTCAAGAATACGGTGTTCTATGATTCTTTGGAGACCCTTTTCCAAAAAATCAAAACGACATTGTCCCAGGATTATATTCAATATCTGACCCGGATCGAGAACAGTCTCGAAGTGGGCCAAACGCCCTACAAACCGTATGGTGAATATAAAGAGATCATTGAGCAGGTCAACGAGGCGGTGGTCCATCAGCGGTTTATCCGGATGGTCTATTACACCATGAGCCGGAAGGAAGCATTAGAGCGGGAAGTCGCCCCTTATAAGATATGGTTTTTCGATGGGACCTTTTATCTCATCGGATATTGCAGATTCCGAGACGATATTCGAATTTTCGCCCTGGATCGCATCAAGAGCCTTAAAGAAACCGAGGAAGTCTTTGAAATTCCCGAAAGCTTCGACTTTGAGTCATTCATGCGATCCAGTTTCGGTGTTTTTCATGGCGAACCGGCAACGGTTAGGATATGGTTCGATGCGGAAATCGCCGAATATATTTCGGAAAAGATATGGCACGATACCCAGACCATCGAGAAACAGAAAGACGGCTCCATATTGTTCACGGCCGAGGTTGCCGGTACCGAGGAGATCAAATTCTGGATCATGAATTGGGGATCGAAAGCGTTGGTACTGGAGCCGGAATCTCTTAGAAACGAAATCCGGGCAGAAGCTGAAGCGATGCTGAAACGATATTGACGGGCGTCTCTTTTTTGAATATATTAGTTTAAAAATTTACAAAAAATCCACTTTTTTCATCCAAAAAAACAGATGCAAAAGATTTACCCGACAAATCTGGTTCAAAGATTGACCCGGGCGACTATCAACCAATTAAAGTACTGGGTAAGGATTAATCTCATTTCTCCTGAAAGGAGCGGAAAGAAAGCCTTTTATTCTTTTAAAGACATTATCAA